>NZ_CP159218.1:4200000-4500000 GCF_040438885.1 Nakamurella sp. A5-74 | reverse complement strand
TGGTGATCGCGGACCGGAAGTATTCCAGTGGTATGCGCTCGAGGTTCGTGGGGAGTCCTGGTTCGTGGAAGTACGCCAGTGAGAGCGCCGGGTAGCCGCGGGATGCCAACGCGGCGGCCACGATCGATGAGCCGGCGTTGCCGCCCTCGGAGCCACCGATGACCAGGACCGCGGTCCGCGATGTCGTGGCAGACCGCTTGGGCTGGAACATGTCTGCGTAGAGGCCGCCGGATGCCGGCCGTAGCTGCGTCCGGGTGACGCCGGCACCGCTGGGCAGCAGTCTGGTGAGCGTGGTCGTCGCGACGGTGCGACCGTCCACCTGGACGCTCTCGGTCATCACCAACGGGGTCGGTCCGATGAAGCTTGCTCCGAGACGGCCGGGCGTCAGCGTCTCTGTCAGGCCCATCGGGTCGGCGGCACGGTAGTCGCCCGCGGACGGTACTTGGCGGGTGTTGAAGCCTCCGTGTTCGTCGGCGATGAACTCCGCCTGGGATGTCCAGTCGGTGCCGTCCGCAGCGGCGGTGTCCAGACGAAGTGTTGCCTGTTCGCCGGGTCTGAGACCGCTGACGGTGCTGATGAAGGGCACGTCGTACATCCCCGTCGATGGGGTGGCTTGAAGCCGGACCGTGTTGGGCTGCACGTCCGTGTTGGTGACCGTTCCGGTCGTTGTGATCGTGCTACTTGCGGGTGTCGGTGACGGCTGTCCGGAGGCAGCACCGCCGTCGCAGCTGGTGACGAGGGATATCAGCACCACCGTCGCAACGATCCAGTGCGCCGTCCTACCCAGTGGTCGGGATCGTCGGCTCTGCCCCCGCACGCTCATCCCTGGATCTTGGCACGGTGGTCAGTGCGAACGCACGTGCCTGTCCTCACCTGCGGCAATGGACTCGGTAGAAGCACTCTCGCTCGCGCGGTCACTGCAGCAGGATCCGGTGGCCGGTGTCGCCGTCCTCGATGCCGCCGCGAACCAGGTGTCCGCTAAGAGGGAGCGACGTCAGGGTGGCACTGACGGCGCGGCTTACTTGGTCGGAGTCCAGGCCCATGGCGATGGTGATGTGCGGCGTCCACTCGTCGGGTGCGAAATACGGCCACGGTTCGACGAGATACGGCGCGGCGGCGGCCTGGACGCGGCGGTGCTCTTCGAGCAGTGCGGTTGTCGGGCGGATGCCCAGGTGGACGATCCCGCCAGGGAAGACACCGATGGTGACGGCGTCGATCTGGATCGGCTCGCGGGGGACCGCGCCGCACGCTCTGGCTACCGCGTCGCCGTTGAACGAGTCGGCCACCACGAACGAGAGGTGGGGGATCTGCACTGTTCCGACGAGGGACGGGCAGCCAGCGTCGGCCACCGCGCGCCAGATCGCGGTTACGGCCCGCGACAGTTCGATGTCGGGCCACGCCACGACGCCGACGGTCATCGCGGTTTCTGCGAGACCGGGCTGTAGTGGCCATCGAGGGTGACGGTCATGGTGCGACCCTGCCAGATTGCGTCAGCCAATCATCACCCGGACGGGCGGGGCCGGTTCGGGCCTCGCTGATCGCGGCAGGCGGAGTGTGGCCATGGATGACTACGCCTGTTCCCCATCCCCGCGCGTAGGGGCGCTTCGGAGACCTCCGGCCCATACCGAGACAGTCCCGACCCGGCCATCCCGAGAACGGGAGTGACAGGAGAGAAAGTGTCGCGGAAGTCGTGTCCGCTTTACGTTGTAACGCAACCTCAGATTTGGCGCGTACACGGGAAGCTTTACAACTTGGCGCTGATGTAAAGGTAACGATCGGTTGCTTTCCACACGCGGGACAAGACCCTGCTGCGAACCTTGGACACAAGGGGTGGGGTCGCGATGATGATCAGCGGCATCTGAATGACAGTCCCGGTGGGGTCCTTCTGTCTGAGCGAGGTGACGAGAATCCTTGACGCGAAGGGCGCCGACGTCATTAGTCGCGCAAGCTGCCGGTGTGCCTGGTGGCCGATCAGGTGACGGGCAGAGGCAGGTTGTACAGGCCGAAGAGCGTTCCGGTCAGGACCTGGGGGCCTTTCCGTCACCTACCGGTGATTGGGAAGAGCGTTGACGAACCAACTGGTGATGGTGCTCGGGTGGGTAATCGCTGTACCGACGACCACGCTGTGAGCACCGAGCTGGAGCGCATTAGCTGCCTGTTCAGGGGTGTGAATGCGTCCTTCTGCTACTACCGGGGTGCCGGTGGAGTTCTTTATGGCGGAAAGCAGCTCGAGGTCAGGCCCGTCGGTCTTGTTGCTGTAGGGGGTGTATCCGGCCAATGTGGTTCCAATGACATCGACGCCGGCGTCGACAGCGTTAAGTGCTTCCTCCAGCGTCGAGATGTCCGCCATGACCATCGCGGAGGTGTCGGCGTGCAGACGTGTGACGACCTCGGTTAGGGAAAGTCCGTCGGGTCGAGGCCGTGTGGTCCCGTCGATCGCGACGATGTCAGCACCGGTCTGCGTGACTGCGAGAGCCAACTCAAGGGTTGGGGTGATGAAGACGCCGCGGTTGCCTGACTTGACCAGGCCGATGATGGGGTTGTCGGTGATCTTGCGGATGGCGTTCAGGTCTGAGAGACCTTGTGCCCGGATGCCTGCGGCTCCACCCATCAGACAAGCTCTTGCCACTCTGGTCATGGTGTCGGAGTGGCGCATGGGTTCCCCGGGGTATGCCTGACACGAGACCACGAGCCTGCCCTTGAGCATCTCGAGTTTGGCAGCATTGGTCAGGTAGTTCATGCTTCCTTCCAGATGAGGCTGGCGGCGCCTAGGATCGCAGCATCAGTGCCGAGACGTGCTGCTACGACAGGGGTGTCGCGCAGGATCGGGATCGCCTCCGTCCTGATCCCGGTGCGGACGGCGTCCCACCAGAGCTCCCCGAGCTGGGCGACGCCGCCGCCGATGACGACGAGGTCGGGATCCAGCACGTTGAGCAGACCACCGATCGCCTGTCCGAGTGCTGCGCCGCCTTCCCGAATCACTGAGATCGCGATCGGATCACCGGCGTCGGCTGCCGCCGCAACCTGTGGGAGTCCGCCCACGGCAGTCCCGCTGAGCGCTGTGTAGTGGGCGACCATGGCCGGTCCGGCGGCGACCGCTTCCAGATGGCCGGTTACACCGCAGGTGCAGACCCGAGTGCCGGCCAGGGGTGTTGGCAGATGCCCGATCTCGCCGGCTGCGTGCCGGGATCCGGAGACCAGTCGACGGTCGTGGACGATCGCTGCTCCCACCCCGGTTCCGACGGCGATGTACACCAGGTTCCTGGCCTCGCGGGCAGCTCCCGCTCGAAGTTCTCCCAACGCATGGGTGTCGACATCGTTGTCGACGGCCACCCGCACACCGGTGCGAGATGCGAGCTCCGATCGCAGGTCTATGCCCGCCCACCCGGGGAACGTGTCGGTGGAGGAGATGACAGTGCCGCGATCGGTGTCGATCACCCCGGCGCTGCCGACCCCGATGCCGATCAGCTCCACCGGCATCTCCGCGAGCAGGCGCTGGATGAGGGCCGCAGTGGCATCGAGGACAGCGGCCGCACCCGCAGCGCTCGGCGTGAGGATCTGAGCGCGGGCGATGATGCTTCCGTCGGCCAGGACGATGCCGGCGGCCGTCTTGCTTCCACCGATGTCGACGCCGACCACCGCCGCTGCCGGCGGCGTGCCGGCGCCGCATCGGAGGTCGTCGGGTCGCCTCACAGCAGTCCGACTGCTTCCAGGTGAACTCGCACCTTCTTGCTCTCGCTGTCGTCCAGCGCACGCATGGGGAGGCTGACCTGATTGCTGTCGATGATGCCCAGCAGCATCAGTGCCGTCTTGAAGGCGCCGACCCCGCGGGTCGCCCCGAACGTAGTCGCGGGATCCGCGGCATCGACGATCTTGAACAGCTGCGTGAGCCGATTCTGTTGCGCCGCAGCACCAGTCCAGTCACCGGCGGCCGCCATCGCGTGCAGCCGGACGTAGCCGGCCGGGTCGACATTTGCCAGACCGGGCACGGACCCGTCGGCACCGCCCAGCAGCATCCCGTCGACGACGACCTCGTGCCCGGTGAGCGCCGAGAAGCCGGTGAGCCCGAGATCGGTGAGCGTGAGCACGAGCTTGCGGAAGGCCACGTCATCGCCGCTGGAGTCCTTGACGCCGTCGATTACGCCGTCCCTTGCCAGCTCGACCAGCAGATCGTTGGTCAGCTTGGTGTGTACGCACACCGGGATGTCGTAGGCCAGCACCGGCAGTCCGGTGGCGGCGCGGACCGCTCGAAAGTGGCGATCGATCTCGTGGGCGCCGACCAACGCATAAAAGGGTGCGGTGATGACCACGGCATCTGCGCTGAGCTTCTCTGCAGCGCGGACCCTGTCGATGACGCGGGGTGTGGTGGTCTCGATGCTTCCGGCCAGGACGGGAACCTGTCCGGCAGCGGTGCGCACGACCACGTCGAGTACCTGGTCGCGTTGCCGATCGGTGAGGAACACGGTCTCCCCGGAGCTGCCGAGCGGGAACAGTCCGGAGCAGCCGGCGGTGAGCAGGTGCGCGACGAGCCGCTCCAGGGAGCGGACATCTACCTCGCGGTCGGCGGTCAAAGGCGTCACGACCGGCGGGATGACGCCGGTGTAGCGCGGCGCGATGGGATGGGCGTTCAGTGGCTGGGCGGTGATGGTCACGGACTCTCCTTGAGGACTGGTGTGGCGGTGCGAGCGAGCTGGACTGGTTGGCCGCTGCGGGTGGAGGCGTAAGCAGCCTCGATGACCCGCAGCGATGCGCAGGCCTGCGCGAGGGTGTAGCGAGGTGGCTTCTTGTCGAGCACAGCGTCGACGTGGTCGTTGAGGAACCTGCGCAGGATGGCTGTCGAGCTGGGTCCGTCGACCGGGACCGCACTGATCGATTCGGTCCCTGTTCCGTAGCGGGTCACCTGCGGGTGGTCGTCGTCGGCGACGGCGTGACCGTGGGATCCGAGCAGTCGGATGCTGCAGGACACCGGCCCCGATCCGGGCGCGGCCGGGATCCGGCCCAGGGTGACGGTGGCGGTGACCCCGTTCTGCAGGAGCAGGGAGACGATGGCGGTGTCCTCCACCCCCGCCTCCTTGTGTGCTGCGCTGAAGAGAGTCGCTGCCTCACAGTGGATCTCGACGGTCTCGAGCCCGGTGAGCTCGCGGATGTAGTCAACGGGGTAGAGCAGAAAATTGAGCAGTTCACCGCCACCGGACAACGACGGGTCGACGACGAGTTCCGGTCGTTCGACGGACGTCGCGAAGTGGGCGCCGGAAGCGAACCACTCGACGTCGACGTGCAGCGGCAGACCGAGGTGTCCGGCATCGATCCAGCGCCGAAGACGCTGCACCGCTGGGGAAGCCAGCCGGTTGACGACACTGACCGTGGCGCCGGACGCCGTGGCAGCTGCGGCGATCCGGTCGGCGTCGGCGACGGTTGTCGCGACAGGCTTGTCGATCAGCACATGTCTGCCGGCCTCGAGGGCGCGGATCGCCAGGTCTGCGTGGCGGGTCGGCTCACTGCACACGATCACCAGGTCGGCGGCATCCGCGGCCAGCAGGTCCTGGACGCGGGCAAAAAAGGGGATGCCGAGGGTCGCTGCCGCTGAGGCAGAGTCGTCCTGCATCCAGGAAGGGGTGTCAGGATCCTCGGCGACGCCGACCAGCTGCACGCGGGGATGGTCGGCCAGGATCTGCGCATACGGAACTGCGTGCCGGATCCCGGACAGAAAACCAACGCGGAGCTTCGGTGTCGGGACGATGGTGTTCATGAGGAAATCACTGCTTGATCTGCCATCCCGGTGTCGGTGATCTCCACGGCACGCCCGGTGTCCAGGGAGCGTTGGGCGGCCAGCGCGGTGATCAGGGCGGTGCGGACCTCTACGGCTCGGACCAGTGGGGCGGCGCGCCCGGTGATCACCTCCGCCCAGTGGGTCAATTGGGCTGTCATCGCGTTCTCGACCGAGCTGGGTGCCGGGCGGATCGCGTCGCTGTGCAGCCCGGGGTCATCCTCCGTGCTGTGCGCGAGCGTGCCTTCGGTTCCGGCAACCACGATGCGTCGCAACACATCAGCGTGCTTGCGCAGTGCATAGGAGATCTCCAGCAGCGCCAACGAGTCGTCGTCGAATCGCACCGTGAGGTGGAAGCTGTCGGGAACCTGCATCCCGGCAGCAAAGCTGGGGAAGGAACGCGCAAAGACCCGCACCGGCGCCCTGCCCAGCAGCCAGACAGCCAGATCGAGGCAATGGCTGCCGTTGTGCACCGGGTGGCCGCCGGACTTCTCGCGATCCAACTGCCATCCGCGCCACCCGCCGGGCCAGACGTAACCGGTGTACCAGCTGACGTGGGTCAGTCGGGGACGGCCGATCGAGCCGGCACGGACCGCGGCGGCCAGCGTGGCGACGGCCGGTTGGAAGCGGACGGTTTGGCCGACCATCAGGCTGGTCGCCGCGGTCGCGGCCGTCATGGCGTCGAAGTCCTCCACGTTCAGCGCGGCCGGCTTCTCGACGTGCACATGCTTCCCGGCGCGGCCCGCGGCCACGGCGACCCGTGCGTGATCCGGAGTGGCGTTGACGATGTCGACACCGTGCACCGCCGGATCGGCGAGGACCCGGTCGAGGTCGGTGGTGGGAATGGCGCCGGGGTAGTGCGCAGCCACGGCCGTGGCCCGAGAAAGATCGGACCCGTAGACGTAGCGGACGTCCAGTTCGGGGATCTGCGCGAGCGCGGCCAGATGGTCGCGGGCGATCGCTCCGCTGCCGATCACCGCGACGCCGACGCTCACGTGAGCACCACAGGGACCGCGGCGTCGCTGTCCTCGGCACGCAGTGCTGTCAGCACCGCGGTACCGGGCTGCGCCAGCAAGGCGCTGCTGCCTCGATGGATCGCCGCAGCAACCTCGTCGAGTTCGGCAGCGACGGCCTGCTGCATCCATTCCGGGGTCGTCGCGCCCGCGGCGTTGTAGGCCTGCCGGGCGCGGGAGGCCGCACGCAGCGAGTCGTTTCCGCTCGCTCCATTGAACAGTTCCCACTGCTCTGTCACGGTTCCGTCGACGTACTTGACGACCGTGGACGTGCGGAAGTCGGCGACCAGGGCCGCCTCCCTGCCGGTGACCCGCAGGGACCACTCCGGGTGATGGGCCGAGGTCGACACCTCGTGCACTGCGATGGCGTTGTTCTGGAAGGTCATCGTGGTGCGGTGCACGGTCGGGGCGTGATCCCCCGGTCGGTCGGGGGTGGCGCCGGCGACGCACCTGGTGGCGTCGGGTACACCGAAGATCCAGACGAGCAGGTCGAGTTCGTGGATCTCGTGGAGCAGCTCACCACCGCTGCGGCGTCGATCCAGCTTCCACCAGTCCGCTGTGTCTTCCGGCAGGTGGACCAGACGCGATCGCACGGCACGGCCCTCCAGGAGCTGACCGAGTGCTCCGCTGGTCGCCTCCCGATGGAGCCGTTGCACTCCGGGCAGGCAGCGCAGGATGTGGCCGACCATCAGGAGCCCCTGGCTGGTGTGCGCAGCCGCGAGGACATCCTCGACATCGGTTCGTGTGATGGCCAGCGGCTTCTCGACGAAGACATGTCGCCCGGCCCTGAGCAGCTCGATCGCAGTCGCGGCATGGGTGTGGTTCGGAGTGGCGACCATGACCAGATCGACGTCGTTGCAGGAGATCAGCTCCCGCGGGTTGGCGGTCCTGGCGCCTACCGCAGTGGCCAGCGCCTCCGCGGACTCGGCGTTCAGGTCGCTGACGGCGATCACGTCGAACTGCTGGTGCTGCTGTGCCGCTGTGGCCAGTGCGGTGCCGAAGAACCCGGTGCCCAGGACTGCCACGCGGATCGGTCTGACCTCGGCCATGTGATGCCTTTCCAGTCGGTGCGGTGCGGTGCGGTGCGGTGCGGTGCGGTGCGGTGCTGTGCGGAGCGGAGCTGTGCGGTGCTGTGCGTCGGTTGGGGCGAAGGACTGGCGGCAGCGCTTCGTCAGCCGGTCAGGGATTCTTCGGGTGCCTCTCCCGGCCTGGTCAGTTGGTGGAAGCAGCGCACTGTCCTCATCGGCATCCGGCTGAGTACTTCGACGGGCGGCATCGACGTGGCGCACTCAGCGCTGGCCTTCCAGCAGCGTGGATGGAACGGGCAGCCGCTTGGTGGGTGCACGGCCGAGGGCACGGGCCCGTCGAGGGGGATGGGATGGATCTCCTCGATGATGCTGGGGGTGGCGGAGAACAATGCCCGGGTGTACGGATGCCGGATCCCCTGTGGAATGTGTTCGCTGGGAAGCTCTTCGACGATCCGGCCGAGGTACATCGTCACGATCCGATCGCTCATCCGGCGCACGGTCTGGATGTCGTGGGAGATGAACACCAGCGCCAGGTGCAGCTCTTCCTTGAGTTGCAGCAACAGGTTCAGCACCTGTGCCCGGACAGAGACGTCGAGCGCGGAAGTGGGTTCGTCGGCCACCAGCAGGGACGGGTTCAGAGCCAACGCCCGAGCAATCGCGACCCGTTGGCGTTGCCCGCCGGACAGTTGCGTCGGGAGGGCATCGGCGGCGCTGAGCGGAAGGCCGACGAGGTCGAGCAGCTCGCGCACCCTGGCGTCGCGTGCGGCCGTGTCGCCCACGCCGTGCACGGTGAGCGGATCCCGGATGATCAGCCGCACCGGCAAACGGCGATTCAGCGCGGTGGAGGGGTCCTGGAAGATCATGCCGACATTGCGTCCGAACTCGACGCGCCGCTGTTGGGCGCTCATCTCCCAGAGAGCGTTGCCCTTGAACAGGACGCGGCCCTGCGCTGGTTGCTGGAGACCGACGATCGTCCGGGCGAGCGTGGATTTCCCGCAGCCGGACTCGCCGACGATGCCCACCGTCTCCCCGGCGCGCACGGTGAGGTTCGCGCCGGTCAATGCATAGACGGTGTCCTTGGAGAACAGCTGCGATCCGTTGATGCGATGCCGGACATTGACATCCTGCAGCTCCATCACCGGCACGCCGGACGGATCGTGGCGCGCGAGGACGTCGTGGAGATCCTGCGCGTCCGGGTTGACGGTGCCGTCGTTCGTTGCGGTGGCCGGGACAGCGATGGACGGATTGTACGGAGCGGGGTTCATACGAGCACTTTCATCCTTCCGGGGCGGTCGGGAGTGCTTGCGGGGTGGTGGCAGGCCACGAGATGGCCGTCGGGTGCCTGCACGGCCGGCGGCTGTTCGGTGCGGCATTCTGCCGTGGCCATCGGGCATCGTCCGGCGAAGCGGCAGCCGGGCGGGAAGTCCGCCGGTGAGGGCACCACTCCCTTGACCTGGGTGAGGGTGCGGTCGCCCACCTCCAGCGACAGCACTGCCGACAGCAGTCCTCGGGTGTAGTGGTGCTCAGGTCGGCCGATCACCTGGTCTATCGCGCCGGATTCGACGACCCGGCCGCCGTACATCACCACGATGCGGTCGGCGATGTCGGAGACCAGGGCGAGATCGTGCGAGACCAGCACCAGTGCGAAGCCGAGCTCGTCCTTGAGTCGCAGCAGCAGCTTCATCACCTGGGCCTGCACGGTGACGTCCAACGCGGTGGTCGGTTCGTCGGCGACTATCAGCTTGGGTTCCCGGGAGAGCGCCATGGCGATGAGCACACGCTGGCGTTGTCCGCCGGACAATTCGTGCGGGAACGCCTTGAGCGTCCGTTGGGGGTCGAGGTTGACCAGCTCGAGCAGTTCCGTTGCGGTGCGTTTGCCGCCGCGGCGGATGAACTGGCCCAGTTGTTGCTTGATGGTCATCGCCGGGTTCAGCGAGGACAACGCGTCCTGGTAGATCATGGCGATCCCGCGGCCCATCAGGGCGCGGCGCTGTGCCGGGTTGAGCGTCAGCAGATCGCGGCCGTCGAAGGTGATGCGTCCGCCGACCTCAGCGCCCCGCGGCTCCAGGCCCATGATCGCCAGTGAGGTCAGCGACTTGCCGCAGCCGGACTCGCCGATCAGTCCGAGCACCTCGCCGGGCCGGACGTCGAAATTGACCCCGTCGACCACGTTGACTCCGTTGTGGCGACCGGCGAACCGGATGGTCAGATCCTGCACGCTCAACACCGGTGCTATGTCGGAGAAGTCGCGCAGCCGTGGACGAATCCGGTCGGCGGCCTCGGCGAGGCCGGGAAGTTCCACCGGCGCTGCCGCTCCCGTCTGTTCGACGGCGTCGATCTCTTCTGCGACGGCAGCTACCTTTGCCGCCTTGGCGGCTTTCGCCGATGGGGCGGCGAGGGCGTCGGAGATTCCTTCGCTCAAGATGTTCAGGGACACCACCGTCAGGAAGATCAGCAGTCCCGGGAATGCGGTGGCCCACCAGCCGCCCAGCAGTAGAAGATCCTTGCCTTCGGCGATGACGCTGCCCCAGGACGCGAAGGGCTGCTGCACGCCGGCACCGATGAAGCTGAGCGACGCCTCGAAGACGATCGCATCGGCCACCAGGACGGTGCAGAACACCAGGATCGGAGCGGCGCAGTTGACCGCTACGTGGCGGACGAGGATGAAGAAGGAACGGGCTCCGATGATCTTCTCGGCAGCGACGTAGTCCTCGCCGTACTGGGCCAGGACGTTGGCCCGGACGATCCGCGCGACCATCGGCGTGTAGAGGAAGCCGATCGCGATGATCAGCACCGGCAGGGATCGTCCGAAGACGGCGACCAGGACCGCGGCCAGTGCGATGCCGGGGAAGGCCATCACTATGTCCAGCAGTCGCATGATGAGTTCGTCGATGATCTTGCGACTGGTCGCTGCCACGGCCCCGATGACGGCGCCGGCGACCAACGCGATGGCGGTTGCTCCCAGCCCGATCGCGAGGGACCAGCGGGCACCCTGCGCCAACCGGGCGAGGATGTCGCGTCCTTGACCATCCAGACCGAACAGGTGCTGGGCGCTGGGGGCCTTGTCGGCGCTGACGGTCTGCAGGTTGGGATCGATGCTGATCAGCATCGGCCCGAACAGCGCGCCGAGCACGATCAGGCTGATCACGAGGACGGCGATCCAGCCGACGGCGGTCAGCCGACCCAGTCGCATGCCGGGTGTGGAGAGCTTCTGTGCCAATTGGGATCTCATGCGTGACTCCGAAGCCGCGGGTTCGCCATCAACGAGAGGACGTCCACGATCAGGTTGATGACGACGAAGCCGAGGGCGATGGTCAGCACCGCGCCCTGCACGATTGCGGGTTCGTTGTTCTTGACGGCCTCGATCATGACCTGGCCCATCCCGGGCAGGTTGAACAGTTGCTCGATGACCACGGCGCCGCCCATCAGGTAACCGATCCGCAGACCCAACACGTTCAAGGGATTGATCAGCGCGTTGCGCAGCACATTGCGCCCGACCACCACGATCGGTGGCAGACCGCCGCCGCGGGCGGTGCGGACGTAGTCCTTGTCCAGTTCTTCGACCATCGACGTACGGATGATCCGGGTCATCTGGGCAGCGATCGGCAGGGCCAGGGAGATGGAGGGCAGGGTCATGGTCTGCAGCCAGCCGCTGATGGAATCGGCGGGGTTGACGTACCGGCTCGCGGGAAAGATCGCGTGGTCGATCGCCAGCCACTGCACCAGCAGCAGTGCCACCCAGAAGGACGGCGCCGCAACGCCGAGCAGGGTGACGATCCGGATCAGCTGGTCGGGCCACCGGTCGCGGAAGATCGCCGAGACGATGCCGAACACTGTGGCCAGCACCAGAGCGATGATCAGACCCAGGAAGGTCAGCTGCAGAGTCAGCGGCAACGAGGTTGCGATCATGTGGGTCACGCTCTCGCCGGTGGCAAGGCTCTTGCCCAACCTGCCCTGCACGAGTTGCCCGAGGAAGTCGAAGTAGCGGACGAAGAACGGATCGTTGAGCCCGTTGGCCTCACGGAACTGCGCGAGCTGGTCGGGGGACACGGGCGCATCGGCGAACACGGCGATGGCCGGATCCGTGTCGGAGAACTGCATGACGGTGAAGACGAACAGGATGATCCCCAGCACCAACGGGATGAGGAAGATCAACCGGCGACCCAGGAGGCGCAGCACCACGGCCATGATCCGGTTCTCCTTTCAGCAGATCGCAACGTCGGATGGGGCGAGCGCCGGCCGCACACGTCAGCGGCACGGGGCGCTCGCCCCCCGTTGGACGGTCAGGCGGTCCGCTTGGCCTTGGTGAGGTTGAGGCCGGGGATGTCCAATGGCTGCAAGCCGCTGAGCTTGGTCGGGTCCCACGCGGTGAACAGCTGCATGTGCATCACCGGGTAGATCACCGCCTGCTCGGCGATGAAGTCCATGGCCTTGTCGATGAGCTGCTTGTGCTTGGTGGCGTCGGCTTCCTCGAGCGCTGCCTGCAGCTGCTGGTCGAGTTCCTGGTACTCCGGAGTGTCGCCCCACTTGTTCCACGGCAGGAACGGCGTCGACTTCGAGTAGAACCACCGGATGTTGAGGTCCGCGTCCGCGCCGAACTGGTTCGGGTTACCCGAGAAGGTGAGCGCATCGGCAGGATCTCCCGCCGCCACCTTCGAGTTGAACGCGGCGGTCTCCTGGACATCAAGGGTGGTGTTGACGCCGATGGCATCCCACCCTTCCTTGATGGTGTTGACCGCGATCTTGGTCCAGGAGATGTTCGTCGAGAGCAAGCGCACCTCGAGCGACTTGACTCCCGCCTCGACCAGCAACTGCTTCGCCTTGGTCGGGTTGTAGTCGAACTGTGTCGCGGCCTTGGCGTAGTCGGGGCTGGCTTCGTGCAGGAATCCGGTGGCGGGCGTGCCCTTACCGGCGATGGCGACGTCGATCAGCTTCTGGGTGTCGATCGCCATCCGCAGTGCCTGACGAACGCGTTCGTCGTCGAACGGCTTCTTGCTCGTGTTGAACGCCAGGCCCAGCAGATTCATGCTGTCGGCGCCTTCGACGGTGAGGCCCTTGGCCTTGAGCGCATCGATGTTGTCCTGGGGGATGTTGTCGCTGACCTGCACACCGCCGACCCCGGAGGTGAGTAGACCGACCCGAGCAGCAGCGTCGACGGACACGTTCCACTGCATGGTCTTGAAGGCAGGCTTGAGGGGCCCGTTGTAGCCGTCGTGGGCGGCGAACTTGGTGAACGAGGTATCCTGGTGGCCGGCGACCTTGAACGGTCCGGAGCCCAGCGCGTTGGCACCCAGGTTGAAGAAGTCGTCAGCCTGCCCGTCGAAGTGGTGCTTCGGAATGATCTTGACGATCGAGAACCGTTGCACTGCGGCAGCGAACGGGAACTTCAGGGTGATCTTCACGGTGCTGTCGTCGACCTTGGTGACTTCCTTCAGCCAGCTGGCGAAGAAGGCGTTCGTCAGCACGGCCTTGTCGGTCGACAGGACGCGGCCGAACGAGTAGACGACATCCTCTGCGGTGACCGGCTTGCCGTCGTGCCAGGTTGCTCCGTCGCGGAGCTTGACCGTCCACTCGGTGGCGCCCGGGTCCTGCGGCATCTGTGCGGCCAGCGCGGCGAAGGGCTTGCGGCTGACGGCTTCGGCATCCCACAGGGATTCGTACACGTGGTTGTGCGCGGCCATCGCGAACGCTGAGCCGGTGTTCAGCGGATCCCAGCTGCTGTTGTTGTTATAGCCGATCACGGCGTCCACATTGTCCAGGCCCGATGCCGGGGTGCCCTGGCCGGCGTTGGAGCTGGACTCGGGACCACCGCAGGCCGCGAGGGAGGCCGTCAGAGCTCCGGCGACTGCGAGCGACCCACTGAACCGCAAGAAGGATCGTCTGCTCATGCCGGCGGCGGCGAGGGGGAGATCAACGGGGGTGGGAAGAGAACTGCTCATGAAGAACCTCCGGGTGCCTGTCGAGGACGGCCTTGTCCTCGCGGGGTAGGTGAGCTGGACGGGGGAGAGTTAGACGTAGGACATCCAACGTCGTATGCCTATGGGGACTGTGCCATAGCGGTAGGGGAGAGTGCAAGAGCCCCGCCTGAACAGATTCAGCACTTCACGCGCGTCACAGCGCCGCCGGACCGAATCGTGGTCCGGCGGCGCTGTGACAGTGGGTTTGCGGAAGGCTTAGGACTTGGATGCGGTGAGCCAGCTCAGCGGCACTCTGCTGAAGTTGATGCCGGTGTAGGGCTCTTCCCAGAACACGCCGATGTCGCCGCCGGGCAGTGTGATCATGCTGCTGTAGGCGTATCCGTTCGCTTTGAGCGTGCGGGAGTACTTCCAGGTGGCGCCGCCGTCCTCGCTCAGCCGGACGACGCCGTCGTTGCGGCCTGACCTGGTGGAGTTGGCGAACAGCATCCGGTCTTTCCCGTCGCCCAGGTCCGGGTAACTCAGAGCAGCTGGCTGGCAGAAGATGTCTGGCAAGGCCGCGTCGAACGTCACCTGAGACCAGCTCGCACCGCCGTTTGCACTGGTGGCGATGGCCACCTTGCCGGTTCCGCTGCTGTTGCGCATGAACATCCGGATGGTGCCGTCGGACTTCTCGGCTATGGCAGCCTCGTGCAGGCTCGCACCGGACGCGGTGGCAGTCTGCGACTGGATCGTTGCACCGCCATACGTGCGGCCGTCATTGGGTGAGGCGCCACGGTCCCAGGTGGCGCCGTTGTCGTCGCTGTAGATAGTCGAGGACGACAGCACGCCGTTACCGTTGGTGTAGTAGATCGGGAAGACCAGCCGGCCGGCGTGCGCGCCGTGCTGAAGTTCGATGCCATTGCCTGGAGAGGTCCCGATGAAGGTCATCCATGACTCCTTGACCTGCGTGTTCAGGTCGACCGGGTTCGACCACGTCACACCGTCATCGTCGCTGTAGATGAGTTTGAGGAAGAACGTGCGTGCCTCCAGCAGCGACTGGTTCGGGTCGGCGCCGTTCTTGAGGTAGATGTTGCCTCTCGCCGCCCCTGCCAGGGTCACGTTTCCGGCGGAGTCGACCGTATAGCCGGTCAGTGTTCCGCCACTGGTGTACACGGTGCCGTTGGGACGCAGGCTGTATGCGGCGCCGCCGGTGTCGGTCAGGACCTGATAGCCGTTCGCGTCGTACCCGGTACCGGCCTGGGCGTTCACCTGGCCGATGCCGCCGGGGGTGTGATCGACGAGCAGGAAGATCCGACCCGTTCCAGAGTCCTGGACCATCGCCGAGTCGATGGTGGACGCGCCGGCGGCGCCGGTTCCTGGGTAGTTGAGCAGTACCTGCGGTGATCCCCAGGTGGCTCCGCTGTCGGTGCTACGGCGAAGAATAGTGTTGATGTCGTTGGGGCTGTCGGCGGCAGAGGGGACCCGCTGATCGGCGGCGGCGAGGATGGTGCCGGCCTGGGTGCGGAGCAAGGCGGGGATGCGGTAGTTCTTGGACGAGGCGTACCCGTCGTCGAAGACGGACTGATAATTCAAAGCGCTCGCCCCGGAGATGTTCTTGACCTCGCTGTCGTTCAGTGTCGAGGAGTAGACGCGCACCCAGTTGATGGTGCCGTTGAAGTACCACTGCCCCCCACCGCTGTCGACATTCCGACCGATCCACATGCCGTTGAGACCGCTGATAGAGGAGAAGAAGCCCGCTGTGGAGACCCAGCCGACCCGGTAGCCGTCTGCGTACAGGTGGCCGCCTGTGGAGGTCATGGCGATCGCCACGGTGTGAACGGCGCCGTCGTTGTAGGAGCCGGGGACTTCGACCTTCGCGCTGTAGGTCCCGTTGCTGCGTGCCTCGTAGTAGAGGTTGCCGTTGTTGACCGACAGGGTGATGTTGCTGGACGGGTTCGTGGTGTTGGAGGCGCTCAGCAGGGTCTTGGTCACCGCCGTGCTGGTGGTGGAGAACTGGGCTGCGATGGTGCCGGACGACAGCCCGCTCACCGAGGCCAGATCGCTCGTCTTGTCCAGGAACGTCGACGAGCCGTTGAAGCTCTGGTTCACCGCGTAGCTCAGTAGAGTTGTCTGGCTCGGACTCAGAGTGAGGACATCAGCCGCGCTCAACGCGGTCGAGTAGACCCTCACCGAGGCGATCGTGCCACTGTAAAACCACTGGTTACCGGTGTCGTCGGCGTTTTTGCCGACCCACAGCCCGTCCAGGCCCGTGACGGACGAGAAGAAGGCGGTCGAAGTACCGGCGTAGACCTGGTACCCGTCGACATAGATGCGGGTTCCACCGGTTCCGACCGTGACGGCCACGGTGTGGAACTGGTTGTCGTTGTACGTCCCCGGCGCCGTCAAGTTGGTCGCGAAAGTCGTTGCGGCACCGACATTCTCGCGCACCTCGAAGTGCAGTGCTCCAGCGTTCACGGACAGCGTGATGTTACTGGAGGGATCAGCGACGTCCGAGGCACTGAGGATCGTCTTGGCTGCCGCAGTGCTGCTGGTCTTGAACCTGGCCACCACGGAACCGGTAGTGAGCGACCTGACACTGTTGAGATCGGCGGTGTGATCCACGAACTCGGAGGTGCCGTTGAAAGTGGTGCTGGACGAGTAGTCCAGCAGGGGCGCGGGTGGAGCCGCGCCCGCAACCAGCGGAAGAGCGACGGGGACCGCGGCGACTACTACGAACGCGGTCGCGGCGGAGATCAGGCGGCGCAGGAGCATGGATGATCCTTCGGAGGAGTTGAATTGGGCAGGCCGAATTCACCAATCCGCTGGTGTTCCCAGGACGACGATGGGCCGGACACGGGCGGATGGTGTGCAAGATGTGGGTCGAGCAGCCCCATCGGAGGGTGGCTCTTCGACCGAACTGTGTTGGCCGACTCGCCTCAGGTGGGCTTCGTCCCAATGCGTACGTCACGCGCAAGGGCGCCGTACCGTCCAGGCGATGAAGCGTGCGGCTATGCATGCAGGTGATCTCCCGGAAGCCGGCCCAGCCAGACAGTCCAACGACCAGCTGGCGAAAGTAGATGGCATCAGACGTATGACATCCAACGTCTGTGGTCTAGGGTTGAATGTGCCACAGCAGATCCACGAAGGGCAATAGCGATGACCCAACTGGCGTCAAGAGTCTCTCCCGCTCAGCGCGGTCCGCGGCATCCCCGCAAGGACAGCGTCGTCGAGCTCATCAAGGCCTACATCGTTCGCAACCAGCTACGCCCGGGGGACTCCATGCCCAACGAGCTGGAGCTTTGCGCTGAGCTCGACGTCAGTCGGGGAAGCTTGCGCGAGGCGATCAAGACGCTCTCGGCGTTGGACATCGTCGAGGTGCGTCACGGCTTCGGTACCTATGTCGGCAGCATGTCCTTCAGTGCTCTCGTGGAGTCGTTGGCATTTCGAAGTCTGCTCAGTAGCGCCGATGACCAGAGGGTGCTGCTTGATCTCGTCGAGGTGCGTCAGATGCTGGAACAGGGCCTGGCCGATGGCATCATCCGGGCGGCGGCCAGCGGCACCCTGAGTGACGAGCTACGCACAATCGCCAATGCGATGGCAACGAAAGCCTCTGCCGGAGAAGAATTCCTAGAAGAAGACCGGCAATTTCATCTACTTCTGATGGAACCTCTCGGCAACGATCTCATTGGGCAACTGACAGGGGCTTTTTGGGACGTTTTTGCCATCGTCGCCCCGGTTCTCGGCCCGGTTGATGACGATCTCCAGACCACTGCGCGGGCGCACGCACAGATCGTTGATGCTGCGGCCGCCGGAGATCTGGAGCAACTGCTGCAGGCCATCTCAAATCACTACGAACCTATCCGACGCCGGGTGCACGCTCTGTCCGACTTGCGTCGGCGCAGTGAGGTTTGAGAAATACCTTCTGTCTCCGCGCCTTCGAGCCCCTCCCGTCCGCCGCAAGCAAGCGCCGATAATAAATATTATGTCAACTAGTCTTGAATACTTTGCAGGACAACCACTCTCGCCCTCGGTTGTGCAGTCACCAGGTGCGTGCAGCCGGCGGCCGCCTGGCTGGCCACCAGTGCGACGAGAACGGGGAATGCTCTTGGAGTCCGGCGGCGAACCGCTGGATGTAATACGCATCGTTCTCGGGCGATCGCTTGATGTGGTCCCCAAGGTAGAGCTGCCGAAACTGGTCACCAGTGCCCTCTAGGACCTGGCCGCGCACGGCCGCCTTGCGGATCATCACACCGGAGGATGCACCCATCCTGCCGGCGCGCCCGTAGACGTACGCCGGTTCTTCTGCGTCGAAGAAATCCCACCCTGAGTTGAGATGGACGGCGGCCCCGATGACGACCATGCCGTCGTCCCGGGAGAAGGGCTTGGGGAATGTCGGGACGGCCCAGATCGCATCGTAGCCGGATTCGTCGTCGTTTTCCTGACGCACTGCGCCGGCGGGAGGTTTCGCTGCTCCGGCCGGCAGGGGCCGCGTCAGCGCCATCTTCTTGCGGGACTCGGCGTCTACGGCGTCCATGCCGGCGCGGATCACGGCCACCCGCCGGGCGGTCTCCGGATCCGCAAGCATGCGGTTGAGTCGATCGTTGCCGCGGACGAACGGTTCCGCGGTGCTGTGGTCGCTGGTCATGGGCGGGTCTCCTCTGCCAGGGGGAACATCGCTGCTGTCGTTGCGGTTACTGCCACTGCTCGATGCGGTGTCGGCGCAGGCACGGGCACTGTTGTACAACGCGTCGCCTGACCTCGATAGCGGTCTGCGCGCATTGACGCATCTCAGCACTCTCCCCACAGGCCCAGGTTCTGGTGGCGGGCGTAGTTCTGGAGCCGGACGTACTCGCTGCGCTGCTCGTAGAAGCTCGCGCCGTAGGTGTACTCGCGGGCGGCGCCTGCGCCGATCTGCTCGGCGCCCACGTCCAGGCCGCCGTGCCGGGCGTAAGCCAGGGTGCGGTCGTACTTGTCGGTGTCCGCCTGGCTGGCGTCGTGGGCGATCCGGATGGTCTGACCGTTCAGTGGCCGCAGGAGATCCCTGGCCATCTCAGCGCCGCACTGCGCCGGCTTCCCGTCGTGGGCCAGCTCGGGCGAGTTGATACCGATCAGCCGGACCCGACCGATCACCCCGTCGTCGCGTCGGACTTCGATGGTGTCCCCGTCGATCACCCGGGTGACGGTCACCTCGATACCGACGGCTGCCTCGGCCGCGTCCTGTTTCTCCGGGGTCGGGTCGTTGGCCATGCTGATCGGGATGAGGATCGCGCCGGTCAGCAACAGCAGGCCGCCCAGCACGCTGCCGAAGGTGGTTGAGGATCTCCGGATCACCCGCACCCTGGTCGGTTGCCGAACCATCACGAGTCCCGGTCGTCGTCGGTGGCGGGGTCCTGGCCGGCGAGGACCCGCAGCAGCACCCCGAGATCCTGATCAGTGACGAACCGGGACTGTTGCTTCACCCACGTCCAGAACATCTGCGAGGCGAACACTTCTCGCCGCCAGGCCGTCCGGTACGCCGCGTCACCCGCGGCCGTCCCGGTGTCCGGTGGGACCGGCTGACCCCCGACCGCCCCGATCCGGGTGGCCTCCCGGTTCAGCGCTGCGCTCGCCGCGGCAGCTTCACCGGCCAGCGACCGGCCCCGCTCGATCTCGTCGTCGTACTCGGTCATGAGGTCCCCCGACCTTCTCGACTACTGGTCGTCTTCGACGGTGAACGGCTGGGAGTCAAAGGACACCGGGCTGAGCGCCCGGTGAACAGTCTTCGTGCGCGCCACAATCGGAACGAATTCCCAGTCTAGCGATGCGGTCGTATCGACCGCGGTACCGGCCTTCGGCGATGACATCACGTCTCACCAGAGGCCGACCATCAACAGCGTCGACGAACGAGCAGCGGCCGCGTCGCGCACCCGACGGCGGTACCGGCGCAGCACCGCGCGGTGAACCCGCGAGCTTGGCGAAGCTGTCAATCCATCTCGCGGTCGAACCAGTCATCGAGGCCTCATGCGCCACATTCTGAAGGCCGAAGCACTGTCAGCTGACCTGGGGTCACCTGGCAGCTCGACAGCCGACATCGCAGTCTCGCTGCACGGCCAAATTACGGTCGTGCAGCGAGCGGGTGCCTACGCCTGCGCGGTAGGTCGCACCACCACTTCGCCGATGTCGACCCCGGATGGCTGTCCGATCGCGTACGCGATGGCGGAGGCGATGGCCGATGCGGGCATGGCGATCTTGTCGATGGTCGCCTGCAGCCCTACACGCACCTCGGGATCGGGGATGACGCCCATACCTTCGGTCGAGGTCATGCCAGGGGTGATGAGCGTGACCCGAAGGTCCGCGCCGGCTTCTTGGCGCAGTCCCTCGCTGATGGCGCGGACGGCCATCTTGGTGCCGGAGTAGACCGACATGGTCGGGACAATCCTGAGAGTCGCGGTGGACCCAACGTTGATGACGTGACCGGCGTTCTGGGCGCGGAACACCGGGAGTGAGGCGGCGATGCCGTAAAGGACGCCTTTGATGTTGACGTCGATCATGGCTTCCCAGTCGTCGACCCTGAGGTCGTCGATAGCGGAAATCGGCATGATCCCGGCGTTGTTGACCAGGACGTCCAGGCGCCCGTATGTCGTGGTGGCCAACGCGATGAGGGCCTCCATGTCGGCGCGTCGGCTGACGTCGGTGGGCAGCCAGACTGCCTCGCCGCCCGCCCCCACGATGCGCGTTGCCAGGGCCTCGAGTCGATCTGCCCGTCGGGCTCCGAGAACGATCTTGGCGCCGCGCTCGGCGAGGTGCAGAGCTGTTGCCTCTCCCATACCGCTGCTGGCTCCGGTGATGACCACGACCTTGTTGTTGATGTCATTCATGAGGTTCTCCTTCTCTCAGACCTGGGCCAGTCCGCCATCGGCGAACAGTTCAACCCCGTGGATGAAGCTGGCGTCGTCGGACGCAAGAAACGCGACTGCCTTGGCGATCTCGCTGGTCTGGGCTATGCGTCCGATGGGGCTTCCGGCGCCCATGCGTTCGATCCCGACCTGGACCTGGTCTGCGCCCTGTGCGCGGGCGAGGGCGTTGCGCAAAGATTCGGTGTCAACGGCGCCGGGACTGAGCACGTTGATGCGGATGCCGGTGCCCTTGATGTCCTGGATCCAGGACCGGATGAAGTCGCGGACCGCTGCCTTGGCGCGTCCGTACATGCTCATTCCGCGAGGGGGATTGATCGAGGCGGTCGAACCAACGATCACGACCGATCCGCCGGCCGACATGTGGGGGAGTGCAGTCTGGACGGTGAACAGGACGCCCTTGGCGTTGATGTTGAACGTGGCGTCGAACTCCTTCTCGGTGATCGCACCCAGCACCGAGTGGTACCCCGCACCTGCGTTGGCGATCACGATGTCGAGGCGCCCGTGCTTGGCAACCACGTCTGCGTAGACGGCAGCCATATCCTGCTCGCTGGAGACATCGGCGACCTGTCCCGTACAGGCAGGGCCGATCCTGTTGGTGGCGTCGTCGAGGGTGCTCTGGCGACGGCCTGTGATGACGACCGTGGCTCCAAGCTCGACGAGCTCCTCCGCAATAGCCAGGCCAATCCCTGAACCTCCACCGGTGACGACGGCGATCTTGTTGTTCATGTGCTGCATGGTTGTGCCTTTCGTAGGTTTCTGCGCACCGCTGCGTTCTGGTGGAACCTGCGCAGTGGGCGGTCGTGAGTGGGCAGGTCGCCGTAGTGGCAGCTGTCCGGCCAATCAGGCAGGCAGTTGCGGACTGCGCATCGCCGGCGCCGCCGCGTCATCGGCTCGCCAGGCCTGCCAGCCGCGGCACAGCACATAGGCAACCAGCGTTGCCACCACGAGGCTGCTGTCGCTGATGCTGTCCCGCACCGAGTCGGTAGCACCGAGGTTCACCAGAGCGAACACGGAGACGGCCGACTTCTGGATCAGCAGGAGTTCCCAGATGCCACGTTGCCGGCGAGGAGCCCACGCGAGCAGCAGCCACAATCCAGCGAAGACGAGGTAGGCGGTCGTGCGCCAGAACTCCGTCAACATGTACGCCTCGGGCGCGTTGGCGACCCGCGAGATCCCGTTGGCAAATGGAATGAGGGTCGAGAGTCCGGTGACGGCCATCAGCGTGCGGCCGGTATAATCCGCCCACCGTGCAGGGGGGGTGATGCTCTTGGAAGCGGTGAAGACTGACATGTCGATCCCTTCTTCGCGGCTACGGCCCTGGGCGGGCCACGGTCTCCCTCGGCTGGTGTCTCCGGTGTCAGGGGTTGTCCGCGATGCCACAACAACAATCGCGTGCCCGGTGGCGTCGTCGCGTCGGTGGAAACCACCTAGATCCGATGGCACCTACCGGTCCAGTGGCCACGTAGAAACAGAACTAGAATGCAGAACGTGCGGAACCCGGCGACGTCTTCTACCCCGGTCATTGGTAGGCGGGTCGAGATCGCCCGGATCGACGAGTTGCTCGACACGGCTCGCAATGGACGGGGAGCGGTTCTCGTCCTGCGCGGGCCTGCTGGCATCGGCAAGAGCCGACTGCTCGAGCAAGCCACCGGCGCGGCGACCGGATACGACGTCGTCACGGCCTGCGGAACGGAGTTCGAGGCCGACCTGCCGTTCGCCGCGTTGCACCAGCTCTGCGCCCCGCTGCTCTCCCAGCTCGACGACCTGCCTGCGCCGCACCGCGACGCGCTCCGGGTCGCGTTCGGGCTCGCCGCCGGCACCCCGGAGGTGTTTCGCATCGGCTTGGCGACCCTGGAGCTGTTGGCGCGAGCCGCCCGGAACCGGCCGTTGTTGTGCGTGATCGACGATGCCCACTGGCTGGACAGCGCGTCGACGCAAGCGTTGACGTTCCTCGCCCGGCGGATCACCGTCGAACGGATCGCCATGATGTTCGCATTCCGCACACCGTCTCCAGTGGACGAGCTGGATCGGCTGCCGGGCCTGGTGATCGATGGGTTGAGCGATGCCGAGGCGCGGACGCTCCTGGCGTCGCAGAGCCATGTAACGCTCGACGAACAGGTACGTGACCGGATCCTGACCGAGGCCCGCGGGCATCCGCTGGCGTTGCTCGAAATGCCTACCGCCGGCGGCTTCGCCCCGCTGGACTTTTCCTCGGTGCCGACCCGGATCGAACGCGGTTTCGTCGAACGGCTGGACACGCTGCCCGAAGGTGCGCAAATGCTCATGATCGTCGCAAGCGCCGATCCGACCGGGGACCCTGGCCTGCTCTGGCCCGCCGCGCGCCTGCTCGACATTGATGTGCCAACCAGCACTGCTGCCGCGACCGCCACCGGGCTGGTTGAGTTCGGCACCCGCATCCGTTTCTGCCACCCACTCGCGCGGTCTGCGGTCTACCGAGTCGCGGACGCGGAGCGGCGTCGCAGCGCCCATCGGGTGCTGGCTGAGGCCACCGACGCGATCGCGGATCCTGACCGGCGGGTCTGGCACCGCGCACAGGCCGGCACCGGCCCCGACGACGACGTCGCCTCCGACCTGGAACGGTCCGCCGCTCGGGCTCAGGCACGCGGAGGCGTGGTCGCCGCGGCGGCCTTTGCCGAACGCGCGGCCGAGCTGACGCTGGATGCGGCACGTCGGATCGATCGGACCATCGCGGCGGCGGAGGCCCATCTGGAGGCGGGCGCCACCGATACCGCGGCGAGCCTGCTCGCTACGGTCGAAACCACGGGCCTGGACGCGCTTCGCTACGCCCAGGTCGATCAGCTGCGCGGCCGGATCGCATTCCTGCGACACAACGACGGAAAGGGCCCGGACCTCATGCTGCGCGCTGCGCGGCGGCTGGCCGAGGTCGACCCGCAGAAGTCGCGGGAGTGTCTGCTGGATGCGCTGGAGATGAGCATGGTCGTGGGCCGGGCACACGGTGTCATGGACCGGGTCCTGGAAGCGGCTCGGTCCACCGCGCCGGCAGCCGGTACACCCGACGTGCTCGACGCCCTGGCCGTCCTGTCCACCCAGGGGCACCTTGCGGCCGCTCCGCTGCTACGCAAGGCTCTTGACGGCGGCGACGAACCCCTCTGGGTGCGGCGCCCCGCGCTCTCCGTCATGATCGCCGGGGAGCTGTGGGACCAGCCTGTGCACGCGGAGATCGTGGAGTGGCTGCTCAAGACCGGTCGCGAGTCAGGCTCCCCGATGGGTCTGCGGCTGGGTCTCGCCCAGGCGACATCGAGGGCGGTGCTCACAGGCGACCTCGCCGAGGCGATGGCTGCGGTCGCCGAGGAAGAGGCGATCGCTGATGCGACCGGGACGATCCCGCTGAGCTATCCACGCCTGCACCTGGCCTCGATACGCGGGAACCGCGAGAACGCGCTTGAGCTGTTCGCCGAGGCCACGGCAGCTGCGACGGCTTCGGGTTCGGGACAGCTGATGGCCAACGTGCACTGGGCGGCGGCCGTGCTGCACAACGGCCTGGCCAACTACCCGGCCGCACTGGCCGCTGCGCAGCAGGCCAGTGTCCACGGGGACCTTCTCCTTGCCGGACTGGCACTGCCTGAACTGATCGAGGCCGCGGTTCGTTGCGGAGACCACGCGGCGGCGACCGTGGCGTTGAAGTCGTTGACCGAACGGACCTCCGCAGGCGGCACCGGGTCCGGTCTGGGTATTGCCGCCTACGCGCGCGGGCTGGTGACTGGCGACGAGGAGCACTACCGGCAGGCTGTTGAGCTCTTGCAGGACAGCCCCCTGTTGCCCTACCGGGGTCGGGCGCTTCTGCTCTACGGGGAGTGGTTACGACGTGAGGGTCGTCGGCGGGACTGCCGCCTGCACCTCCGCGCTGCGCACGACCTGTTCTCCGGGGCGGGGATCGACGCGTTCGCCGAGCGCGCCGCCGGTGAGTTACGTGCCACGGGCGAGAGGGCTCGTAGTCGCTCCGGGCCTGCGCAGGACGAGCTCACCATGCAAGAGCTAAACATCGCGCGACTGGTCGCCACCGGCGCGACTTCCAACGAGGTGGCAGCTCGGCTGTTCATCAGTCCTCGTACGGTCGACGCCCATCTGCGCAACATCTTCAGCAAGCTTGACATCTCTTCGCGCAGACAATTGCGGGACCGGCCCAAGATCGGCTCCTGACGACCCGGTGAGTCGGGCTATCCAAGAGCATCAGGCCTAGCGCTTGCGAGCTCGCCGGCTCTCAGGTGCGGGGGCTCGTTTGGGTCGGGCGCGCGCGTGCGCGTGCGCGCATTGTTCCCTGAGTGCCCATCAGCATCAGAAGTTGTGTGGGTGTCTCTGCCGCGTTGGCGAACGAATGGGGGTGTGGATATCGAGGTGTGGATATTGAACTCGACGGCCTCGCCAGAGGTGAGCACGAGGTCGTGCTCACCGAGCAGCAGGCGTAGGAGTACGTAGCTCACCGTGCGTGCCCGGCTCCGTTCAGGTGCGCGGATCACGGAAGTCAAACCACGAGCTGCGCGCTGAACGCCACGTCATCCAGTCACCACGGTCAACACAGTAAGGCGACAACAACAATGATCGAATCGTTACTGCCGGTCTACGACACTCACGGCCGGATGATGGGTCTCATCACCACAGAAGACCTCGCTGTTGGATCTGATGGTCGTTGCGATCTGTGCGCCTCGTCGCGGCCGCCGAGCCTGCATGTCAGCGATCTCATGTGCTGGCGAGGGCCGGATCTCCGCCAAACCTGCCGGGAGAACGGCCTCCGGGTCTCCGGGACTAAACGTGACCTCGCGGCGCGCCTTCACGATGCCGCAGTCCTCCCCAGCGAGATCGTCAACGTCGGGGGTGTGTGGAAGTGGCGGCCCGCACTTGACAGGGCAGAAACAACCGTCACATTATCGCCGATAATAATGATTATGTCAACCTGAAGACCCATTATTGCAGGTGATGACCGATGCGAGCCTCTCCCCACACAACTCCCGCACCCCATCGGCCCGAGGCTGCTGACAGCGGAATGCACGGGTGCTCAGCCGTGCCGCTCGCGCCGAGGTGTCCGGCGTGAGCGGCACAAACAGCCGCCAGCCGAGGTCAGGCGACGGCCGTTCCCTCAAGCTCGACCATCTGGCCGGGTACGGCCAGCCGCGTCACTTCGAGCATGGTCGTGGCCGGTGCAACCCCGGCTGCTCCGAGCCGCCCCGCCAAAACGCCGTAGTGCGGGAAGAGCTGATCGATAGACGTGGTGAACACGTTCAACCGCACCAGATTCGCCAGGGCCATACCCGCGTCGTTGAGCACCGCCTCGACATTGTCCACAGCCAATGCCAGCTGCGCACCCATGTCGCCTTCATGCCGGGGCTTCCCGTCGCTGCTCATGGCCGTCTGCCCCGAGATGTACAGGGTCCGAGTGCCTTCGACGACGAGTTCACCCTGATTGAACCCCATCTCCGACGACCAGGTGACCGGGTTGATTGCAGTGCGTTCCATCTTGGTTCCTTTCGAGAGACCTGCTGACAAGCACGAACCTCTCAGGGCAAGGTGACACCCGCTGTCACATATGGCTAGCGTCGCTGTGTGCGTGCCGAACGGTTGATCTCGCTGGTGCTGATGCTTCGTCAACGTGGAGTCGTCACGGCTGCGACGCTCGCTCAGGAGCTGGAGGTGTCTCGTCGAACGGTGCTGCGCGACATCGAGGCGTTGTCCCTGGCCGGCGTTCCTGTCTACGCCGAACGCGGTCGGTACGGAGGATTCGCACTGTTGCCCGGTTGGGAAGCCGACTTCGCCGGCCTGAACCAGGACGAAGCTCTGGCATTGCTCGTCGCGGGGCAGGGCCGCGGCGACGGTGCGCTGGGACTGGGCGCAGCGCTGTCCACGGCGGTGCGCAAGGTGGTGGATGTGCTCCCCGCCGGACATCGGGTCAGCGCAGGTGCAGCGGCGCGGCGCCTGCTGATCGAACCTGAGGCCGACCTTGTGACACGCGTGCCCGAGGCGGGCAGTGCGTCCACGTCCGCACTCATCGAGGTCCGTCGTGCGGTGACCGCCGGACATCAACTCCGCATCCACTACGCAGCTTCTGGACGAGCACCATCCTGGAGGACGGTGCACCCCATTGGCCTGGTCACCGCGCGAGACCGGGCCTACTTACTGGCGACCAGAGACGGCGCCGACCGCACCTACCGGCTGTCCCGAATCCTGGCGGCGCAGGAGCTTCCTCTCCCAGCCGAGCGGCTCGACCGAGTCGATCTCGAGCGTCTGTGGCGCGATCGGTGCGCGCAGTACCTCTCCGAAGTCGATCAAGTCACCGCGGTGGTGACGGCAATCCCCGCTCGGCAACACGATCTGGCACGTGCCGCGCTGGCTGTCCGCGTCGGCGAACCCACCATGGACGGCACGGTCCGGTTGGAGGTCACCTTCCAGGACATCGAGCATGCCGAGTGGGCACTGTGGCAGGTGGTCGACGACGTCGAAGTGCTGGCACCCGAATCCCTTCGCGCTCATCTACGTGACCGCGCCAACCGCATCGCGGCCCGCCATTCGTCACCCGCGCATCGGTGAGCTCGCTGACCTGCCGCTATGACACGGAGCTTGCAACGGATGCACGATTCGGTCAGCTGGCGGAGGGTGGTCTCGGCCTGCGGCGAAGCTGGTTGGCGGGGCTTCGGGGCGAGGGTCTTGCTCGTGAGCCTGCGTGCGGAGCTAGCCAGATCATGTCCGACGGACGCGGCATACCAAGAGATCCGATATTGCCGGTTCCCACTTATGCCCGAGAGCTGCTGTCTCCCAACGTGTTTACGTCAGGTGGGCAGGTCTGATGGGATCGGTGAACGACACCGGCTTTCCGGTGTTGTGGGCGTAGGCGATCTCCCGGCGCGTGGACTCGCCGATGTACCCGCCGGGGTTCACCACCAGAACTCGGTCGGCTAGATCAATCTTCTGCAGGTGGAGTTCGCCCAGGGCGACCTTCTGTTCGCGCGTGAGGTTGTCATTCGGCTCGTGATCCTCTGTGCGGGCGAAGATGCCTGGCGCGACGACGATGGCGCCTGCGAGCGTCAGGTGGCGGTTCGCTGTGAGCATCTCTGCCGCGAACCGGACAGACCCGCAGATGCACACGATCTCAGGTCGGTCGGGCATGGATCAGTCCTTCGGACTGAGCGAGAGAACTGCACGACTGACGATGTCTGGAATATCGGGGTTCGCCACCGGCCCGCTGCGCAGGGCTTCTGGCTGCCACCATCGGCCTGCGGTGATGATCTCTCCCGCGCTTGGGCCGGCGGGCCGCACTGCGGTTTCCGAGGACATGGTCAAGGCGAAGTAGACCGAACTGGCTCGGATCTCGGCGCCGGCGTAGCTGTAGGTGTGGGTCTCACTGTGGAACAGCTCTCCGAGCGCGGTCCCAGGAACGTCGATCCCGGTTTCCTCCCACAGCTCTCGCTGCGCTGCGGCCCGGGCAGTCTCCCCCGCCTCGATCCCGCCACCGATCGTGAACCAGAACGGGGTACCGGGATGCGTCGGATCGTGTCCGCTCAGGAGCAGGACCCGACCCCTAGGGCTGACCGGGATGACGCGCGCTGTCTGTCGATCGATGACGGCCATGCCCCCAGTGTCGCAAAGGACTCTCACGGACCGAGAGTCACTCCGGAAGTCAGGCAGCGGCTGATTCCAAACTTGCAACGAGTGTCGACGCACTTCCCTCAAGTCGATCGCGGTGCCATCCACATCTGGCGGGGTGCGTGACCTGTGCGTCGGAGCCAATGCTCGGTGTAGACGATCCGGGACGGCGTGATGATCGTCAGTGGGTCGCCCGGCGGCTCTGAAAGGGATCGGCCGCGTTCCACGTGGTCGGATTGCCAACGCACTGCCTCCCAGTACACGTCAGCGTCGGGATCGTCGCGTGGGATGGTGCGGGCGGTGCCGAACAGCTGAGCGCCGCGGCTGCTGGCCAGACCAACCAGCGGAGAAACGATGCCGACCGAAACGCGGGGGTCTCGCTGTAGGTTGCGGGACTTCACCGAGGCATCCCAGCTGGTGTAGAAGATCTCGAAGGCCAGGTGGAAGTACCGCACCGGGGTGGCTGTGGGTGATCCATCGGTGTTGGTCGTGGCGATGACGGCCGTGTTGTGCGTCGAGAGCAGGTTCAGGATGCGTTCCTCAAGCGCCTCGCGCGTGAGCTCCCCTGTCGGAGACTCTTCTGCGAGCCATGGGTTGGTGATCGGCATAGTCCAGGATCCCATCGTCCTGCGGGGACAGCACCAGCATGAGCCGGCCGGTCGGCACATTCTTGCCCTTAGACAGCACTCGCGTGCCGCTCGGGAGTCCGCTCGGTACTTCGACCCCGCGGCCGCAGTTATCCCAAGCGCCGTAGCGCTGTCTCGATCACGACCTCGATCCGAGACGTCATGCCAGCCGCATCAACGGGACGACGCCCAGCAACCTGACCGCGGATCCACTTCGGCTGACTGTCGTCATGGTGCAGCAGCGCGTACAGGTCCCACCACGGATTGAGAGGCACGCCGGCGATTGACTCATAGAGCGATCGAAGCTGGTCGGACCACTCGGGCGAATAGAGCGCCGCCAAGTATCGCCGGCAGTGCCCGATGTCGATCGCTCGCGACCCCCGGTGGGCGCCGTTCCAGTCGACCAAGCCGGTGATTCTCCCGCGCGACCACAACATGTTGACGGGCAGGAAATCACCGTGCAGGAAGGCATCAGTGTCCCTGGGCGGAGGCGGGGTTGAGTCCTGCAGAGTGGTGTACGACGACGATGTTGCTGGTGAGCGTGTCCTGCCTGAGGTAGGCGCGGTCACCGGGTGATCCTTCGAGTGATCTGCGAAAACCGACTCGAAGAAGGAGCATCACGATGACCGCTGTGCCCAGTATCGACCCTGAACGGTTCCTGCACGAGCATCTGGCCCAGGCCAGCCCTGATCTGATGCGGGACATGCTGTCCACGTTCGTGAACGCGTTGTTGTCGGCGCAGGCCGACGGTGTGTGTGGCGCCGGCTACGGCCTGCGGGATCCGGATCGGACGAATCAACGCAACGGGTACCGGCATCGGGACCTGGACACCCGCAGCGGCACGATCGATGTGGCGATCCCGAAACTGCGGGAGGGAACGTTGTTCCCGGAGTGGTTGCTGACCCGACGGCGGCGGGCGGAAGCCGCCCTGACCAGCGTCGTCGCGACGTGTTACCTGCTGGGGGTTTCCACCCGCAGGATGGACAAGTCGGTCCAGGCGTTGGGGATCACCGGCCTGTCGAAGTCCCAGGTGTCCGAGATGGCGAAGGACCTCGACGGTCAGGTCGAGCAGTTCCGGACCCGCCCGTTGGATGCCGGCCCGTACACGTTCCTGGCCGCTGACGCCTTGTCGATGAAGGTCCGGGAAGGCGGCCGGGTGGTGAAGATCGCGGTCATGGTCGCGACCGGTGTGAACGCCGACGGTTACCGCGAGATCCTCGGCGTGCAAACATCTTCGACGGAATCTGGTGCCGGGTGGCTCGCGTTCTTCCGGGATCTGCACGCCCGCGGGTTGACCAAGGCCGGCAAGGTCGCGATGGTGACCTCCGATGCCCACCAGGGACTGATCGAGGCCGTCGGTGCCACGTTGACCGGCACGTCCTGGCAACGCTGCCGAACCCACTACGCAGCGAACCTGATGTCGGCCACCCCGAAGAGCAGCTGGCCGTGGGTGAAGACCCTGCTGCACAGCGTGTACGACCAGCCTGATGCCCCCGCGGTACACGCCCAGTTCGACCGGGTCATCGACGCGCTCACGCAGAAGCTGCCCGCCGTGACCGCGCACCTGGAAGCAGCTCGCGAAGACATCCTGGCCTTCACTGCGTTCCCGAAAGAGATCTGGCGCCAGATCTGGTCGAACAACCCCAACGAACGACTGAACCGGGAAATCCGGCGCCGCACCGACGTGGTCGGGATCTTCCCCAACCGCGACGCCGTGATCCGCCTCGTCGGCGCTGTCCTGGCCGAGCAACACGACGAATGGACCGAGATGCGCCGCTACCTCGGCCTCGACGTCCTGACCCGAGCCCGCGCTGTCCTGGACAACCACCCTCTGCCCGAGAAGGAGGCAACCACCGACCCCACCACCATCGGTCAGCTCACAGCCTGACCGATCAACCAGCACGAGGGACCACCCCCACTCGTACACCACTCCACCGGGCTTGACCCGGAGGCGGCGCCGCCGCCATGACGCCGAACGCCGCCATCCACACAGCTGGTTTCTGTGCACCGACCGGTATCTGAAACTGGCTCGGAGGAACGATCCAGGAGTCCGTCCAGGGCCTGAAGTCTTTAGCGGGGAGATCGAGGGAATGAAGCAGTACAGCAAGTTCCGCGATCCTCGTCATCCACGATCGAGGGTCCGCCGGGCTGAGGTCGACATGCCCCTGCAACCGTGTCATGAGCATCGACGGCAAACCTCCGGTCGCAGCACCGGAGACATCGGAAGCCAGGACGCTCGGAACCGGGAGCCTAGTTCTCGCCACCAGACCGAGGTTGGCAATCTCCTTCTCCAAGGTCCCCTGCAGGTCGACGCAGCCGGGGTACTGCCGCAGTACGACGAACGAGCGCGCTCCATCTCGTTCAACGGTCAGCCGGTTCACAGCCGATGAAACGCCCCCGGTCATGCGGCGGTAGCCGACGACGCGACTGCCCTGACCCATCGACGACGCAACCCAGGCGAGAGTCTCCCCAGAGGGCCGGCGCTGCCTGAACCCGCCATCCCTCCAGTCGCCGCCGGTCACGAGCGGGAGCTTATTCGCAAGGGCACGGCGGCGCGGTCGAGGTGTCAGCTCCTGGAGACCGCGACCTGCGCAGTTGCTGTGGGTGTTGAAGTAGCTCCGGTCTCCAGCGGCTGTCGAGTTCGGCTGATCTGGAATCGCCACCCGGCGTGACGCGGATCCGATGGGTAGGTTGCAGGCGTGGCCGCGTCCGATGATGATTGCGCTCGGACCGCCGGGCCGGGCGCATCCGAAACACCCTCCGTGACGACCACTCTCGACTTCGACGCGGCGACGCGGGATCTTCAGCAGCTGGTGGATGCTCTGGCTGCGATCGAACAGGACGCGGACTTCGGCCCGATGTTCGCCGGAGTGTGGTTGGAGGCCACAGCTCTACCGCTGTACCTGTCGCGAGATCGCGCATCGTGATCAGCCGATCTCGATGGCCGCCCACTGATAGTGACTTCCGTTGTCTAACCAACCCCAGGTCTCGAAGGTGATCAGGTGACCGATCCCGCTCAGGAGCGATTGAACCTGTTCGTCGGTTCGCTGCTGGAACAGGCGCTCGTGTTCGTCGATCCGGGTGATGGGAGGAGTTGATCCCCAGAGGCCGATCGCAAGAAGGCTGCCCGTCCGGAGAACGCGCCGGAACTCATCGAGGGCCTGGGTGATCTCGTCGTCCGGTAGGTGCATCAGTGTGCTCATGCTCCATCCGGCGTCGGCTGTCATCGTTGAATGGAAGGTCAGTCGCCGATGCGACGGAGGTGTTCAGCCCTTGCTCGCGGCAGAGGGTGACGCCGACCTCCGACAGATCCACTCCGGTGTACGTCAGACCAGCTCGTTGCAGAAGGAGCCCGTCGCGGCCGCCACCGGCGCCGACCTCGAGGATGGAGGAGATCTGCTGGTCTCTGCATGTGCTGATGAACCATTCGATCTGGCTGTCTCGTTCTTCGCCGGCGGGGCGGCCTACCCGCGTCGTCAGCTCTGAGTCGTAATACCTCCGCGAGGCGCTGTCGTCCCACATGTCCCTGAACGCTACTGGGATTCAGGACACCAAGACGCTTGGCCGTTGGTGCTCGTTGGTGCTGTGGGCGCCCAGCCGGTGCCTGACCGGGCCGTCGCGGATTCGGCGCACTAGCCGAGCGTCTGATCACCGACGGTGCATTCGACGGTGCGCAGGCCATCGGGGTGACGCCGGTAGATCGTCAGCGATCGCGCCCAGCCCTGGACTGCGAGGCCCGCCGCTTGTGCCAGCATGGTTTCGGTTTCGGCTCGTCGGCGTCCGATCGTCATGTGAGGAACGAATCGCGGGGGGCTGGGCAGTCGCAGCGCTTCATAGGATCTGCGGTGCAGGTCGACGATGTGGTCATTGCCCGTGTCGGCCGTGAGGAACAGGTACTCGTCGTCCCAGAGCAGCGGGGTCGCGAGCCGCACGGGGAACGGCTTCATGGCCAAGGCCCGCAGCGCATCGAGATCGGACTCTTCAGGTATGGGGAAGATGATCGTGATGTGCGCGGCGACCGCATCCGCGAGAGGGTCCCACCGACCACGAAATTCCTCGACCTCAGCCAGATCGGCGTCCGGGAAGATCACACCGACCAGACTCATGTCGGCAGGGTAGTGATTAGAGCGCTTGATTCACCAGCTGCGCTATTCGGGGTGGGCGTGGTGGCGGAGCCAGCCTGCAGTCTGCCGAGTTCGCGTCGCTTCGCTGGTGGAGCTGCGCTCGCCGGAGAGCAAGGCGGCGACGGAGTCGGCCTCGTCCGCCTGGTCGTCGAGCCACGCGGCCCGCGCGCTGTAGATCATCGGGGTTCGGCGTCGGCACTTGGGGTTGGGTCATTGGGCATCCTCAATGGTGAGCAGATGTGTTGCGGGATAGGTGATCCGTGGTGCAACGCCGGAACGACCATCCAACCGGGCCGAAGCTGCCAGGCCGGCACTGTCCTGGTGGTCATCGTGGCCCCCGCGAAGTTGTCATGCCGTGATGCCGCACCCCGAGCACCGACACTCTCGTGGTTGTAAGGAGGTGACCGATCCCTGCGACTGTCATGGCTGGAGCTCCGAAGGGGGAAGCTGCACCGCACTCAGGTCCAGGTGAGCCAGGACGGCATCGACGGTCTCTTCCGCCGTAAGTCGGGTGCTATCAATCCACCAGCCGCGCCGGGACGTCTGCTCACGCAAGATCCGGTGCAGCTCGGTCGCTCTCCACGCCGCGTTGTAGGCGTTCTTGGATCGCCCCTCCTCGCGCTTGACGATCTCAACCAGCTCCGGGTTGAGCACGACCAGGTGCACCTCCGGCCAGGGCAACATGGCAAGGAAGTGTTCGAGCATCTCGCCGATGATCACGTCCTCGATGACGACATCGAAGCCGCCGTCCGAGTATCGGGCGGCAACATCAACTGCAGCTCGGTAGCGCATGAGCAGCTGCGCCGTCGCCTCGCTGTCGGATCGGGGCGACATGTCGACCCTGCCAGTCACCACCATGGCCCTGATGCCGTCGCCGGCGACGTGCACGCCACGCTCGAAGCGTTTGGCCAGCAGCTCCCCAACCGTGGACTTGCCGGCGCCCGGGATCCCGGTCAGCACAAAGATGCGCGGCGATCTCCGCTTGAGATCAGAGGCAGGCAACGGCGCATCGGTAGACACCTAGGGCTCCCTTTTGCACTGCGGTCCCAGCCCTGCCGCGCGAACTACTGGCCAGGACGAGGGGTGGTGCCGCCTTCGTCGTCGTCGTTCGCGCTGAGCTTGTCCAGGGCGTCGTAGTTCAGTGTCCGTCCGGTCTCAGATGCCATCCGCTCGATGTCCGCGAGCTCGTAGATCCCGCCGAGTTTGAGCCGAGCGACGGGCTCAGGAAACCACGTCTTCGCCATCAGTTGCGTGACCCGCGCTCGACTCACGCCCAGGAGTGCACCAAGTTCCGCTGCTCCGAGTAATCGCACGGTGTTGATAGTAGCCATGCGCAGATGCTAACCCGCATAGTCCCTATCTGCCTAGCCTCAAAATACCTAGCGGTAGGTAGTTGCAGACTAGGCAGATGGGTAGTACTATTGAGGTATGCCGATGAGGCCGGATCGACCGGCCGAGGCAGACCGAAGGGGAGAGCTTCCAATGGCTCACAACATCGAGCAGTTCGCGGATGGCAGCAGCGCGTTCGTGTCGGCGCGGGAGCACGCGTGGCACCGGCTGGGCACGGTCGTGCCGCAGGAGTTCACCGCTGCCGAGGCGATGCAGTACGCGCATCTGGGCGGGTGGAACGTGCGGAAGTCGCCGCTCACCACGTCGGTCCTGTCGGCCGAGGGTGTGACCACAGTGGAGGTGCCGGACCAGTTCGCCACCCTCCGGACAAACCCGAAGACCGGCACCCCGGAGGCCCTGGGCGTGGTGGGCAACGGGTACCGGCCGATCCAGAACGAGGAACACGCGGACCTGCTCAATACGCTGGTTTCCGAGTCCGGGGCGCACTTCGAGACCGCCGGCAGCCTCAAGGCCGGCCGTCAGGTGTTCATCACCATGAAGGTCCCTAACACGCTGATGGTCGGTGGCCGCGACGCGGTCGATCTGTACCTGGTGGCCCTCAACAGCCACGACGGCAGCAGCGCGTTCCGGTTGCTGGTGTCGCCGGTGCGGGTGGTGTGCGCCAACACGCAGGCCGCCGCGATCCAGTCCGCGAAGTCGTCGTATTCGATCCGGCACACCTCCGGTGCCGCCGGGTACGTGGCGGAGGCCCGTAACGCGCTGGGTCTCACGTTCAAGTTCGCGGAGGCGTTCCAGGCCAAGGCCGACGCCATGATCAGCGAGCAGATCAGCCGCGACGAGTTCGACGCGTTGATCGGCGCGGTGTGGTCCTCCGATGCGGCGGACTCCGGCAGCAAGCGGGCCCGCACCATCCAGGCCGACCGCAGCCGGGAGCTGCGCCGCCTGATGTGGACCGCCGACACGAACGAGAACATCCGGGGCACCCGGTGGGCGGCGTACCAGTCCGTCACCGAGTACCTGGACCACACGGCCCCGGTGTCCAAGTCCGTCGGCCGCAGCGCCGCCGACGCTGCCCGCGCGGAACGGGCGCTGACGTCCTCGACCGTCGAGAGCGTGAAGGTCCGGGCGTTCGACCTGCTGACCGTGTGATCAGTGGCGGGCCAGGAAGTTAGAGTCCGCGCAGGATCCCGGGTCGGGCCACAATATGCGGCAGACCGGTCGCCGCCAGCACCACGAACCAGAGCACCATCACCGGCCCGAACAGCCGCCCGATGCGGTGGGTGCCCAGGCGCTGCACCAGAAACAACCCGGTGACGATGGCGATACCGATCGGCAGCACCACACCGTGCGCGCCCGGGGCGACCACCTCGACACCTTCGATAGCCGAGAGCACCGAGATCGCCGGCGTGATCAGGCTGTCACCGTAGAACAGCGACGCGCCGACCACCCCCAACACCATGGCCAGGGCGACTCGGCGGCTCCGGGCCCGCAACTTCTCCCGGATCAGCGCGGCCAACGCCATAATCCCGCCCTCGCCGTCGTTGTCAGCCCGCAGAATGTAGGCCACGTACTTGATCGACACGATCACCGTGACCGACCAGAAGACCAGCGACACAACGCCGTACACATCCTCCGCGGTGGGCTGGACCGCGTTGCCATCGATCGAAAAGACGGTCTGCATCGCATACAACGGGCTGGTCCCGATATCGCCGAACACCACTCCGATCGCGCCCAGGGCGAGCCCGAACAGTCAGCCGCTGTGCACCGCCGGATGATCCGGATTTCCCCGCTCCGCCCGCGGCCCAGCATCCGCATCTGCAGTCAGTTCGACGTCACTGGACGTCTCGGTCCCAGCTTCGCTCAAAACCCGGCCTGCGGCCTCGGAAGGTGGTTTGCGGTCATCAGCGCCGGTCATAACACGCAGTGTGCCCGACCACCAGCGCTACCCAGACACCCACCTACCAGGTCAGACCTGAGAGATCCTGGAGATACGGCACATACATCAGCGTCGGTGACAGCGCCTCCTGCGATGGATCGACGCGCTGGACCGCTCAGTCCGACAAGACCGGATGAGCGGCCTCGCTGCCAGATTCGATCCGGCATAGTCGACGTCCCGAGACTGTGCCGTGGCAGTAGACCGCGACCCGCAGCGACAACATCGACTGGGACCAGAGTGACGATGTCCGCTTGCCGTGTCCGGTTTACAACGTCTCACAACCTCGAATCGCATCCGGACACGGGAACCGTTACAACGTCTCGCAAACAATCGTTCGCGGACACAGGTAGCAGTTGGAAAGTGGTGTCCGGGGCTATTCGATCCTGAGATCGGAGTTGTCCGGGACGGCGTCGAGCGTCCGGGAAGCTGTGCGTCGAACTCGATCCACCGCCGAACGCGAGCGACCACGGTGGCGACCGTACGGGTGTCTTCGTCCTGCTCCGGAGGGGCAATCAGGACGCACTGGCACACGGCCAGTGGAGCGCTGTCGGGGTGCTCGCACACAGCCCTGAAAAACATCTGCTGCCTGCCCGGCCATTTGTCGAGGAGCGCGCACGTTGCCGATGAACCGAGAGCTGTGACAGCGAGCGTCGGCAAGCTGTCCTCATGTCGAGTGCGGGCTCGTCTGCTTCTTGTTGGATGGGTTGCTCAGGGACCGGGAGAGGAGCCGACTCAGGAGTGCCAGCACGACGACCGCCACCGGGATGAGCGCGTGCTGGGCCGCGGTCGGCACCACCAACACAGTGATCACGAGGGTGCTGATTGCCGCGACCCGGCCCCCACCGGTGAGTACCCGCACAGCGGCCGCTGCGGCAATGACGTAGACGGCGACGACCAGGGTCGACGGGATCACGACGAGGGTGTCGGTGCCCCAATCGCGCCAGGCGGCAATGGCAAGGCCGGCGGCGGCGATGCCGGACACCGCCAGAACCCCACCCACCGGCACTCCGTTGCGGTTGATGGTGGCGATCGGGGTCGGTAGCCAACGGTCGGCCGCGAGGGAGTGACCGAGCCGGGAGACGCCGGCGATGAACGCGTTGGTGGTGCCGAGGCTGATGACCACAGCGATCACGGCTGCGACAGGGCCGGCCGCCGCCCCGAGCGCCTCCTGCAGCAGGATGCCGATCGCGACGCGGTCCGTCGCGGGATCACCGTAGGTGCCGGTCAGGACGACAGCGCAGGCCGTCCCGAGGTACAGGACGCTGACGATGACAACCGTGGCTGCGACCGCTCGGGGCACGTCACGATCCGGATCCCGGAACTCTCCCACCAGGTGTGAGATGGCTTCCCATCCGGCGAAGGCGAAGAACAGCACAACCACCGCCGACCCGATGGGCGCAACTCCCTGTGGGGCAAAGGGTGTCAGCTCTTCGAGTCGCATGCGCGGCACCGTCACCGCGATGATCAGGGCGAGAGCAAGACCGACCGACCCTGCCAGCCACAGCTGTGTGCGCGCACTCACCCGCACCCCGAGCAGGTTCGCGCCGGTCGCCACCAGCAGGATCAGGACAGCCACCCCGATCGCCGCGCCCCCACCCAGATCGCAGGCGTCAGCAACGTAGTAGCCGCCGGTCAGCGGCACGATCGTCTGACCGACAGAGCCGGCGACGAAGAACAGCCATCCGGTGATCCCACCGGCCGTCGGTCCGAACCCCGCCCGCGCGTAGGACGCGACGCCCCCGGCATCAGGAAAGCGGCGCGCGAGAGCCGCGAACATCACCGCCAGCGGAACACCCAACAGGCTCGCGATCGCCCAGGACACCAGCGATGCGGGCCCCGCCATGGAGGCGACCTGCCCGGGCAGGACGAGTACCCCTGCACCCAGGATCGCCGATACGTACAGAGCGATCCCCTGCCCCACGCCGATGTGCTTGACGAAACCGTTTCCTGCCATGCGCCGACCATGGATCACCCGACAACGCCACGGAAGTGGCAGACTCGCCACCATGCGCAAGGAATCGGCCACCCGAGACCGGACGCGGCAGAAGTCGCGCAGTCGGCAGACGGACCCGCATCGCGTCGTCGTCATCGCAACCCAAGACGTGCCTCTGTTCGAGCTGGCGATCCCCTGCGAGATCTTCGGTGTCGACCGCACAGATCTGACCCCGGACTGGTACGAATTCGAGCTGGTCGCAGGCACGACCGGGACCACCACGAGCCGAGGACTGACGGTCCCTGCCGGGCGAGGCCTCGCGGCACTCGAAGACGCGGACACGATCATCGTCCCGGCCTGCAGCAGCATCCACACCGCAGCGCCACCCGAGCTGCTGGCCGCGTTGGTGGCGGCGAACGGGCGCGGCACACGGATCGCGTCGGTGTGCTCCGGCGCCTTCGTCCTGGCAGAGGCCGGCCTCCTCGCTGGCCGGCGCGCAACGACACATTGGATGCACGCCGACGAACTCGCTGCGCGCTACCCATCGGTGACGGTCGACGCCACCGTCCTCTACATCCATGACGGCCTCTGGACGTCCGCTGGCAGTGCAGCGGCGCTGGACATGTGCCTGGAACTCGTCCGCCTGGACCACGGCGCCGCTGTAGCCAACGAAGTTGCCCGCCGCATCGTGGTGCCGCCCCATCGCAGTGGTGGCCAAGCCCAGTACCTGCGTCCGCGACCGACATCGATCGGATCCGATCTCGCCGAGACATTGGACTGGGCACGCAGCAATCTCGCCACCGTCACGATCACCGCCATCGCAGACCACGCCGGGGCCAGCGCCCGCACCCTGCACCGGACCATCACCCGCCTCACCGGGAACTCGCCACAGGAATGGCTGCTCCGCGAACGCACCCACGCCGCTCAAGAACTACTGGAGAGCACCACCCTGACCATCGCAGCGATCGCCGCACGGACCGGACTCGGCAGCGCCGCCAACCTCCGCACCCACTTCGCCAACAACATCGGGATCCCGCCCAGCGAGTACCGCTCGAGGTTCTCAACGGTCGGCTGATCCGTCGGTCAAGCGGGTCTCCTTCAGTCGCTGATTCATGGGGAGGTGCGTGGCTCGAAGAGGCCTTTGGCTTCGAGGTTGCTGATGGACGGTGGCCATGGTCTGCGGGGTGGACCAGGCATGCTCTGGCGAGCTGCGCTGCGGAAGCTTTGGGGGTGGTGCCGAGGACGAACAGTGCGGCGTACTGGGGCACGATGAGCCCGAAGGGCTGTGTCGGGCCCGGGGATCCGACGTGGTGGGTGCCTCGAGCGAATGAGTCACGTACTGGTCCGCAAACCGGGCGGATTTGAGCTCAAGCGGGGATGAGGTTCTAGCCTTCCCGGCATGACAACGTCATCTCTGTGGTCAGTCAGTGGTGGACCCCGGCAGGGCCTGGGCCTGATGCGCCTGCGCGATCCGGAGCCGGGCTCGGCGCCCGACCCGGATCGTGACCCGGTGGGGCTCGTGCATGCCGCGCTGGACCAGGGCGTCACAATGCTCGACACCGCGGAGATGTACGGCAACGAGGCGCTGGTCGGGCGCGCGATCGCCGGACGACGCGACGAGGTGGTGCTGTGCTCGAAGTTCGGGGTTGTGTGGGGCACGTCCGGTCGCTTCGACGACTGGAGCGTTCATGCCGATGCCGCCACGGTGGTCAGGTCCTGCGAGGCGAGCCTGCGCCGGCTGGGTGTGGATGTAATCGACCTGTACTACTTGCACCACCGCTGTGAGCAGACGCCGATCGAGGAGACCGTTACCGCAATGGCGGGCCTCGTCGAGGCGGGAAAGATCCAGGCGATCGGGTTGTCCAACGTCAGGATCGACGATGTTCGCCGCGCCCACGCCGTGCATCCTGTGACGGCGCTGCAGGAGCAGTGGTCGCTGGCCGCGAACGCGGCTGAGGGGTTCCTGCCGATGCTGGCCGAGCTGGGCATCGCCCTCGTCGCGCACTCACCACTGAGCCACGGCCAACTCACCGGCAAGGATGCGCCCAGCGGTGTCCGGGAAGCGCTGATGGGACCCGCAGTGCGGCTCGGTGCGACGCCCGAACAGGTCGCTTTGGCCTGGGTGCACCACCAGCAGAGCAGGCACGCTCAGCCCATTGTTCCGCTGCCGGGAGCTACCAGCATCCGGCATCTGCGAGCGAACATCGCAGCCGCGTCGATCGAGCTGACCGACAGCGAACTGAACAAGCTGGACGACATCGCCGCTGTCTGAGAGCGACGCTTGTCACGCAGAGCTCGACCTGCCACATGGTCACCTGCGATAGCGCGAGTGATCGCTGGGGCCAGCGATGCCTGTGGGACTATGTTGCGATTGCCGTGTCCGCTTTACGTTGTAATGCAACCTCTTTCAGCATCCGGACACGAGTTCCTTTACATCTGAAACGGAAACGATCATTTCTTTGCTGTCGGTGTGTAGGTGCGATGTCCGAAGGGTCGGTCGGCGCGTCGCGCTGGTGCGTGTACACGGGGTCCAAGCGGTCCAACGCGTGGTTGTATGCCTGCTGCTCGCACGCTCACTAGAGCGGGATCCGGTGACCGGTATCGCCGTCCTCGATGCCGCCACGAACCAGGTGGCCGCTGAGAGGGAGCGACGTCAGGGCGGCACTGACGGCGCGGCTTACCTGGTCGGTGTCCAGGCCCATGGCGATGGTGATGTGCGGGCTCCACTCGTCGGGTGCGAAATACGGCCGCGGTTCGACGAGGTACGGCGCGGCGGCGGCCTGGACGCGGCGATGCTCTTCGAGCAGGGCGGTCATCGGGCGGATGCCCAGATGGACGACTCCGCCGGGGAAGACACCGATGGTGACGGCGTCGATCTGGATTGGCTCGCGGGGGACGGCGCCGCACGCTCTGGCTACCGCGTCGTCGTCGAACGAGTCGGCCACCACGAACGAGAGGTGGGGGATCTGCAATGTTCCGATCAGGGACGGGCAGCCAGCGTCGGCCACCGCGCGCCAGATCGCGGTCACGGCCTGCGACAGTTCGGCGTCGGGCCACGCCACAATGCCGACGGTCATCGCGGTTTCTGCGAGACCGGGCTGGCGTGGTCATCGAGGGTGACGGTCAGCGTGCGGGTCATGGTGCGACACTGCCAGATCGCTTCAGCCGATCACCACCCGTCGGGACCGTGGTACGGCGGGGCCGGTTCGGGCCTCGCTGATCGCGGCAGGCGGAAGTTGTCCCTGGATGACAACGCCTGTTCTACATCCCCGCGCGCATGGCCGCTTCGGGGGCTTCCGGCCCATCACGAGACAGTCCCCGACCCTGGCCATCCCGATAGCGGGAGCGACGGGAGACAGGAGTAAATGTGTCGCGGAACTCGTCCGCGTTACACGTCTCACAACCTCGGACATGGTGCGGACACGGCAACCTAAACAACTTGGAGCCGATGGCAAAGAAACGATCGTTTGTCACGCACATGAGGCTCCGGTCACGCCGCAGCCGTTCAGATCTGCTGCTCGGTGGGTAGCATCGGATCCGACCTGTGACGGGTGGGCACGGGGATCACACCCCCGCGAGCAGTATTCGCGTCGCGCACTGGAGGGGAATCGAGTGATCGGCAATTTTCGTCGCGTCGCTGCCGCCCTGCTGGCACTTGCGTGTTCGCTGTCTGCATGTTCCAGCGGCACCGACGTCAGCGTGCCCCAGGGTGGGGGATTCGAGCTCGTCTCCCCGGGCGGACTGAGTGAGTTCGACTATCCCGCAGCACAACGCAAGCCTCTGGGTGAGATCTCCGGTCCGACCCTGACCGGTGACGGCCGGGTGTCCGTTGCTGACTATCCCGACAAGGTGGTGGTGTTGAACTTCTGGGGTTCTTGGTGCACCGCGTGCCGGGCTGAAGCGCCCCTGCTGGCAGCGGCAGCGCGGGAGTTGGCATCGGACGGCGTCCAGTTCGTCGGCGTCAATGTTCGCGAGTCCGATCGGCAGAACGGAGCGGACTACGACTCGGTGCGCGGAACGCCGTACCCCTCCATCTACGACAAGCAGGTCCAGGTACTGGCGTCGATCCCCGGGTTCCCGATCACCGGGATCCCCTCCACGATCGTGCTCGACCGGCAGCATCGGGTGGCACACGTGTGGATCCGAGCCTTCGCATCCCCCTCTGAGCTGCAGTCAGTGGTCAAGATAGTCGCCGCCGAATCGTGACCAGCCGGTGCGGGAGCCCATTTCTTGCGCAACGATGCAGTCCGGCGCGTGGGGACGGAGTGACAGAGAGTCAGGTGTCGCGGAAGTCGTGTCCGGTGTGTCGGAGGGTCCGACGGCAGCGGCGTTTCGCTGCAGGAGTTCAGTACGTTGGACACCGTGACCGAGCCGAACGATGCCGCCGCCGAGCCCGGCATACCGCGGAACTACCCGCACGGACCTGATTCATCCAGACGCGACGGAGTGCCACGGGGTCGCATCGAAGGCTTCGCCTGGAACGACAGTGCGGTGTTCCCGGGCACCACCAGGATCGTCCAGGTGTACATCCCCGCGCAGTACTCGGGCGGCGAGTTGGCCGCGCTGATGGTGTTCCAGGACGGCCAGATGTACCTGGATCCGGACCTCGAGATGCGCGCGGGCATTGTCTTCGACAACCTCATCCACGATGGGTCGATGCCCACCACTATTGGAGTGTTCGTCGATCCGGGACAGCTCGGAAACCGCAATGCCGAATACGACCCGGCCGATGATCGGTACGCGGAATTCCTGATCACCGAGATCATTCCCGCGGTACGAGACCAGCTGGGACTGAACATCACCGAGGATCCGGACCTTCGGGCGATCTGCGGAGGATCCAGTGGCGGCAACTGCGCGTTCACGGTCGCTTGGCAACGCCCTGACCGGTTCGGCCTGGTGCTGGGATTCGTGTCGAGCTTTGCGCAGATCCCGGGAGGCAATCCATACCCAGAACTGATCCGCCGCACTTCACCGAAACCGTTACGGGTGTTCTTGCAGGCGAACCGGTGGGATCTGAACTTCGATCATTCTGACCTGAACTGGTACAGCAACAACCTTCTGGTCGCAGCCGCTCTTGCTGAGAACGGCTACGACCATCGCATCGAGCTTGGCGACGGTGCCCACAACGCCAACCACGGGGGTGTCATTCTTCCAGATGCTCTGCGCTGGCTCTGGAGAACATAGGCGCTAACCGGTTCCTGCTTGTGCTCCTCCGCGATGATCAGTGCGACGCTCTGCCGCTGACTGTCAGGTGCCGTCCTCGACCTGGGCCGATGACGGGGAGTGACAGGAGTGAAAGTGTCGCCGAGGTCGTGTCCGCTTTACAACGTCTCACAACCTCGGACTTGGCGCGGACACGGGAAGCTTTACAACTCTGTGCAGATGACAAGGAAACGATCGTCTCGCGAACATGAGCTGCGGTGGTTGGTGGCAGGATGCGAGCCATGGGTAGCCATGCAGGAAGAGCTGGTCCAGACGAAGTCCGAGTTCCGGTCGGCCAAGCCCTGCCAGGTTTGGAAATCCACGCCCTGGGACCGGCGGAGACTCCGCTGGAAGCGTTCGTTCTGATCAAGACGTTGGATGCCGATGGCTTGCCGAGCTGGTCGTACAGAACGTCGACGCGCTTGAATCGGGAGGAACTGCTTGGGGCCTTGACGGTCCAGGTGGACGTTCTGCGCAAGGAACTTCGAGATGAGTGGGACGACGACTGACGAGCGGTGAAGGTTCCGATTCCTGCCGGGCAGGGTCGGGCAGTCGCTGTCCGCCTCCTGACCGTCAGCTACGGCTGCAGCGGATCGCCTCGCAGCCGCCAGCGAGTGGGTCGGTTCTACCGCTCGGTGACTGCCTCGCCCAGCTCGACGAGCTGCGCACTCGCGGGCAGGTCAGTGACGCCGAGCGGGCCGCTGCGTGTCATTCACTGCTTGCCGGTGGCTGACAGCAGACTGCTGCTACCGCTCGAGGTACGAGGCGCCTCGCGAGATCTTCGCGTTGCGCCGAACCTCGGCGACGAAGGAAACGATGAAGCCGCTGATGCTGAGGCAGACCAGTAGCACCAGCCAGATCGGCGGATCCGGCGCAACAACGAGCAAGAAGAGCTGGAGCAGGATGTTGATAGGCGCGAGAACGATCATCACGTAGCGGGGCTTCTCCACTTCGGCAGTCTTTCGTCATCTCCAGTTATTACCAACCGGCGTCACCCGATCGGTGCGACTGACCGTCAAGACGACGAAGTGACCAGCTCAGACCCGCCCTTCTCACTGGTGTGCAACGCTGCGGGGTCTGGCGACCGAGAGTGGATATGGGCAGACGGCGCGGCAGTGACGACAGTGGCGTGGGGTTGCTGTTCGAGCAGCATCACGCGGCGATCTGGCGGTATCTGGCCGGCCGGGTCGGTTCCGCTCACGCGGATGATCTGGCTGCGGAGACGTTCCTGGCTGGACACCGCCGGTGGCACACCTACGACCCGGAGCAGGGCCCGCCGATCGCATGGTTGTTCGGCATTGCCACGAGAGCGGTGCACAGTCATCGACGCGATGAGCTGCGTCATCTCAGACGCATGCAGGCGATCGCGTCAGCGGGTGTGGACGAGCCGCCGGCCGATCAGAGCATCGATCAGGTCGATGCGCACCGGCGGTTGCAGCGTCTCATCCCCGATCTGCTGCAACTCGATGACACCGATCGGGACATTTTGCTGCTCATCGCTTGGGCTGGCCTATCACCGACCCAGGTCGGTGAGGCCCTCGAGCTGCTTCCGGCCACCGTCCGCTCCCGACTGCATCGAGCCCGCCGGCGGCTACGCCGCGCCGAAGAACTCCAACCTGTCACCGCCGAGAAAGGCGAAACCCTATGAGTTCCCAGCACGAAGACTTTGCGATCTGGAAGGACGCCGAGCTGGATGCCGCGTTGGACGATCTGCTGGCAGCGGGAGTGCGGTCCGGCGATGGACGAGATGCAACGCCGCGGCCGGCAGGTCAGGGTTTGCCTCTTCTCGGACGCCGGCGATGGCCGGTGCCGCTGATCGCTGCTGCCGCCGTCATCGCCACGATCGTCGGGGTGGTGGCCATCGTCGCGGACCGTCAGCGAACTGCGGAACGCCGCACCGCCGCGGCTGCGGTGTCCGTCAGCGACGGTGTCGCGGATGTCGGAGGTGTGCGGTTCCCGGTTCCCGCAGGATGGTCCGTGGCCGCCTACCCACGGGACGATGTGGTCGTTGCGTGCGTCGCCGCCGCACCCTCCGCCGACTGCGCGGGTGTCACCGTCACGATCACCGTGCCCGGCGGCCCGACCCTGCCGAACTCTTTCGACTTCCCGGTGTTCGGTGACAACTGCGCACCGGGCGACGGCAAGTACGTCCAGGTTGACACCTCGGTGGCTTTGGGTGGGCGGCCGGCGATCCACTACTGGGGGTACTGCACGCTGGACGCACCGCAGGCGCACCTGTGGATGTTGCTGGACCGATCCCTGGCGATCACCACACCGCGAGGGAAATGGGCCGACCAAGGAGCCTTGATCGCCGCAGGTGTTGACCTGCGCACCTGGTCACGCCAACCGGGGCCGCGGTTGATCGAGTGGGCTGAGGCATCCGAAGCGGTCAGCTCCACATCCGAGCGATAGCAGCCTCGGTGGACTGTCGACGTGTCACGGCGGGTGCCTGTCCGGGCGATGACCCCGGAGGCGCTCGGGGCCGTCGTTCCTGTCTTCCGGATCAGCAGACCTAGAGCATCCGACTCTCGTTCACCTGATGGGACCGAGGTGACGGAAGTGAAGGTGTCTCGATTGCCGTGTCCGCTTTGCGCTGTAATGCAACCTCTTTCAGCATCCGGACACGAGTTCCTTTCCATCTGAAACGGAAACGATCGTTCACGTTCGCCGGTGGCAGCGAGCGCCGCTTGGCAGACCGTTGCAGCCACGAGACGCAAACCGCGCTGAGCCCGGACATGCGGACGTTCTCAGAGCTGGTTGTCGGGGTGTGGACAATTAGCTGCGTCCCTGTCCGGTGGAAAGGCTCAGCCCCCGAGTGTCTCCGCTACGGGTCGTTGCGGGTGGTACGCGGCCCGACCCGGGTCCCCGGTGGTGGCGAACGCGACCCGGGCGATGTGCACCCGAGCCGCGAGGCCGGCCTGTGCGGGTCGGGGCCGAGTAGGCCTGTGTCTCCGTGCAGCCACGGCCTGTCGGCGATGTCGAAGACGAAGAGCAGCTCGACAGTATGGCCGGCGCCAAGTCACCCGTTCAGGGCCGTCGAACGGTACTTGAAGGAGTAGACGTATGTGCGGCCGTCCGAGGTCCGAGCATGGGCCTGCACCATGCGCGCCGTACCGGCCCCGAACAGGGCTTCTCCGAGCACGGCAGACCACAGTTCACCCTGAGTCGCGCCCGGGGCGCGGAGATCGCTGTCCCGGAGGTTCGCGGACGCACGCGCGGCAAGGGCGAGCACGTCGGGCTCCCTGGAGGACTCCAGGTTGCCCTGCGGCACGAGGTGGAGGTGCCCCTCTTCGGGCGGCTCGATGCGGTTCGACGCCGTCGACGTGGCCCGCATCTGGCGGTGGCTGCTGGATGTCGCACCGCAGGACGTCCGCCGCCCAACCTGGCCGGCACCGCGACGCCCAGGAGATCGCCGCCGATGGCGTCGATCAGTTCTTCGGAATCCCGGATGCGCTGCCCGGCAGCACCTGGTGGATCGAACAGGGCTGGGGTAGCGCGCGCGAACGCCGGATCATCAACACCAACGGAGTGATCGGGGACAGCCGGAGTCACATCCTGGTGATGCTCACGTCGCACCCCATGGCCGTCACCTTCTGGGTGGCCACGAGAGCGGCGACCTCCGGAGTTGCGGCACTGGCCGGCGCCGTGGACTGAACGGAGATCGTCTCCGGTAACACTTGATCACCACCGCTCAGGCTCCACGTCGGCGTGGTCGGGTGAAGTCGGGGACAGAATCCAGGATGTAGCGGTCCTGTTGGATTCAACAGCCAGCCGATCCACCGGGGTTGGGTTCCAGGATCACTTTGCCGGTGGTGGTGCGTGATTCGGCCAGTGTCAGCGCCTCCGCTGCTGCGGTGAGCGGGAATCGCGCGGCGATGTGTGCGGTCAGGGTTCCCGATGCCAACAGGGCCAGAACGGCGGTGAGGTCGGAGTTCAGACGCCGACGAAATCACCTGCGGGCCACGGTGTGTCCCGCCCAGAAGTTGTAGAAGGTGGCGCCCCGGCGGTTCGGCATCAGCTTCCAGTAGACGATCCGACCCATCATTCGCGCGAACAGCCCCAGCATCGAGTCGTCGTCGTTCAGGCTGGTCGCGGTGCCGTAGGCGGCTGGCCCGGATAGCGCCCCCGACGCATGCCCTGCTCGGCGAACGACACGCCGGTCGCCTCGACGCGGACGAGGACCTCTCGGCGGGTCGGTGGCGCAACACGGCGGGTGCGGATCTGCAATCCGTCCGGCTCGACGATTCCGGGAAGAACGACGTCGGTGGCAACAATTTCGGTGGTCATGTGGAGCTCTTCGTGATGGGCAGTCGCTGTAATTACAGACTATAACCGCAGGAGAGGAGGTATAACAACAGGATGATCACAGAGCCGGAACGCATGACCTCGGAAGGGCCCCGAGCTCGGTACCGGCAACAGGTTCGCGAGGAGATCCAGCAACAGGCCTGGCAGCAGATCGAGTCGGCCGGCGCATCAGCACTGTCGCTGAAGGCGATCGCCACCGGCATGGGGATGACCGCACCCGCGCTGTACCGCTACTACACCGGCCGGGACGAACTGCTCACCCAGCTGATCGTCAGCGCCTACCGGGACCTGGCCGAGCTCGCCGAGGCGGCGGCCATTTCCGCCGTAGCACCGCAATGCCTGATCGCCATCGCCGGTGCTCTCCGGCAATGGGCCCTCGCCCACCCGCAGCGATACCTGCTGCTGTACGGCACTCCAGTCCCCGGCTACCGGGCACCGGACGAGGCCACCGAACTGGCCCGCCGGATCTTCGCGCCGATCACCACGGCGTTCGACGCACTGCCCGGAACCGACGGCACGACGGCGGTAACCTTCTGGACCCGATTGCACGGCGTGCTCAGCCTCGAGTTGGCCGGCCACTTCACCACCATGAATTTCGACCCCGCTGAGCTCTGGGACGCTGAAGTGCGCTCGCTCATCCAGCCGGGCCGGGTGGCAGCTGGCCGAGCGAGCCGTCCGTAGAGGTCGAGCAGATCACGCTCGCGCGCCCAGGAGCGGCCGCAACTCGTCCAGCGTCAGTGCGGTCGAGGAACCCGCGCACCTGTGCGATCGCAGTCAGGACGAGTGCTGCACTGGGTACCCGGTCAGCAGAGCGGCGCCGGGGGCGGCCCGCCGGCCGCTACCGTCCAGAACAGCCGACGGGCCTGGGTCACCGCTGCGCTGTTGAACGAGCGACCTGGTGTTCCGTTTCCCATCGCAGCGGGGACTGATGCATGGAACAAGCTCCGATCGAAGAAAGTTCGGGCTGCCACCCCGGCCGACACGACGGGTGTGCCGGATGGCTCGAGCCGTGGAGAGCGCCGATCCGAGACCCTCAGGCACCGTGCCGCCGACCGGCACCGCCCAATCCGTCGCGCCGTGCGCGCAGGTGCTGTCGCTCCACGTCGTTGCGGGACAGCTCGATGGCGCGGTCGTAGGCGACCGCCGCACCGTCGAGGTCGCCCCACCGGGCCAGCAGCTCGGCCACTGCGGCCGGCAGGTAGGGGTAGCGAGCCAGCTGCGGTTCGCGCTCCAGTGCCGCCAGTTCCGCGCGCAGTTCGGGGCGTCGAGCGCCGGAGAGGTGGCTCCTGGCCACCAACGCGTTGAGCCGGACGACCGGGGTCGGCCAGCGCCGCAGCAGGGCCTCGTACCAGCGCACGAGCTCCGGCCAGTCGGTCTCGGAGAAGCTCGGGGCATTCATGTGCAGGCCCGCGATCACCGCCTGCACGGTGAATCGACCGGGACTGCGACCGCCGGTCGTGATGCTGGTGAGTACGGCGGTGATCAGGTCGAGACCCTCGTCGAGATCGGCACCCTGCCAGCGAGTCCGGTCCTGGTCGGCCATCAACACCAACCGCCCATCGCCATCGATGCGGGAATCGCCCCTGGCCCTGGTGAGCAACAGATGGGCGAGCAGTGCCCTGGCATCGTCCACCACCGGGTCGGGCAGTGCGGCGACGAGCAGTCGCGCTGCCCGGACAGCGCGTTCCGTCAGGTCGGAGCGCTGCAGGGTGCCGGCCACCGACGTGTGTCCGGCCGCCGACATCACCTGGAGCACGGTGAGCAGCGTGTCCAGGCGCTCCGGAAGCTCGGTGGGGGAAGGCACTCGGAACGGGATCCCGGCACGGGCGATCTTCTTCTTCGCGCGGGTGATCCGAGCAGCCGCCGTCGCAACCGGTACCAACAGCCCGGCGGCGACCTCTTCGGTGCTCAGGCCGCCGACCAGCCGCAGCGTCAACGCGACCCGTGAGTCCGGAGCCAGCGCCGGGTGACAGCAGATGAACATCAGCCGCAGGACGTCCGTCGGCTCGTCTGATGCGTCGGCGCTGTCCGAGGCAGCTGCGCCCAGCGGCGGACCCGGCTCCATCAGCAGCGGGAGCTTGCGCCGCAACAGATCTGCCCGCCTGAGGCCGTCCAGGGCGATCCGCCGCGCGGCCGTCGTGAGCCAGGCGACCGGAACGTCCGGTACAGCGCCGGGCCACGCCCGGAGTGCGCGGAGGTAGGCCTCCTGCGCGCACTCCTGGGCCAGGTCGAGATCCCGGGTGACCCGCACGGTGCTGGCCAGGACCTGCGACCAGTGGTCGCGGTGGGCTCGCTCGACGAGCCGGGTGACCTCGTCGCCGCCGGGACGGATCGGGCCCCCCGGGTCGGTCGGTTCAGACCGGGGGAGCCGAGTCATCGTCCGTGCTCATCACCGGCCGAATCTCCACGTGTCCGCTCGGGCACTGCTCGGCCAGTGCGATGGCCACGTCCAGGTCCGCGACGTCCACGACGTAGTAGCCGCCGAACACCTCCTTGGTCTCGATGAACGGACCGTCGGTGACGGTCGGCTCGTCGCCCGTGTTGTCGACGGTGGTGGCCAGCGAAGAGCGCTCCAGCGCCGCACCGTCCAGCACGGAACCACCGGCCGCTCGCACCGCATCGGAGAAGGCTCGGTGCTTGGTCATCTCCTCGGCCCACGTCTCCGGGCTGACGGTGTCGAACCAGGACTCGTCGTCGTGCAGCAGGAACATGTACGTCGGCATCGGGTACTCCCATCATCGGCGACGGCCCTGGGGCCGCCGCATGGTTGCTGTCATCGGGATGACGAACGGCATCGGCTCCGATCGACACCCGGCTCGGACGAGTTCCGCGGACGTCCGGGTCAGCGGAGGGCGTCTCCGGCCGTGCAGGGGGACAGGAAGATTCCCGTGCGCGACGAAGGTGCCGTTGGCTGCCGACACCCACCGCCCCGCGCCGGCCGTCCGATATCACCAGTGCTCCGCTCAGCAGGGAGCTACGGCGGATGCGATGGACCGCCGGACTGTGAGCGGGTCGTCATCGACTGATCCTGTCAGCGCGGTCAGGACCGCGCCAGACGACCGAACTGCGCTGCAGGCCGACCGGTCGCCGGTGGCAGGGGGCAGACTGGACGGCATGAGCGAGCCATCGGGTATCACCGTCAGCGCCACCGCCGTGGTTGCCGCCCCCGTCGACCGGATCGTGATCGATCTGGGCATCGAGACGCTGCGACCGGATGCGGGAGAGGCGTTCCGCGCGACGGCGACCGCCGTGGAGCGGGTGCTGTCGATCCTGGCGGACAACGGCGTCGATTCACGTTCGGTCCGCACCCGCGACCTGAGCTTCGGGCCTCGCACCAACTGGCAGGCCGATCGCGAGGTTCTCCTCGGATACGCCGCGTCGCAGCAGCTGCTGGCGACGCTCACCGACCTCGCTTCGGTCGAGAAGGTGCTGTCCGAGGTGGCTGCGCACGGGGGTGCAGGGGTGCGGATCAACAGCGTCGAGCTGACGGCAGCCGAACCGGAGCAGGCGCTCACCGATGCCCGCGAAGCCGCTGTGGCACAGGCGTTGTCGAAGGCTCGGCACTTTGCCGCACTCGCCTCCCGGTCGCTCGGTGCGCTGCAGTGGCTCACGGAGGGAGCCGGTGCCGCAGGTCCACGTCCGACGGCCGCGGCGTTCGCGCTCCGGTCTGCGAAGGACGCGACGATGCCGGTGGCCGCCGGCGACCGCGATGTTGCCGTGACCGTCACCGCCAACTGGGATTTCGCCGACTGACGCGCTGGTGCGACCCGCCGCCCCGGCGGCCGGTCATTCCGGGATGAGCTCCACGGACACCGTCTGGTTCTCGATGCTGAGCGGCAGTGCTGCCGAGAAGGTGATCCGCACCGATTCCCCCGGCGCGAGCGGGCCGATGGTGCAGGAGACCGATTTGGCCAGCACGCCGATCGGGCCGCACGGACGGCCGTCCGCTGCGAGAGTCATCAGCAGGGAGACGGAGCTCCTGGCGACGATGACCATCGGCGCGCTCGTCCGACCGGACTCGTTGAGCAGCCTGGTGGTCCGGCTGAAGCCCAGGCCTGGCGTGATCTCCAGGTCGGACCAGTCGTCCCCCAGTTGGACGACGAGCGGGGATGCCGGTTCGGTGACGGTCCTGCTGGTGACCGTGGTCGTGGTGGTGGGCGGTCGGGCCGACGACGATGCCGACGTGACGGGCGGCTCGATGCTGGTTCCGGTGGGGGCCGGAGGTGTCGGACTCGGACGCGGTACGGGCGGCGCCGTGAGAGCGGGCGGCATCGCGACGCCCGACGTCGGCAACGTTGTCGGAGTGGGCGCCGTCGTCTTTGTGGGCGCCGTTGTCGGAGTGGGCGCCGTCGTTGGAGTGGGCGCCGTCGTTGGAGTGGGCGCCGTCGTTGGAGTGGGCGCCGTCGTTGGAGTGGGCGCCGTCGTTGGAGTGGGCGCCGTCGTTGGAGTGGGCACCTTCGTTGGAGTGGGCGCCGTCGTTGGAGTGGGCGCCGTCGTTGGAGTGGGCGCCGTTGTCGGAGTGGGCGCCGTTGTCGGAGTGGGCGCCGTTGTCGGAGTGGGCGCCGTTGTCGGAGTGGGCGCCGTTGTCGAGGTGGTGGCCGTCGTCGGAGTGGAGGCCGTCGTCCGGGCGACGGAGGTGCCAGGGATGGCCGGGTCGGTGGTCGAGAGTGCTGGGGACGTCCAGGAAGTGACCGTGGAGCTCGCAGCGGCGGTCCGAGCCCTCCGGCTGGTGACCGCGCCTTCGGTCACCGCTCCCGCGCCGTCGCCCTGGGACGTCTCGGGATCGGTGGTTCGCGGACCGGTCCCAGCGGTCGACAGTCCGGACGGGGTCGGGTACAGCAGGGTGAGCCGGGTTGCGGACGGCGAGGTCTGCGTCGCCGCGCCATCAGCGGTGGTCGGAACGGGGTTCTGCAACAGCTGGGCCCTCAGCGTGCTGACGCCGGGGACAGTGACCGCAACCACCAGGAGGCCGAAGGCTGCCAGGACAGCGGTCGTCGTCACCAGCAGACCCCGGGAGTGTTCGGCCTGCAGCGTTGCGATGCGTGCCGGCCGGGGAGTCGAACTGCTCGCCGGCGTGGGCGCGGACCGCAGATAGGGCTGTGCGGCGCTCCCGAGCACGACCGCGGCCAGGATCACGCCCGGTGCGGAGCGGAACGACGCCAACCAGGCACCCGTTGCGCTGCATCCTTCACAGCGCGCGGTGTGGGCGGCGAGGAGATCAGCGGCGTCCTGGTCCAACTCGCCGACGGTGCGGTGTTCCAGCAGGCGGAGGAAGGGCGCATGCGAGCCGTCTGCGCGGGCCAGCGCACGTGCCACCACTCCGTTCGCGATGGCCTCCTCGGCGCGGCGGAGCACAGCCGTCGCCTCCTCGGTCGGGATGCCGGCGACCTGAGCGGCCCTGGCGAGCTCGACCTCCTCGACATGCACCGCCCACAACAGCATCTGCCACGAGGCGATCAGCTCAGCACTCGCCAGCGAGGCATCGTGCATCATCGCTTCCGACGCGGCACGTGGTCCTGCCGGCGTCCGTGCGGCGTCAGGCGCGCCGTCGGAGTCGTCGGCCAGCTCGTCACGGAGTGCCAGCGAGAGCGACGCGCCGAAGTTCACTCCAGCGGGACCGGGCGCCGTCACTGCTGCGACCGCCGCGTCGAACGTCCGATCGACGACCTCGTCGATCAGGTCCGGCGCGATCCGGGAGGCCAGCGCCAGCCGTCGGAGGAGGGAACGGTAGCGGGCATCGAGGGCGTCCCTGGCCGCGAGGTCTCCGGCGCGCAACGCCCGGATGAGCTCGGCGTCACTGGATGTGGGTGGAGCCACGATCGACGAGCCTCCTCACTTCCGCTCCCGGAGCGGACGTGGCCAGACGGACACCCTGCCCGGCGTTCCGGCGGGTCTCGGGGCACAATCTGGTCCCCGGAGCGCAGGCACGACCCGGATCCAGCGGTCCGATTGTACGCTGAACGGGTGGCGAGAGTCGGCCCGGCGGTCACCCCCGGAAACCTCCCGGGCGCCCAGCGTGTGCTGGCTGCCGTGGTCTCCGGACCAGGGGGGCGCATCGTCGAACCCGGTGCCCACGCCGATCATGCCGGTGCGCATCACCGCGCGGCCCGACCCGGTGGACAGCCGAGAACGTGGCGATGGGCGGCTGTCGCCGTCGCCGGTGCATCTGTCGTCGGCTACGCGGGCCACATCGTGCTCGCCGCCGGCGAACCCGCGGCCGTCGCGACCCACCGCTACCTGTGGATCTGGCTGATCACGGGAGTGCTGACCATGGCGCTGATCCTGATGGGCATCTGGGTCCATCGGCCACGGCGGGCCTGGCCCTGGCTGCTGACCGCGGCGACGGTCGGGTTGTTCACCAGCTGGCCGGCCAGGGCGTTGGGCACCGGGGTGCCGTCCGCCGATTTCACCGCCTTCGTGGTGGCCGGCTGCGCCCTGCTGCTGGGCGCGTCGGGGGTGGCCATGGTGTACGCCCGCGGGCACCCGTTCACCCTCGCGTCCGCGCTGGACAGTGCCGTCATCGGGATCGGCTATCTGGGGCTGCAGCTGCACAGCCGGACCCTGCCCGCGTTCGCGCAGTACGGCGACCTGGACGCCTGGCTCTACGGCATCGTCACGCCGATCGGGATGGCGATCAGCCTGGTCTCCGTCGCCCACCTGCAGTTCCACCGGCCCGCCCACTCGCGGAGCTTCCGTTACCTGCTCGTCGGATATCTCTTCGCCGCCGCGCCGATCACGGTCAGCGGTCTCGGCGTGGTCTCCGAGCCGATTCTTGTGCTTGCGCTGTCGACCGTTCCGTTCGTGTTGCTGCTGGGCGCGGCTGCCGTCGATCCGTCGATGGTCGACCTCACCGAGCCAGGTCGCTGCCCCACTGATGAGTTCGGCGGCGGCTGGCGGTTCGTCGTGATGGTGGCTGCCACCGCGCTGCCCTGCATCGGAGCGCTGATCCTGCCGCCCGACAGCGCCCCGCAGGCCTGGGTGGTCGCCGCCATCCAGGTGATGGTCATCGTGCTGGTCGTGCTCCGTTCGCGGCTTGCCGTCCGCTGGTGGGCGACCGCCACGGATTCGATGAGCCGGTTGGCGGTCACCGATCCGCTGACCTCGCTGGCCAACCGGAGAGGCCTCCACGAGGCGGTGGCCTCGCTGGAGCACCCGCGCTGCGCCGTGCTCTCGTGCGACCTCGACGGGTTCAGTCGCGTCAACACCGCGGACGGGCACCGAGTGGGCGACCTGATCCTCCGCACAGCCGCCGACCGCCTCCGACGCGTGGTGCCACCAGCGGCATTCGTCGGCCGGCTGGGCGGGGACGAGTTCGCGGTCGTGCTCCCCGGCCCCCTGTCGGCCCTGCTCATCGCGCAGGCCGCAGAACAGATCAGGGTGGCCCTCGCCGAACCGTTGGCGACCGGGACCCGCACCGTGGCGATGACGGTCAGCATCGGCACCGTCACCTCACGTCACGCGGAACCACCCGGCCTCGAGGGCTTCACCGAACTGCTGCGGGAGGCGGGCCTGGCGCTGCGGGCGGCGAAGGACCAGGGTGGCAACCGCGTCGTGCGCTACAGCGCCGATCTAGACCTGCGCGCCGTGCGGGAGAGCGCCGTCCAGGACGGGCTGGGCGATTCGCGGTGCTTGGACCTGCATTACCAGGCAATCGTCGACATGAACACCCGAACGGTCATCGGCGCGGAGGCGCTGCTCCGCCTGAAGACACCGGCTCTGGGTTCGGTCCCGCCGTCGGAGTTCATCCCGATCGCGGTGCGCACCGGGCAGATCATCGGGGTCGGTCAATGGGTCCTGCACCGCGCGCTCGACGATCTGCGTTCCGCGCGTGACGCGCTGCCGACCGATTTCCTGCTGTCGATCAACGTCTCCGCCCGTCAACTGGACTCCGGCGACCTGGTCGGTGACCTGCAGCGGGCGGTCGGCGACGACCGGTGGTTGGCCGAGGCCCTGCGGCTCGAGATCACCGAGTCCGAGATCGCCGGACCTGGTGCCATCGACGGTCTGAACAGGCTGGTCGACGCCGGCTTCCATGTCGTCATCGACGATTTCGGCACCCAGTACGCCAGCCTGCAGTACCTGACGAATCTGCCGGTGGAGACCATCAAGCTGGACCTGAGCTTCGTCGCCAGGATCGTGGAGAGCCGCGCCGACCGGTTGGTCGTCCAGCACGTCATCGCACTCGGCAACGACCTGGGGCTCACCATGGTGGCCGAGGGCGTGGAACGGCAGGACCAGGCCGATCTGCTGATGGAACTCGGGTGTCCGTCCGCGCAGGGCTATCTCTACGACCGGCCGGCTCCGGGACTCCGCAGGTTGGGCACGATCGGATCGACAGCCCAGGACCCGACTCCGAGCTGAGCGCCGATCGTGGGCTCGGGCCCCGACACTCAGGAGCGGGTGTCCTCGACGGCCGGGATGCGCATCGTGGGTGAGTCGTCTGCCGACGACCGGGCCGGGGGCTCCGTCAGGTGGGCCGAGGTCGGGTCAGCCGAGTTCGGGTCGGCAACGACGTCGGCGATGATCGCCGTGACGTTGTCGGGGGCGCCGGCCGCCAGGCTGAGCTCGATGAGCCGTTCGGCGGCGTCCTCGGCGTCGGTGCCGTCGATGGTCTCGCAGATCGAGTCGATGTCGACGTAGTCGGTCAGGCCGTCCGAGCAGAGCAGGTACCGATCGCCGATCCGCGGCGCGAAGGTGGTGTACGCCGGTGACACGGTGGTGCCGTTGAGCGCCTTGAGGATCACGTTGCGCCGCGGGTGGTGAGCGGCTTCCTCCGGTGCCAGCAGGCCCTGGTCGACGAGGTACTGGACGAAGGAGTCGTCCTTGGTGATCTGGATCAGGTCCGTGCTCAGGTCGGGATGCCGCTCGGCCTGCTCGGCGCCCTGCTCCAGGAAGTATGCGCGGGAATCGCCGATCTGGGCGAACACCAACCGGGTGCCCGACCAGATCATCGCCGTCACCGTCGTGCCCATTCCTTCCAGGCTCGGGTCGGCCTCCACCTGGTCCAACAGTGAGTCGGTCGCCCGGCGGACCGCCCCGGTGATCAGCTCGTAGACGTCCGCGTCGGCATCGACGTGGTCGAGGGCGGCGAACACCTCGACGACCGTCCGGGACGCGACCTCACCGGCCGCGCTCCCGCCCACTCCGTCGGCGACGACGGCCAGCCCGGATCCGACGTGGAACGCGTCCTCGTTGTTCGGCTTCACCAGCCCGATGTCACTGCGTCCGACGGCCGAGACGGTGTACGCGCGCACGCTCACCTCTCGGCTCGGTCCAGGACGGGCGGGTGGGCATCCGTCGACGAACTGCAGCAGCGTCTGTCGCTGCGACGTCCGCAATGGTAACGATCCGGCTACGCAGATGCGCGTGCAGCATCCCGCTGCTCGTTTGGTAGACCGGAGACATGACAGATCATCCAGTACCCACCATCACCCTCAACGACGGGACCACCATCCCGCAGCTCGGCTTCGGCGTGTTCAAGGTCGACCCCGACGAGACCGAGCGCATCGTCACCAGTGCCTTCGAAGCCGGGTACCGACACATCGACACCGCCGCCATCTACGGCAACGAGGAGGGCGTCGGCCGTGCCATCGCCTCCTCCGGGATCCCCCGCGACGAGCTGTACATCACCACCAAGCTGTGGAACGACCGCCAGGGCACCGAGTCCGCCTTCGCCGCTCTGGACGAGAGCCTCACGAAGCTGGGGCTGGACCACGTCGATCTGTACCTGATCCACTGGCCGGCCCCGGCGGGCGACAAGTACGTCGAGTCCTGGAAGGCGTTGGAGCTACTGCAGAAGGAAGGAAAGACGCGCTCCATCGGTGTCTCCAACTTCCTGCGACCGCACCTGGACCGGCTGCTGGACGAGACCGACGTCGTCCCGGCCGTCGACCAGATCGAGCTGCACCCGGCGCTGCAGTCGACGGATCTCACGGAGTTCGCCCGCAGCAAGGGAATCCAGATCGAGGCCTGGGGCCCGCTCGGTCAGGGCAAGTACCCGCTGCTCGAGGAGTCAGCAGTCACTGCGGCAGCATCCGCCCATGACGCGACCCCCGCTCAGGTCGTCATCGCCTGGCACCTGGCCAAGGGGAACATCGTGTTCCCGAAGTCCAGCAACGCCGGCCGGATTGCCGAGAACCTCGCGTCCGTGTCGGTGACTCTCGGCGCGGACGAGATCGCCGCCATCGATGCCCTCGAGAGCGGCAACAGGGTGTCCGGACACCCGGACGAGGTCAACTGATCCACTCGGTGATCGAGCGAACAGAGTGAGTCGAGATCCCGTTCGCTCGATCTCCTCCCAGCAGGCCGCGGTGGGTCAGTCGATCTGGACCACTGCCGGGACACTGGGAGCGGCGAACTCCAGGTAGCGCAACGCCTCCTGCTCCACCTCCCGGCGGATTCGCTGCGACCACCGGGAGGTGGGCGCGACGGTCAGCGTCGCCCGCTTCGGTGTGACGCGGAACCGCCACGTCCCGTCCACGAGTCCATCGACGAGCACTGTGGCCGGCATGATTCCGTTCTTGGTGTACACCAACGGTTTCCGCGCGGTCGGCACCAGTCGAGCGTCGTCCGTGCGGGAGTGCAGCGCCGAGTCCCATTCGGCCATCATCCGCACCGGCACCGGGATGTCGCCGCCGGGACGGGGCGCGTCGGGGAGGTCGACCAGATCGCCGGCGGGGCCCTCGAGATGGACGAACTCGTCGTCGAGCGCGCGGAACGTCCGGGGCCATCCGCTGACGCCGGTGAACGCGGTGAGAGCTGCCGCCGAGGTCGGGCCGTAGGCGGCGACGTAGCGACGGGCGAGATCTGTTCTGGCAGCAGCGATCTCGTCCTCGTCCAGCGGCAGGTGGTCGATGCTGGGATGCGGTCGGTACCGGCCGGGGGAGTTGTCGCCCCAGAGCATGCTCGGCGGGACGGCGATCATCGGCATGAAGTTCCGGGCCAGTCGCGAGAGCATCCGGACGTCGCTCTCTCCGGCCGCGTCGCCGACCGGGAACTCCGACAGGACCGCCTGCCCGAGTGCGCTCCAGGAGATCGGCCCGGACTCGGAAACCGCCCGCATCCGGGCGATCGCCGCAGACCTGTCGACCTCGGCCATCGCCGCTCTCATGTGCGGCGGGAAGTCCCTCTCCAGCAACGGCACGGTGAGGGTCCTCAGTGGGTGCACCTCGTCGCCGGCGATCACGTGGATCGTCGAGCGGAACAGCGCGAGCCGCACCAGTCGGCCGTCCGTGAACGCGGTGTCGATGTCGCGGGTGCTGATGTCCTGGATCCGGCTCCACAGCGCCGTGTAGGGCGGGTGGGTCGCCTGCCCCTGCACTGCGATCAACCGCCGGACGAGCGTCACCGGATCGACCAGGACCCGCTCGAGCAGTCCCTGTCGCGCGAGATAGGCGCGGTTGAGCGCGCGGGCGGTCAGCACCTGGTCCGAGTTCATCCGCCACCTCCCCACGAGTGCATGATCACGCCATGATGAACGACGCGCTGGCCGCTGGTCATGCGGACCGAGGGTACTTCGAGGGTTTCACCGAGCGTCTGATCGATGTCGGCGAGGCCCGGATCTTCACCAGGAGCGCGGGTGAGGGCCCCGCGGTGCTGCTGGTGCACGGACACCCCAGGACCTCGGGGACCTGGCACCGGGTCGCGCCGCAACTGGTGGCCGCTGGACACACTGTGGTCTGCGCGGATCTGCGCGGGTACGGCAGGTCGATCGGTCCGGAACCGACCCCCGATCATTCTGCGCACTCCAAACGGGTGGTTGCGGGTGATCTGCGGGCTGCGATGGATCAGTTGGGGCACAGTACTTTTGCCGTGGTCGGACACGATCGGGGAAGCTATGTCGCCTTCCGGATGGCGCTCGATGCGCCCGCGGTGGTGACCAGGGTGGCGTTGCTGGACTGCATTCCCATCATCGAGCACCTCGAACGCATCACCACACAGTTCGCCACCCGGTGGTGGCACTGGTTCTTCTTCGCCCAACCCGATGTGCCGGAGCGGGTCATCAGTGCCGACCCGGATGCCTGGTACCGCGGAGATCCAGCCGTGATGGGTGAGCAGAACTACGCCGAATGGCGGGCGGCGACGCGCGATCCCCGGGTCGTCAGGGCCATGCTCGAGGACTACCGCGCCGGGCTGGGCATCGACGCGCAGGACGAACGCGACGATCGGTTCGCCGGCCGGCGACTGCGGATGCCGACCCTGATCGCCTGGTCGCAGCACGACGACCTGGAGGAGCTGTTCGGGGACCCCGTGCGGATCTGGCACGGCTGGGCCGATGACGTCACCGGCGTCCGGATCCCGTCCGGTCATCACATGGCCGAGGAAGCTCCCGACGCCTTGGCGGCCGTGTTGGCCGAGTTCCTGCATCCGGAACGGGACTGACGACCTGGGTCCGGTGACGCACCCTCCTGGGCCGCAGTGCTTTTGCCTGCGGCGCGCCGTCGGCGCGATCGATCCTGCGCGGAGAACACTCGATCCGTGTCGCCCTCCGATGAAGCTGCGTCGACTCTGTCCGACATCCCGCGCGCCGGCCGCGGTCGGCCGGGGCTGGTGCTCCGTCGGATCACGCTCGGTCTGGTCGCGTTGGTCGTGGCCGTTGCCGCAACCGGTCTGCTGGGTGTGCACAGCACGTCCGTCGCGGCGACCCGGGGCGCGTGGACCCTGACGGTGGAGTACGCAGGGGTGGCCCGCGCCGGGTTGGACGTCCCGTTGCAGATCACGGTCCAGCACACCGGTGGATTCGCCGACGAGATCGACCTGGCGATCAACCGCGACTACCTGTTGCTGTTCGAGCAGCAGGGGTTCTATCCCGATGCGTCCGCAAGCACGTCCCTCGGCGATGACGTCCTGCTCACCTTCGACGCACCGCCTGAGGGTGACACCTTCGTCGTCGACTTCGACGCGTACGTGCAGCCCGCCGCGCAGCAGGGCGCCCGCGGCACGGTCGCCGTCCTCGACGGCACCGAGCGGCTGGTGCAGGTCGAGTTCCGGACCGCGCTGTTTCCCTGACCGACTGCTGAACCGAATAGAGGCCCCTGATGGAGATCGTCGTCCGTGCCGCCGTCATCTATCTGTTCCTGTGGATGATCACCCGGCTGGTCGGTCGCTCGACCGTCGGCGAGTTGAGCACCTTCCAGTTGATCCTGTTCATCACCATGGGCGACATGGTCCAGCAGGCGGTCACGCAGCAGGACTACTCGGTCACCGCCGGCATCCTGGCGATCTCGGTGTTCACCGTGCTGACGATGGGACTGTCATGGGCGAACGCGCGTTGGCCGGGGATCAGGAAGATCACCCACGGCGTACCGGTGGTGGTCTTGGAGAACGGCGCCACCGACCCCGCAGTGCTGCGGCGGGAACAACTGTCCATCGACGATCTCAAGGCCGCGGCGCGTCAGCAGGGATTCGAGGCCCTGACCGGAATCCGACTGGCGGTGCTCGAGGCCAACGGTCAGATCTCGTTCTTCGCCCGACAGGGCAGCGGCGGTTCGGACGGAACGTCCGGGGCGGCGCAGAAGCCGGCGGTCGGCTAGGACCGAGGTGTCATGGATCGGGACCCGATTTCACCGCCGGAACTGGCGGCCGCTGTGCGCGGATCTCCGCGGCGCGCCCTGCGAACAGCTCCCGCTCCTGCACATTGCGGGTCAGGGCGGCGGCCTGGTCGAACGCAGCGGCCGCTTGGTCCCGCCGGCCCGCCAGGTCGAGCAGCTCGCCGCGGACACCCGGCAGTTGTGGATAGCCCTGGAGCGCGGCTGTGTCCACGGTGTCGAGCAGCGCCAGCCCGGCGTCCGGCCCGACGGCGCGACCGTGCGCCATCGCGCGGTTGAGTTGGACGACAGGCGTCGGCCAGACCACTGCGAGTGCGTCGTACAGTGCAGCGATCCGCGGCCAGTCCGTCTCGTCCGCGGTCAGCGCTGTCGTATGTGCGGCGGCGATCTCGGCCTGCAGGGTGTACCTGCCGAACGGACCGTGGCAACCGTGAGCCTCGGCGAGCGCCGAGAGACCGCGACGGATCAGCAGCGGGTCCCAGCGTCGGCGGTCCTGGTGCTGCAGCAGCACCGGGCGGCCGTCCGGTCCTGTTCTGGCGGACGCTCTCGACTGGGTCAGCTCGAGCAGTGCGGTCAACCCGTGGGCTTCGGCCTCCGAGGGCATCAGTGCCGCGGTCAGACGGGCCAACCGGAGCGCCTCGATGCTCAGTGCGGGACGCATCCAGTCGTCGCCCGCGGTGGCGCTGTAGCCCTCGTTGAAGACGAGATAGATGACCTCCAGCACGGTGGCCAGACGGGTGGAAATCTCCTCGCCCCCGGGCATCTCGAACCGAACACCCTTGTCCCGCAACGTCTTCTTCGCCCGGGAGATCCGCTGCCCGGCAACGGACTCCGGGATGAGGAAGGCCCTGCCGATCTCATCGGTGCGCAGACCGGTCAGGCAGCGCAAGGTCAGGGCCACCCGGTACTCGCGGGTCAGCACCGGATGGCAGGCGGTGAACAGCAGTCGCAGTACGTCGTCGCCGATCGGATCGTCGAGCGCATCGTCCACGGCGTCCTGGTCGTCGATGGCACCAGGGGTCCCGCGGCCGATCGTCTCGACAGCAGCACGGTGGCGTGCGTCCCGTCGAAACCCGTCGACGGCACGGTTCTTCGCCGTCGTCATCAGCCAACCACCCGGGTTGGGTGGGACACCGGAGGTCGGCCAGTGCTCCAACGCCGCGACCAGCGCATCCTGGGCGAGATCCTCGGCCGTGCCGAGATCGCCGGTGATGCGGGCGAGGCCGGCCACCAGTCGTGCCGCCTCGATCCGCCAGACCGCCTCGACCCTTCCGGCGGGTGGGTCGTGGGTCGGGGTCGTCATCGATCCATCATGCAGACCCACAGACATCGGCGGCGTGAGCGGTCAGGACTGTGGCGAGCCGTGGGTGTCCGACGACGGCATGTCCTCCGAACCGAAGACCTTGAGTACCCGGGCTTCACCGACCCAACCGGGCCAGAGGTCGAGATGTAGCCGCAGGAAACGGGAGGTCCACTCCACCGCTTCCTGTTTCGTGCTGGTCTCGTAGACGGCGTAGCTGATCATCTCCTTCGACTCGGCGAACGGGCCGTCGGTGACGGTGAGACCGGAGCTGTCGACGGCGAGCCTGGAGCCGGCAGCGCTCGGGGCCAGGCCGGCGTTGTCCAGCAGGACGCCGGCGCGGGTGGCCTCCTCGCCGAGTTGCATGATGCCGGCCATCAGCTCGGTGGGTGGCGGGGTGGCGGGGGCGGTGCCTTCGAGCAGGACGAGGTGGCGCATGGGTTTTCCTTCCGATGGATGGTGCTCGGGTGATCGTCGTGAATCGCGTGCGGTGGGTCCAGCAGTGCGGGGCCCGCTCAGCGTCCCGCGGTGTCCGGCATCTGCCGGTATCGATGCACGGCCAGCGCACTGAGCAGGATCAGCACGCCGACCACACCGAGGGTGAAGGCGGGGATGCCGGCGGCGCCGAGCAGACCCGAGGCCATCCCGACGAACGTCAGCAGGAACAGCGGAGCAACGATGCGGCAGGCGAGGGCGAGTCCCTCGAAGCCCTCGCCGGACAGCCGGCCGGCCAACACGAGCAGGGCGACGGCCAGGGCGGTGAAACCCACACCACCAGCCGCGAAGTGCACCAGAGCACTGGTGCTCATCACACCGGTCTGTGGTGTGCCGACCGGGAAGCCGGCTGCCGGGTCGACCCGGAAGACCCCGGCCGTGACCAGGCTCAGACCGAACACTGCGATCAGCCGGGGGGCCCAGGTGACGGCGGCGCCGCCGGACAGCGCACGCCGCAGGCCCGCTGCGAAAGCGATGACCATGAGGCCGCTGAGCACGAAGTTGGTGGTCTGAATCCAGCCCCGGTCGCCGAGGGACAGTTGGCTCCAGGCGTGCCGCCGGACGTCGAACCCGTCGCGGGTGGCGGCCTGGAGGAGTGAGGTGAGGAGGTAGACCGGGCCGGCGATGACGCCGTACCCGAGCAACGACTTGGTGACGCGGTCGGCGGTCAGTGCGGCGGCGGTCGAGACGGTCCCGGCGCGGGTGGGGATCCGGTGGTTGCGGGTGGTGGTTGTCATGGAGGTCTCCGTCGGTGTCGGCCCCGGTCCTCCGGGGCGATCACCTACCCCACGAACGGGCCGCGCGCTTCTTGCACCATCGGCGGATCTTGTTCCCACCACCCCACCGCGGTCGGGCGAGCCCGAGCAGCTCACCCGACCATCCCGCGTCAGGGCTTGAGGACGACCTTGATGCAGCCGTCGGACTTCTTCTGGAACGTCTCGTAGGCCTGTGGCGCCTCGGTGAGCGGGACGCTGTGGGTCGTCAGGTCGAGTGTGCCGAGAGGGTCCGATGGGTCATTGACGAGCGGCAGCAGGTCGTCGATCCAGCGCTTGACGTTGCACTGCCCCATTCGCAGCTGCAGCTGCTTGTCGAACATGTCCATCATCGGCATCGGGTCGGCGGTGCCGCCGTACACGCCACTGACGGAGACGGTGCCACCGCGCCGGACGGCTCCGATCGCGGTGTGCAGCGCAGTGAGGCGATCGACGCCGACCTTCTCGATCAGTTTCTGCGCCAGCGTGTCCGGGAGCAGACCGACGGCTGCCTGGGCGATCTTGCCGACCGTTGCGCCGGCGCCGCCGTGGGCTTCCATGCCGACGGCGTCGATGACGGCATGCGGTCCATACCCACCGGTCGCCTCGCGCAGCGTGCCGGCGACGTCCTCCGCGGTGTCGAAGACCTCGATCCCGTGGCGCTCGGCGAGCGCGCGACGCTCCGGCACCGGATCGACCCCGATCACCCGATGGCCCAGGTGCCGGCCGATCCGGGCGGCGAACTGGCCGACGGGACCGAGTCCGAGCACCGCAAGGGTGCCGCTCTCCGGGGTGGCCGCGTACTGCACGGCCTGCCATGCGGTGGGCAGGATGTCCGACAGGAACAGGTACTTGTCGTCCGGGCCCTCCGGCGAGATCTTGATCGGTCCGTACTGCGCCTCGGGCACCCGCAGGTACTCGGCCTGACCGCCGGGGACCGAGCCGTACAGCGAGGTGTAGCCGAACAGCGAGGCGCCCTTCCCCTGGTCGCGGACCTGGGTCGTCTCGCACTGCGACTGCAGTCCCTCACCGCACATCGTGCAGTGACCGCAGGAGATGTTGAACGGGATGACGACCCGGTCGCCCTTGGCCAGGTGGGTGATGTCCGAGCCGACCTCCTCCACGATGCCCATCGGCTCGTGTCCGAGGATGTCTCCGGGGGCCAGGTAGGGCGCCAACACCTCGTACAGATGCAGATCGGAGCCGCAGATCGCGGTCGACGTCACCTTGATGATCACGTCGTTGGGCTTCTCGATCCGCGGATCCGGGACGTCCTCGACACGTACGTCCCGTTTGCCGTGCCAGGTCAGTGCCCTCATGACTTCTCCTCGCGCTCTGCTGGACCCTCGTCGAGGGAATGGGAAGACCGGTGGTGCACCGTGGGTCGGGCGGCCTGACCGACGGCGAGATACTCGAGGCGTCGTAGCGATTCGACGTTGCGCCAGTGCAGCATCGCCGACCGCAGCGGACGCGGGACCAACGTGCCGGGGCCCTTGACGGCGTCCTCGACGATGGTCACCCGGCAACCAGCTGCCCGGTCCTCGATGGTGAGCACGACCGACGCCTCGCCGGCCGGCCAGCCGCGGGCCAACAGCTCGATGCGCTGATCCGGTTGCCAGCCAAGACATTCCGTGACGTCGTCGATGAGCAGCGGCCAGACACCGAAGGAGTGGTGGATCTTCGCTCCCTCGGCGGGCCAGCCGGCGTCGACGTCCCGGATGCGGGACGACCCGACGACCCAGAGGCCGAACAGCCAGCCGTCGGCCAGCACTTCGCTGACCGCGCCGGATCCACAGGGCATGTCCCGATGCGTTGTTGCCATGGGAGTCTGTTGCCCGTTCGATCGCGCGCCAAACGATTCGTGGCGCTGCGGGGAGGGGTTGAGGCCGGGACCGCTGGGGCACCGTCGAGGGATGACGTCATCTGCGACCGACGCCCGCTGGTCCGCACCAGGGATCGCCCGGTGAGCCCCGACGGGCGCGGCTCGTCCGCGGGTTCCGCGACACGGACTGCCGTGGTGATCGGTGCCTCCAGTGGCATCGGTCGCGCGACCGCCATCGCTCTCGCCGCGGAAGGGTGGTCCGTCGTCCTCGCCGCACGGTCCCGGCAGTCGCTCGAGTCCGCGGCTGCGGAGTGCCGGTCTGCTGCACCTCTCGGTGAGTTCTCGGTGTTCGAGATGGACGTCACCGATCCGCCGACCGTGCAGGCTCTCCTCGACGACGCGATCGCCCGGCACGGGCACGTCGACGCGGTGGTGCACACGGCCGCTGTCATCGGGTACGGGAAGTTCGAGGACGTGCCCGCTGCCGAGTTCGAGCGGGCTGTCGTGACAAACCTGCTGGGCAGCGCCACTGTCGCCCGGGCGACGCTCGCGGTGTTCCGCACTGCGGGCCGTGGGCACCTCGTGCTGTTCGGATCCCTGCTCGGCAAGATTGCGGTGCCCTTCATGAGCCCGTACGTCGTGGGGAAGTGGGGGGTCCAGGCACTGGCGCGGACACTGCAGATCGAGACGAGAGACGCGAAGGACATCGACGTGAGTCTGGTCAGTCCCGGCGGTGTCGACACCCCTGCGTACCTCCATGCCGCCAACCGCGCCGGACGCGAAGGCCGCCCCCCGCCGCCGGTCGATCCGCCGGAGAAGGTGGCGCGCGCAGTGGTGAGGCTGATGGACCACCCGCGTCGGGACCGCTCGGTCGGGATCGCCAACGGCGCGATCGTGACCGGTTTCCGGTTCCTGCCCGCTGTCTTCGACCTGGCGGTGACCCCGCTGGTGAAGGTGGCTGCGCTGTCCCGTCGCTCGATGGCACCGCACTCCGGCAACGTCTTCGAAGCGCTCCCCGGCAGCGACACCACCCACGGTGTGTGGAACCGGGCGGGTCTGCGGCGCGAGCAGGAGCCGCCGTCATGAGTCGGCGGGGCGGGCCGACGGAGCGGGTCGACGCAGTGGTGATCGGCAGCGGACCGAACGGTCTGGTGGCGGCGAACGCACTCGTCGATGCCGGCTGGTCGGTGATCCTGGTCGAGACCGAGGACACCGTCGGCGGTGCCGTGCGGAGTGCTGATGACGTCACGGCACCGGGATTCACCACGGACCTGTTCAGTGCGTTCTACCCGCTGGCTGCCGCATCGCCGGTGATCCGCGGGCTCGATCTGCAGGACCACGGACTGCAGTGGAGCCAGGCACCGGTAGTGCTCGCGCATCCATTGGCGGACGGCCGGGTGGCGGTGCTGGAGCACTCCGCCGACGACACCGCTGCGGGACTGGATTCCTTCGCCGCCGGCGACGGAGCCGCGTGGACCGAACTGGTCGCACAGTGGGCTGACCTGCGTGACCCGCTGCTGGATGCACTGTTCACCCCGTTCCCACCGATCCGGGCGGCCACCAGGGTGCTGCAGCGTGCGCGGGTCAGGGGCACCCTCGACCTGGCGCGCCTGGCGGTGATGCCGATCAGGCACTTCGCGCAGGAACGGTTCACCGGCGACGGTGGGCCGTTGTTGTTGACGGGCAACGCCTTGCACTCGGACGTACCCGCTGAAGCAGCCGGCAGCGGCATCTTCGGCTGGCTGCTCAGCATGCTGGCGCAGGACGTCGGGTTCCCGGTGCCGGTCGGCGGGGCCGGGCAACTGGCCCAGGCGCTCCGTCGGCGGTTCGAGTCCCTCGGGGGACAGGTGCGTACTGGGACGCGGGTCACCGACATCCTGGTGACAGGGGGCCGCGCGATCGGTGTTCGCACGGCAGGCGGGTCGACGATCGGTGCGAGGGCAGTGCTGGCCGACGTCAGTGCGCCATCGCTGTACCGTTCGCTGCTGGACAGGGCCGTTGTGCCGCCGCGACTGCTGGCCGACCTGCGACAGTTCCGGCCGGACACCCCGACGCTGAAGCTGAACTGGGCGCTCGACCGGCCGGTTCCCTGGTCGGCGCGCGGGGCCCGCGGCGCGGGGACCGTGCACTTCGGGGTGGACGTCGACGGGTTCGTCGACTACGGCGCGGATCTCACCGTCGGCCGCGCTCCCCGGAATCCGTTCGTGCTGTTCGGCCAGATGACCACCGCGGACTCCTCGCGCTCGCCGGCCGGGACCGAATCGGCGTGGGCATACACCCACCTGCCGTCCGCGGTCGCCGACGATCCGGCGGTGGTCGCGCGCCAGGTGGCGCGGGTCGAGGAGCAACTGGAGGAGCTGGCACCGGGATTCGGCGGTTCCGTGCTCGGCCGTCTGGTGCAGAGTCCCGCCGATCTCGAGTCGGCCGATGCGAATCTGTTGGGCGGCAGCGTGAACGGTGGCACAGCGTATCTGCACCAGCAGCTGTTCTTCCGGCCGACGGTCGGCCTCGGACGGGCCGAAACGCCGATCGCCGGGCTCTATCTGGCATCCGCCGCAGCGCATCCCGGAGGCGGCGTACACGGCGCCAGCGGCTGGAACGCGGCGCTGTCGGCGATCCGGGACGCGGGACCGTGGGGGCAGGTACGCAAGCGCCTGACCCGGACTGCGTGGGGTCGGATCCTGCCCCGCTGACCGGTCCGGGGGCCACCCGGGGCCGGGGCGTGAATCCGTTCGGCGTGAAAACGCCGAATCGGTGCTGGGAACACGCATTTCTGCCGATTCGCTCAGGTGCCGCCCGGCAGGCGCAGGGGGTGGGCGGCGCCGTCGGCGGCATCGATCCGCTCATCGCCGCGACCGCTTTGCTGGGGGCGGCGGAGGGTCTGGGAGTTCAACTGGTGAGCAGTGGCCTGGCGTCGGTGGACGCACAGGCAGCGCTCGACGCCCAACTGGCACTGGTCTTCGGTGTGCCCTGACCTCGAGCCGTCTCGCGCCCCATGCGTCCGGGTGTCGTCCCCGGTTCCTCATCACCGCGCGGGCGGACGGCGTTCAGTCAGCCGGGGCAACCGCAATGGCCTCGATGGAGACGAGCAGCCCCCGGGGCAGGCGCACATGTGCGGGAGCCGATCGAGCCGGTGGCGGATCAGGCATGTGCCGGGCATAGACATCGTTGAGCCGCCCGAAGTCCTCCACGTCCGCGTAGAAGATCGTCGTCTTGACGACGTCGTCCATGGAAGCGCCGGCCGCGGCCAGCACGGCGGCAAGGTTGATGAGCGCCTGCTCCGTCTGCGCCTCGATGCCCTCCGGGACAGCACCGGTGGCGGGGTTGATCCCGGCCATGCCCGAGCAGAAGATGAAGCCGCCGGCGACGATTGCCTGGCTGTACGGTCCGAGCGCGGCAGGGGCCCGGCCACTCGTCACTGCCTGTCGCGTCATTTCGTCCCTTTCCCACCGGAGGCCGCAGCGTACGTCCGAGGACGGTGTCGTGTCACGGGTTCCGGGGTCGGACCGCCGCGAACTCCTCCACGCCATCACGTCCCGGAGCCGCTCGATCCGAATGGTCGGGTGAAGTGGGACCGCAGGTCGGCAGTCCCGTCCGCGCTACGCAGGACGACTGCGCCCGCTCCCAGTGTGATCGCTGGTCCGGCGAGAGGTGCCGCGCTGCCACGGTTGTGGACCGGACCGCGATCGCATCGACAAGACCTCCGGCGCCGACCGGGTGTGTCATCGCCTTCATCGACCGCCGGGTCGCCGCCGCCCAGCTGCGCACGACGGCGATCTCGTCCTGGAGGAGCGGATCGTCGCCGGGGCGCTGCGTCACGTCGGGGATGCGACATACGCGGTGCGCTTCCACATCACGTCGACGAGGGCACTGGCCGAGAACCTTGCCTGTCGAGAACCGTGCCTGTCGAAGAACCGTGCCTGTCGAGAACCGTGCTTGTGGGAGAGCCGTGCCGGCCGGAGAACGTAGCCTCGAGGGATGACCAGCACCCCGACCTCGACGGTGCAGCTCGCGCACACCTTCGCCGATGAGCTGCCGGAGCTGACCCTGGACTGGCAGGCAGCGGAACTGCCCGCGCCAGAACTGCTGGTGCTCAACGAGTCCCTCGCGCGTCAGCTCGGCTTGGACCCTGCCGAGCTGCGTAGCCCGGAAGGGCTCGGCGTGCTCACCGGAACCAGGCCGCCACCGGGTGCGCGCCCGGTCGCCCAGCTGTATGCGGGGCACCAGTTCGGCTCCTGGAACCCGCGCATGGGTGACGGCCGGGCGTTGCTGCTGGGCGACCTCACGGCACCGTCCGGGGCGCGATTCGACCTGCACCTGAAGGGATCCGGCCGCACCCCGTTCGCCCGCGGTGGTGACGGCTACGCCGCCGTCGGCCCGATGTTGCGCGAGTACGTGCTCAGCGAATCGATGGCGGCGTTGGGCATTCCGACCACCCGGGCGCTCGCCGTCGTCGCCACCGGGGCCGTCGTCCGGCGAGAACGGGCACTGCCGGGTGCGATCCTGGTGCGGGTCGCGGCCGGCCATCTGCGCGTCGGTAGCGTCGAATACGCCCGCGCCACCGGCGATGTCGCGCTGCTGCGCCGGGTCGCGGACCATGCGATCGCCCGGCACCACCCGACCGCCGCCGATGCTGCCCACCCCTACCGTGCCCTGTTCGAGGCCGTTGTTGCCGCCCAGGCCCAGCTGATCGCGCAATGGATGGCGGTGGGCTTCATCCACGGCGTGATGAACACGGACAACATGACACTGTCCGGCGAGACGATCGACTACGGGCCGTGCGCGTTCCTGGATGCCTACGATCCGACCACCTGGTTCTCCTCGATCGATGAGCTGGGTCGCTACGCCTACGGCCGCCAGCCGGCGATCGCCGAATGGGATCTCGCGCGTCTGGGGGAGGCCATGTTGCCGCTCCTGGGTGACGACCCGGAGGTCTCTGACGACCTGGACACCGCGGTCGCCTGGGCGACCGGTGCGCTCACCTCGTTCGGCGCCCTGTATCGCGCCGCGCGCAGAGCGCGCTACCTGGCGAAACTCGGCCTGCCGCAGGCGGTTACGGCTGACGAGACGGATCCCCTCATCGAGCAGCTGCTGACACTGCTCAAGCAGGGGAGGGTGGACTTCACCGGCTTCTTTCGAGCCCTGACCGCCGCGGCGTCCGGGGATGACGCGATGCTCAGTGGCCTCGGCGCCCCGGAGGTGGAGCTGCAGACCTGGCTCGGGCAGTGGCGACGGGTCGGCGCGGACAGCATCGATGCGGCCGCGATGGCGGCGGTCAACCCGGTGTACATCCCCCGCAACCATCTCGTCCAGGAAGCCCTCGACGCCGCCACCGCCGGGGATCTCGCACCGTTCACCACCCTGGTCGACGTGCTCCGGGACCCGTTCGTCGAGCGTCCGGGTCTCGACCGCTACGCCCTCCCGGCGGACGCCGACTTCGCGGCGGATTTCCAGACCTTCTGCGGCACTTGAGGTGGCCCGCGGAGGGTGGTCAGCCAGGCGACCTGGAGTGGGGTTGTCCGGTCTGAGAGGCTGACCTGCGTGAGCACCCTGCTGGAGTTGTTCCTCGACGCCGCGGACGGCCGGTTCCCACCTGCCGACGGCACCGTCTCGGTGATCCCGTCGTGGCGGGCGGGTCTCTCGGCGGTGGTGTCGTTCACCGCCCACACGATCATCGCCACCGACACCCCCGAGGTGCTCAAGGACGTGCGACCCGACGCCTACGGCGCGGCGCTGCATCCCGGCGTGCTGGCGACCCTGGCCCGCTACCCGGCACGGATCGGCGTCGCCGACGCGACCCTCGGCGGCCGAGGCCGGGGTGGGGGATCCGCTGAGCTCGTGGTGCGGACGGATCTCGACGACCACCCGCGGGTCGTCTACGCGCGCGCCATCAGGGACGACGTCACGGTGCACGGCGCACCGGAAGGTGCCGACGACCACGGACTGGTCACCGTCGGAACCGGTCTGGGCGGTCGACGGGAGATCTCGATCGAGCTGTTCGGCGATCAGCCCCCGGGAACGGGCCGGCGGCTGATCGACGAGGCGCTGCGGCTGATCCCCGATCAGCAGCCCGTGTTCGCCGCGGTCGCACCCGGCAACGCACGGTCGCTGCGTGCGTTCCTGGCCTCTGGATTCGCACCCATCGGGTCCGAGGTGATCATCGAGCACCACCCGGTGGGCTGAGCAGCCGCTGTCCGGCCGTCACTCCGATGGTCCACCATCAACCCGATGCCCCGCACGCCGACACCAGGTGACCCTGCTGCGCGCCGAGGTGGACAGTTCACTCACCAGCCATGGGGGGCTGGTGATCGTCGCCGGAGAGGTCGGCATCGGCAAGTCGGCACTGATCGGTACGGCGATGGAGCAGGCGCGTGCGGCCGGTTTCCTCGCCCTTGCCGGTACCTGCTGGGACTCCGACGCCGCCCCCGAACTCTGGCCGTGGACCCAGCTCATCAGGGCGATGCACCGGTCGTTGGGCGCCGCGGAGTTCCTGCGACATCAACGAGGCGCCAGATCGAGTTGCGCGGCCCGCCAGATCTGCTCTGGCCGGCTTCTTCCACGATCGAGCAGAGAGGAACGAACGAGTCGAGATCCCGTCACCTCCGCGACCGGCCCTACGATCGGCGCATGACGCCGAGACCAGTGGCACAGCAGCCGTGAGCGCACTCCGAGTCCTGTTCATCGGGGGGAGCGGGGTCATCAGCTCCGCGTGTTCCCGCCGGGCCGTCGAGCTCGGTCTGGACCTGACCGTGCTCAACCGGGGCGAGACGACGCTCCGCCCACTGCCCGAAGATGTCCGTGTGCTGCGCGCCGATGTGCGGGACGCAGCGGCCGTGCGGTCGGCGATCGGCACCCAGGAGTTCGACGTGGTGGTGAACTGGCTGGCGTTCACCCCGGAGCACGTGCAGGTCGACGTCGACCTGTTCGGCGGCCGGGTCGGTCAGTACGTGTTCATCAGCTCGGCGTCGGCCTACCAGAAGCCGTTGTCCCGCTTGCCTATCACCGAGTCCACGCCGCTGCGGAACCCCTACTGGACGTACTCACAGGAGAAGATCGCCTGCGAGGACCTGTTGGTCAGGGCATACCGTGACATCGCATTCCCGGTGACCATCGTGCGGCCGTCGCACACCTACGACCGGACCAAGCTCCCGTGCGAAGGCGGCTGGACGGTGGTCGAGCGGATGCGTGCCGGCAAGGAGGTCGTCGTGCACGGGGACGGGACGTCGCTGTGGACACTGACGCACCACGACGATTTCGCGCAGGGATTCGTCGGGTTGCTGGGCGATCAGCGGACCATTGGCGACAGCTTCCACATCACTTCGGACGAGGCACTGACCTGGGACCGCATCTTCCGGACCATCGCGACGGCAGCCGGTGTCGAGGCCAGGATCGTGCACGTCGTCTCCGACGCGATCGCAGCCGTCGACCCGAAGTGGGGGGCCGGTCTGCTCGGCGACAAGGCGCACTCGGTGGTGTTCGACAACAGCAAGGTGCGCGCGATCGTCCCGGACTTCCGGCCTTCCATCCCCTTCGATCGCGGGGCCCGCGAGATCATCGACTGGTTCGACGCGGATGCGAGCCGCCGCGTTGTCGACCACGAGCTGGACATCCGGATGGACCGGCTCATCGAGGCCTACCGCCCCCGCGCACTCTGAACCGGCGGGTCCGTGACCGCGGGTGGGGCGCTGCTCCGCGGCCCCAGCTCATCGGCCCACCCTCCCCGGCCCCAGCTCATCGCCCCACCCCCGCGGCCCCAGCTCATCGACCCACCCCCGCTGATCGAGCGAACGGAGTGAGTCGAGATCCCGTTGTCGTGCAGCCGGTCTCGTCAGCTCCTCTGATCGAGCAAGCGAGGAACGAGTGCGGCGAGATCCCCTGACTGTCCGCCGGTCTCATCACTTCCGCCGATCGAGCGAACGGAGTGAGTCGAGATCCTGTTGTTTCGCAAGAGGTCTCAGTCCGCCGATCGCTTGACGCGGAAGTCGCTCGCGCTCAGTCGATCTCGGACCGGAGAGGCCGGGCGACATCGAGCTGCCCGTGGTCGATGAGCCATCGGACGGCATCGAGGATCGCATCCTCGGGTTCGAAGGCCGGGGCGAACCCCAGCAGGGTGCGGGCCTTGTCGATCGAGGCGTACTGACTGCGCCTGAGGTGTTGCCAGCTGGTGTCCGCGAACTCTGGGGTGGTCCCGTCCTGGAACTCCGTCCAGCTGACGGAGCGGGTGCGCAGCGGTCGACCGAACCAGTGCGACGCCAGCTCGAGGTAACCGCGGACGGTCAGGGCCGACGGCGCGACCACGTTGAAGGCCTCGCCGGCCGACTCCTGTGGGTGCTCGACAGCGAGGGCGAACGCCTGGGCCACGTCATCGGCGTGCACGTGGTGCATCAACTCGGTCCCCAGGCCGGGGATCGCGATCTCCTCACCGGCCGAGATCGCGTGCCAGACCTGTGGATCCAGGTTCCCGAGCGGACCGATCGGCGTCCAGCCGGGGCCGCTGATGTGACCGGGGTGCAGGACGGTGGTGGCCAGGCCGCCGCCGCTCGTCTCGGCCGCCAGCAGGTCGGCGATGGCAGCTTTCTGGATCCCGTACTCACCGAACGGTGGTGAGGTGTCATCCTCGCGCACGGGCAGTTTTCGGCTGTTGCCGTACCGCCAGATGGATCCGCAGTGCAGCAGCTGCCCGGTGGCGCCGCGGATCGCCTGAACCAGCGCGGTGGCCGATGCGGGCGTGAAGCAGATCAGATCCACCACGACGTCCGCTCCCAGTGCGGCCACCCGCGAGCCGAAGGTTCCTGCGGCGTCCTCGGCCTCGCGGTCGACGGTGAGCGCGGTGACGTCCGTCCACGCGGGGTCGTCGCGATAGGGCCGGCTGGTGCCGCGGGAGAGGTTCAGTGCGTCGTGGCCGGCCCGGACGAGTCGGGGCATCAGGAAGGTGCCGATGTGGCCGCTGCCGCCGATCACTGCGATGCGCATGAGTGCCGACCCTAGCGGTGCGTGCTGCCCCGATCACCGCGGCATTGGTCTCGCCTTCTGAGTCACTCGACCGCCGTGGTGCGGGGTGTGCTCATTCGCGACCCGAGGAGATCCATCGCGGATCGCCGTTGATGTTCCGGTCGCCGACCACCAGATCGGCTGCGGATCCCAGCCGGGCGAGCTGGTCGTCGGTGAACGACAGGTCGATCGAGCCCAGGTTCTCCCGCACCCGCTCCACACGTCGGGTGCCGGGGATCGGAACCACGCTGAGCCCCAGTGCCTTTCCCTGGGCGAAGAGCCAGGCGAGGGCGACCTGGGCGGGCGTCGCGTCGAGCTCGTCGGCCACCCCTCGCACCACGTCCACCACGGCCTGGTTGGCATCGAAGTTGTCGTCGAACCGCGCCCGGCCGGCGAGCATGCCCGATTTGACCGTCTCGCGGGTCAGCGTCCCGGTCAGGAACCCACGCCCCAGCGGGGAATAGGGCACAAAGCCGATCCCCAGTTCGGCGGCGGCAGGCACCACCTGCGCCTCGACGTCGCGCGACCAGATGCTCCACTCGCTCTGCACGGCGGCGATCGGATGCACGGCGTGCGCAGCGCGCAGTTCGTCTGCGGTCACCTCCGACAGTCCGAGGTGGCGGACCTTGCCGGCGGTCACCAGCTCCGCCATCGCACCGACGGTCTCCTCGACCGGGATCTGCGGATCGCGGCGGTGCAGGTAGTACAGGTCGATGACGTCAGTTCCCAAGCGCCGCAGCGACTCCTCGCAGCACTGGCGGGCATAGGCCGCGTCACCGCGGGTGGCTGCGCCAGCGGTCGGATCGCCGGTGATGCCGAACTTGGTGGCCAGCTGCACCTGATCACGCCGGCCGGGCAGGATGCTGCCGACCAGCTCCTCGTTGGTTCCGGCAGGCCCCGACACCCCCTCGCGTGGCGCGCCGTAGACGTTGGCGGTGTCCAGGAAGGTGACGCCGGCGTCGATGGTCTCGATCAGCGTGGTGCGCGCGGCGTCGTCGTCGACGGTCCCGCCGTAGACGTGACTGAGCGCCATGCAGCCGAATCCGAGTGGGCTCACGGCGAGCGTGTCCCCGAGCTTCGTGGTGGTCATCAGATCCTCTTCTCCGGGCCGCACCTGCGGCCCGCTCTCCACGCTAGGACTGTGAGTGCACTCGAAGGCAAGTCGCACGGCTCGAGGATCGGTCTGAGGGCACGAGTTCGCCGTGGGAGCCCGTCGCCGACCCGCAGCACATCGGCGGATGTTCACCCACCAGCCATTTCCAGGACACCCGGCGCGATCCCCGCAGTCGTTGCCCGGAGAAACGATCTGGCAAGTGTCGGGGCACCATGATCCCGGCCGAGACCTCGGAGACAGCATGCTCGTCAGAACGATGCACAGTCGGTTCGCCATCCCCCTCCTCGCAGGCGTCGTGGCGCTGGCCACGGGCCTCCTACCGGCCGCGCAGGCGCCAGCCGCGGCACAGTCCCACCCGGTGGGCCGGTCCCACCCGGTAGATCAGTCCCACCCGGTAGACCAGTCCCACCCGGGCACCCAGTCCCACCGAGCGCCGACCCCCAAGATCGGGCACGTCTGGACGATCATCCTCGAGAACAAATCGTACGAGGCGACCTTCACCGGCTTGAACCAGAACAGCTACCTGTGGAAGACGCTGCCCAGCTACGGCGAATTGCTGACGCAGTACTACGGCACCGGGCACTACTCGCTGGACAACTACATCAGCGCCGTGGCCGGACAGGCGCCGGCGCCCGCCAACCAGGCCGACTGCCCGCAGTACACCGATGTGGCACCCGGTTTCCCCGCCGCCGACGGCCAGACCTATGCGGCCACCGGCTGCGTTTATCCGAAGCAGGTCTCGACGATCTTCAACCAGCTCGACCAGGTCGGGAAGAGCTGGAAGATCTATGCACAGGACATGGGCAACGATTCGACCCGGGAAAACGCCTACCAGTGCGGCATACCGGGCAGCCCCGCCGGCGCCGGTGTGGTGGATCCCGGCGGCGCCACGCCGACCGACCAGTACGTGCCCAAACACAACCCGGCGCCGTGGTTCCACGCGCTGATCGACAACCCGAAGGACTGCGCCCGAGTGGTGCCGCTGGAGGGTCTGCCGGCGGCCGGCGGGCACGCGACGGTGCCGTCGATCGAGCAGGATCTGAAATCGGTCAGGACGACACCGGCCTTCTCCTGGATCTCGCCGAACAACTGCTCGGACGCTCACGACGCGACCTGCAAGGGCGACAACCTCTCCGGCGACCCGGCCAACCACCAGGGCGGTCTGTACGCAGCAGACCTTTTCCTGGAGAAGTACGTCCCGATGATCATGGCCTCGCCCGCGTTCCAGCAGGACGGCGTCATCCAGGTCATCTTCGACGAGGCATTCCCGCCCTATCAGATGTACGGAAACTCCGTGGCTGACAAGGCTTACGCAGGCGACGCCGCCTTAGGCACCGACAGCGCGACGGGCAAGCCCGTGCAGGCCGAGGCCAACACGGCGCAGTCGGTCGTCGCCTGCTGCAACGAGCTGCCTGGCCCGAACACCGACCAGCCCGGTGACCTGGCGTTCAACCAGGACACGACTCCCGGTGGCGGTATCACCGGCGCCGTCTTCATCAGCCGTTTCATCACCCCAGGTTCCATCAGCAAGCAGCCGTACAACCACTACAGCTGGTTGCGCAGTACCGAGGACACATTCGGAATCCATACCGGTGGTATCGACGGCAAGGGGCACCTGGGATACGCCGGCATGGACGGACTCCGGACGTTCGGCGCTGATGTCTACAACAACCCGCAGGGTTGGGCGCTGCGGCCGGCACCCTCGGGCAGCTCGGTGTACCCGGCCACGGCGAGTGCGGCCGAGGCCGTCCACCCGAAGGTCGTGCGCCGCGCGGTCCGGGTGGCCGGACACTGAGCGGCACCCTCGCGCCTGCCGCGCGATCCAGACAGCCGGCGCGGTGTGCCTGTCCGTCGGTCTCGCGGCGTGCACCGGCAGTGCGACCAGCGGGGCGAGCACGGCGGCGCCGTCAAGCAGCGGCGCAGGAGGGATCGCCTCCCCTGCCGTGGTGAGCGCGCCGGCCTCCCAGGCCGGGTCCCCCGCCGACGTCGCGCGGGTCTACGGGTCGGTACCGATCCCGACCGCACCGTCGGCGCAGCCCATCGCGTCGGCGTCGGAAGGACATCCGACGATCCTCGAGATGGGCGCTCCCGTCAGGGTTTCGCTGCCTGGGTCGGTCCGGGCGGTCGTCACCGCGCTGGGCCCGGTCGAGCTGACACCGGCGCCCGGCACACCGAGCACTCCCGGGATCATCACCGTTGACGTCGTCACCGAGCAAGGAACGCTGACGGTTGCGGCCGGTGACTTCAGCTCACGCGATGAGACCGGCAGGGTGGTGACCCTGCAGCCCCGATCGGCGCGGTCGGTCACGGCGACCCCCGGGCACCCCGCTCGGGTCGTCGTCCGCGGGACTTATGACGGCGGTGCTGCGCAGGTGACCTGGCGCCACGACGGCCGCGTGGTTGCCGTGTGGGACTTCAACATCGAGCTCGACTGACCGAGACCGGTCTGAACCGCGGGCATTCCTCGAAGTGGCGAGCCGACCGGTCAGACGGACCCGGTCAAGGTCGGCGCCTCGGCGAAGTCGTCGATGTGGGAGTCGGCCGCATGCCGGCGGCGGACGCGAGCCGACGGAGCGGCGAGCGCGGCCAGCAACGCGAGCACGCCGACCACGGCACAGGCCCAGAATCCGAGGGTGAAGGCGTGATCCGTCGGCGCTCCCTGGGGAGTGACGTTCGAGGAGATCAGCGCTGCGATGACGGCCGTGCCGATGCTGCTGCCGACGGTCCGCACCACGGTGTTGGCACTGATGGCCTCGCCGGTCTGGGCCGCGGGGACGCTCTCCACGATGGCGTTCGACATGGCCGCCAGGGCCATCCCGATGGCGACACCGGTGAGCACACCGGAGAACACGATCTGCCAGAGCTGCCCGTGGCCGAGAGCCGGGACCGCGAAGGCGACGACCACCGCGACCGCGCCGACGACCATCGGGATCTTCGGACCCGCCTTGCGGATCAGTGCGCCGGCCACCACGCCGGTGATGACCATGGCGATGACGGTGGGCAGCAGGAACAATCCGGACTCGCTGACGGTCTTGCCGAACCCGTACCCGAGGACCGGCGGGAGCTGCAGCAGCGTGGGGATCAGGATGAACGTTCCGAACATCGCGAACCCGAAGCTGAGCGCCACCAGATGCGCGCTCCACACGCCGGGGTTGCGGAACAGTCGGACGTCGATCAACGGTTCCGCCACCCGCAGTTCGACCCGCACGAACACGACGAGCGCGGCGACACCGATCAGCAACAGCACGATCGTCCGGACGTCGCCCCAGCCCCAGGTCCCGCCCTCGCTGATGGCGAGCAACGACGCCACGAGGCCGACGGACAGGATGCCCGTTCCCAGCAGATCGAGCTTGCCGGGCGTGCGGACCGGGGATTCGGGCATGCCGAAGATGGTGCCCAGCAACGCGATCGCCACCAGCACGGCCGGCAGCCAGAACAGCCAGGGCCAACCGAGTCCCTCCACGATCGGGCCCGCCGCGACGATGCCCACGCCGGCGCCGATGCCGAAGATCGCCGACAGCAACCCGATGGTGACGCTCACCCGCTCGCGGGGCAGCTCGTCCCGCACGATGCCGATGGACAGCGGCAGCACCGCACCGGCTGCACCCTGCAACACCCGCGCGAGCACCAGCACCAGGAGGTTGGGCGCCAGAGCGGCGAGGATCGTGCCGGCCAGCAGCAGGGAGAGCACCACGATCATGATCTTGCGTTTGCCGACCATGTCGCCCAGACGGCCGAGGATGGGGGTCAGCACGGAGGCCGAGAGCAGGTAGGCCGTCAGGATCCAGCTGGTGCTGCCGGTGGATGCGCCCAGGTCGCGGCCGATCGTGCCCAGGGCCGGCGCGACGAGCGACTGCAGCACCGCGAACGACAGGCCACCCAACGACAGGTACGCGATGAGGGCGCCGGAGCGCGTCGTGTGCTCCCCGGGGCTCGGGACGGTCTTCGACAGTGCTGGGGACGACACGAGGGCACTCCTGAGGTGTGTAAACGTTTGCTGACTTCGCCACTGTAGGCCTCGCGCGGCCGATGTCAACGATGGTTTACTTCCTTGTGTCGGACATCGCACGGACAGGAGCGCCCACATGGCCAGTACGAGCGATGCCGCAGTCGACCCACCCCCCGCAGTCGACCCACCCCCAGCGGGCGACGGTTCGCTGCCGGACGCCGAGTTGATCCGACTCGGCAAGGACGCTGCCGGCACCCGTCGCGCGCTGCTGCGGGCAGCCCGCCGGCGGTTCGCCACCGAGGGTTACCGTGCTGCCACCGTCCGACACATTGCGGCGGACGCCGGTGTGAACGTCTCGCTGATCAGCCGCTACTTCGGTTCCAAGGAGGGTCTGTTCCAAGCGTGCATGAGCCGTAGTGCCGACGAACTGGACCCGCAGGCGGGCACCGAGCCCGCCGATCTCGACGCAGTGATCGCTCGCGTCGTCGCACACGTGCTCGACTCGCCGAACGCCGACGATCCCCTGCAGTTGCTGCTGCTGCTGCGGTCATCGGGTGACGAGAACGCGGACGCCATCCGACGCCGGACGCTCGAGTCCTTCACCGAACGGCTGGCGAACCGCGCAGGCTGGCGCGCCGACGATCCCACGACCGACGACCTGCTGCTGAGTGCCCAGATCGCCATCGCCACCATGCTGGGGGTGGTGATGTTGCGGGCCTCGACCGATGTCCGGCCGATGGCCACCGCCACCGCCGAGGAGCTCACGGCGCCATTGAGTCGCGTCCTGCGGTCCCTGTTGGCGGGGCCCGGCGTCGCCTGCGCGGACGGGAGAGATCCGGCGACGCAAGCGTTCCGGTAGGACGTCTGGTCAGGAGGCGCCGAGGGTCTTGGCCAACTCGTTCGAGAAGTCCACCACCGGCTTCAGGTCGTCGCCGGCGACGTTGATCACGCCGTCGGCGGTCTTCAGGTAACAGGTGTAGCTGCCCTCGACGCCGGTCCCGTCACACAGCCCAGAGGAGACCGGGGTCTTCTCGGTCTTGACGGCGGCGGAGATCCCCGCATGGTCCGACCCCACCAGGAACGAGATGACGACCGAGTCGCTGCCCTGGTCGGAGATCGATTCCGACCCGGACCCCGGTGTCTTGACCCAGCCAGCGACCTTGGCGGGGAACGACTTTCCGGCGCCGGCCTTGATGACGACCTGCTTGCCGGAGCCGGCGGAAGCGGCGGCTGACGATGAAGCGGTGGGCGCGGAAGACCCAGGGGCGGAGTACTCGTTCGTGGAGGACTCGGTCGTGGAGGACTCGGACGAGGTGGGCGACTCCGACGATGCCGTCGGCTCGGAGGTGGACTATTCGGTCGTGGACGATTCGGTCGTCGGAGAGCCGGAGGTGGTGGAATCAGCCGTCGAGGATGCGACGGCGGGGGCCGTGGTGGCCGGCGGTGTCGCCTGGGCGGGCTTCTCGTCCGAGCCGCAGGCGGCCAGGAACAGGGTCGCGGCGGCGAGGAGGGCAGGGGTGGCGGTCTTCAGCTTCGTGTTCACGGAGCAGGACGCCAGCAATTGTTGCCGTCCTGTCCTGGCCGTTCGGAGAAATGGATCCCGGCCCGCGGACCCTCATGCGCCGCGGGCACCCTTACCGCCGTCCACCGAGAGGATGGCGCCGGTGGTGAAGGAAGCGAGCGGCGAAGCGAGCCAGGTGACCGCGGCGGCCACTTCCCGTGCCAGACCCAGTCGGCCGAGAGGTGCGGATGCTCCGACCCGGTTCCGGACCGTCTCGTCCAGTGCGGTGATGGGTCCGGAGTCGATCGCGCCAGGTGCCACCGCGTTGACGCGGACCCCGCGGTCGGCGTGGTCGAGCGCCGCAGTTCTGGTGAGGCCGACGACCCCGTGCTTCGCGGCGACGTAGGCAGACATCCCCGGGGCGCCGGTCAGGCCGGCGGTGGAGACCACGTTGACAAGTGAGCCGCCGTCCTGCAGCGCACCGAGTTGGTACTTCATCGACACCAACACCCCGCGGAGAGTGACGGCGAGAACCTGGTCCACCACATCCAGGTCGAGGTGCTGCAGCGGTGCCGGCGGGTGGGCGACCCCGACGTTGTTGACCGCGACGTCAAGACCGTCTTCCGCTGCGATGCGGACCAACGCCGCGACCTGGTCGTCCTGCGTGACGTCGACGGGCACGGCGCGGCACACGTAGCCGGCGCCGACGAGCTCGCTCCGCAGGTCCTCGAGCCGGCCGCGATCGCGCGAGGCAATGGTGAGCCTGGCGCCGGCCGCACCGAGCTCATGGGCGATGGCAGCACCGATCCCGCCGTTGGCTCCGATGACGAGGGCCGAACGCCCCCGCAGGTCGGAGGGCCCGGGTGTCGTCACGACGGGCCGTCCTGGCGTTGGCGGGGGATCAGGAAGCCGGCGACCACCAACCAGACGAGGGATCCGAACCGGCCCACCGGAATGAGTATCTGCAAGGGATCGGCAACCATGGACAGGATGCTCAATTCGGCCAGCAGGGCCACCGCCATTCCTGCGAGACAGAGGGCCCGCGGCATCAGATCGAGCAGCAGCCCGGGAACGGCGATCCCGGCCACCAGCAGGCCCAGACCGATCACGTGGGCGAAACCGCCGGTGGCGAAGGAGAGGTGCGCGAGGGTGTCGATCGACCCGGGGACGGCGCCGCCGTCCGAGCTTCCCAAGGTCCAGGTGACGCAGGCCGAGATGATCAGCAGGACGGCCGCGACGGTGCCGCCGACCAGTCCGATGGTCGGTCCCGGAACGCGGATGCCCAGACGATGTTGCCGTGCGTGGAAGGCCGCCGTCCCGATTCCGAGCGGGACTGCTGAGGCGAGTTGCAGGAGTGCTGCGATCCGCACCGCGTCGCGTTGTTCGAGGTAGAACGCGCTGACGGTCGCGGCCGGACCGGACGGTGAGGGGATGAACTCTCCCCCGGTGAGGATCGCCGTGACGGCCAGACTCGCCACCAGGAACGCCAGGCTGAGCGTCATCAGCCAACCGGGGTGGGGGCCGAGCGGTGCTCGGGAGGCAGGAGTGCTCATTTGCGTCATGGCCTGAACCGTACACAAGGTGAATGATTCCGCAAGTGCTATAGCGTGGTGGCATGACTGCGCCGCAGCCGCACCGCCGGATCGCCTTCCTGCTGTCCCAGCTGGGCTCTGCTGCTGCAGCAGCCTTCGACAGCGCCGTACGGGAACTGGGGATCTCGCCGTCGGAGGCCGGTTTGCTGCGTCTCGTCGGCCGCGCTCCGGTGGTGAATCAGCGGTCGGTCAGCACTCAGCTGGGTGTGGGGCCGAGCCGGGTGGTTGCCGTCCTTGATCGGTTGGAGTCCGGCGGCCTCGTCGAGCGTCGACGGAGCGCCGGCGATCGCCGCAACCATGAGATCGCGCTGACCGATCGCGGGCGCGAGCTGCTGGGGCGGTTGCGCGCGGTTGCGGAACGTCATGAGCTCGCCTTCGTCGCGCCGCTGACCCCCGATCAGATCCGGCAGCTCGGGGACACCCTGGCAACGATCGCGGCAGCCCGCGGGCTGTCTGCGGACGTGCACCGCGAAACGGCGGTGGCGTCGACCGGGCCCGACGAGCGGGCCACGGTGCCGTCCGGGGACAACGCGGCGGCGGTGCGCCGGAAGTCCACCGTCCGCCACCCGGGGTGAGGAACTGCGAGACGACGCGACCGGATCAGGTCGACGGCACCGCCGCGGCCAGCGCAATGATCGCCTGCTCGAAGCAGTCCATCGGCGGCGTCACCAGACCGGCGCCGACCTGACCGGTGCCGGCAACCCGGCCGGCCATGCCGGTGTTGATCTGCGGGGCGATCCCGGTCCGGAGCACCCGGGTGACGTCGATCCCCGTCGGAGCGCCGCGGAACTCGAGGATCGGGACCGCGAAGGCCGGGTTCTCACCCAGGGTGATCTCGTACATCCGTCGGGTGACGGCCAGCGCATCCGGCACCGCCCCGCCGACCAACCGGACGATTGCCGGAGCCGTGGCCATCACCATGCCGCCGATCCCCATCGTCTCGGTGATCGCCGAGTCACCGATGTCCGGGTTGGCGTCGTCCGGCCCGAAGCCGGCCAGGAACAGGCCCTGCGGTGTGTTGGCCGGAGCAGCGAACCAGGCATCCCCGGTGCCGGAGACCCGGATCCCGAAATCCGTTCCGTTGCGGCACATCGCCGTCACCACCGCAGATCCGGGGATCCCGGCAGCGGCGTCACCCATCAACTTGCCGCACGGCATCACCAGGTTGAGGGCGAAGTGGTCGTTGCGGGACACGAACGCGGCCACCTGAGCCACGTCTGCGGTCGGCAGCCCCGAGTCGATGAGCGCCGGGAGGATCTCGCGCAGGAACATCAGCGTGCCGGCCCGGTTGCGGTTGTGCCCCTCGTCGCCCATCTGCACCATCTGGCCGACGATGGCCGTGATGTCGATCTCACGGCCACCGGCGATCGTGCCGCGGACCGCGGAAGCGAGAGCAGGCCCGAGGATGTCGGCCATCCAGCGCAGCCGGGTGATCACCTCGGGTCCGTAGGCGCCGTAGCGGAGCACCTTGCCGAGACCTTCGTTGAGCGAGCAGTGGGCCACGCGTTCGGGGTCGTTCGCGTCCACCAGCCGGAACATCCACATCGACGGTGAGACCACCCCGGCCATCGGGCCGACGGTACGGTGCTCGTGGCACGGTGAGAACGAAACACCTTCGCCCGCAGCAAGTTTCGCCTCAGCCTCTGCTGCACAGGTGGCGAGTCCCTCGAAGAGCATCGCACCGATCAGGGCGCCTCGCATCGGTCCCGATGCCCGCTCCCACTGCAGCGGCGGCCCGGCGTGCAGGAACTGTCCGGGTTGCAGACCCAACGCCTCCGATGCCGGCAACACGTCGACCAGCAGCGCACGGACGCCCATCATCGCTGCGAGGGCACGGGCATCGGCAGTGGGGCGGCGCGGATCCGAGAGCACCGTGTGCAGTGCGGCCGAGACGTCGTCCGACGTCTCCGACGGCCGGAAATCGACATCGAGCACCGGAACAGCCTGGCTCTGCAGGGCCTCGGTGAGTAGATGTGCCCCGGCGGCCAGCACGGACGGTGGAGTACCGAGCAGATCGGCAGGACTCATCGGACGCCTCCTCGGGCGATCGTGGCAGCGTTGCGGGCCGCTGCGGAGTTGGACGTGTACACGCGTGCGCCGGCGGCGACGAGCGCCTCGGCCTGCCGGCGTAGATCCTGCGGATCGGATTCGGTGCCGCACAAGGAGACCACCACGTCGAGCGCGGAATCGCGGTCGACGGCGGCGCGGATCGCAGGTGCCAGACCGGCTGCCGGGTCGGGTTCTGCGCAGTGGCCCAGCACCACGTCGAGCAGGATCACCCGTACCTGTGGATCGGCGGTCTGATCGGCGATCAGACCGAGCCGGACGGACGGATCGATCATCGGGTGCGGACGGCCGAGGGTGAACGCATCGTCACCGAGATCGACGACGACGTGTCCCTGGCCGGTGAGCACCGGACGTCCGGGTTGCAGTGCTTCGGTCGGCAGCGCGTCCGCGGGTCGCAGGGGGATGTTCGAACGAATGCTTCCCAGCGCCGCGGCAGCGACGATCATCGCCTCGTCGGCCAGCGTGCCGCCGGCGAACAGTCCGCGCAGATCGCCGGTGTCGGCGGCGATCTTGCGGTCGGTGCCCCACTCCGTCCAGTTCGGTGTCGGCACACCGAGGGTGGCCAGCAGCACCTCGACGGCACTGGTGATGTCGGGGTTGCCCGTGCCCAACAGAACGGTGCTGACCGGGGTGCGCAGCGAGGCAGCCGCGGCCAACACCTTCTGTGCGGTCGCGGGATGCGGCGGCTTCGACACCAGGACGATGTGGTCGGTCCCTGGATCGTCCTCGAGCAGCTGCAGGGCGGTCAGCGCGCTGGCCCCGCCCACCGCCTCCGACAGGTCGCGACCACCCAGGCCCAGTACGTGCGAGACCCGGACGCCCGCCGCATCCAACAGGCAGCTCAGCTGCTGGGCGCCGGTGCCCGAGGCTGCGATGATCCCGACAGCGGGACCGGATGTGCTGCCGCCCAACACGTTCGCGAACCCGAGGCCCACTCCGGCGATGATGGCGGTTCCGCAGTCCGGGCCCATCACCAGCACGCCGGCTTCGGCGGCCCGCCGCTTGAGCAGCACTTCGTCGGCAACGGGGACGTTGTCGGAGAAGATCATCAGGTGTTTGCCGGCGGCGATCGCATCCAGTCCCTCGGCCAGCACCTGTTGACCCGGAACGGAGAGCAGGGTGATCGTCGAATCCGGTTCGCTGCGGGCCGCGGACCGCACGGTGCGCGGTGGTTCGAGATCGGCTCGCGCGCCCGGAGCCGGTGCGGAGGCAGCTGCCAGGGCACCGTCGACGGCCTCGAGCGCCGCGGTCAGCGCCGCGTCGTCCACGGCACGGATCGCGACGATGAGCTGTTGCGGCGTGACTTCTTCCGGCACCGTGAAGCCCAGCCCGCGGGTGAGCTCGACGTTCAGCTCGGTGGCCATGGCCACCTGGGCTGCGCTGACCCCAGCCGTGCTCGCCGCCGCCTGGGCGACCCGCAGCAACGTCACCGAGTCGTGGTAGCTGCCGGGACGGAACTCCACCCGCTCGTGCGAGGTCGTCGCCGTGGTCTCGGTCGAACTCATCGGGTGGCCATCCTTCCGGTCTGCCTGGGGTGCATGGAGGTCGGGTCGGGCCGGGGTCCGATGTCGCGCGCGGCGTGGGCGGCGGCCGGTGCCGCAGCAATCAGCGCCCCGGTCAGTCCCAGCAGCAGGTCCGCGCCGGACGTGCTCCCCAACCCCAGTACGGCCTGGGTAGCTCGCCTGCGGTGCTCGTGGCTCGCTCCCGGCCGCAGGGTGAGCAGCAGCGAGCGGACCTCGGGTGAAGCATGGCCGGCCAGTGCGGCACGCAGCAGGTCCGCGGACAGCGCCGTCGTGCGGTCGTGCAGGTCAGGGGTGATCGCGCCGCGCAGCTGCCCCAGCAATCCAGGGCGGTCGGTCATCCGCAGGGCCAGGGCGACCCCGGCCAGGACGTCGTCACCCGCGGGGGTGGATCCGGGGCCGCGCCCGACCAACGATCGGGCCGCCTCGACGAGACGCGAGCCGGTTGCCAACGCGGTGAGTAGCGGAAACACGGTCTCGGTGCTGAGCCCGCGGACGGCGGTGGAGGTCAGCTGCGCCAGCTGCTGTGGTGCGTCCGGATCGACCGGCTGCGGGGCGGTCCCGCTCGGCCAGTACCGCAGGATCCGGTGCCGTCTGCCATCGACCGACAGCGTCCCGGCACCGACCTGCACCCGGCTGCCTGGTTCCGGTGGAGCGACCTCGGTGAGCAGGAGGGTGTTTGCAGTTCGCGTCGCATTCGCGGCGGACGTGATGGCGATCAGCCGGGCTCCGCCTCCGGTGTCGATCGCTGCCAGCGCAGCGCGGCTGCGGACCGCCACCACCTCGCCCGCGCGCTCGGGTCCGCGCAGCAGCTCGGCCAGGTAGTCGGCTGCGGCCGCTCCCGTCGGCATCGGCGGCTGCCGTCCACCCATCGTCACCCGGCCGACGGTAGACGGGCACGCAGGGCCCCTTCATGACAACTGTTGACGACCATCTGGCGTGGACCCCGTTGTTTCTGCTGAGATCATCGGGTTCATCCAGCGGGGGCTGCGCAGCGAGGAGCACGACATCACCACTTCGGACACGCCTGCCCGGCCCCGGTCGACAGCTCGCACGATCGCACGCCGCGGCTCGTCCGGCTCCGGCCCTGCCCGGACGGACGGCAGGACCGGCGTGTCGACCGTCGGCGAGATGCTCCGCGGGATCACCGTGCGCGAAGCCTTGAGCCTGCCGGTGCTGGACGGCTTCGAGGTGGTCGCCGGCGCAGCCGGTCTGGACCGGATGATCCGGTTCGTCAACATCATGGAGGTGCCGGACGTCCTGCCCTGGACGCGTGCGGACGAGTTGCTACTCACCACCGGCTATCCGCTGCGTTCTGATCCCGGGGCCATGACGACCCTGGTGGCGGCACTTCACGAGCGCGGGCTGGCCGCGTTCGCGGTGAAGCCGGGTCGCTACCTGCAGGAGTTGCCGCCGGCGATGATCGCCGAGGCCGACCGCCTGGGATTCCCGCTGCTGCTGGTGCCGGACGGCGTCGGATTCGACGTGATCCTCAACCAGGTGCTGTCGGAAGTGTTGGGACGCCAGGCTTCTGCGCTGTCCCGCGCCGCAGCGGCGCACCAGGCGTTGCTCGAGATCGTGTTGCACGGAGGTGGTCTGCCGGAGGTCCTGCAGGCGCTCCCGGACCAACTCGGCGATGCCGCCGACGGCGTCGGGGTCATCCACGTAGACCGCAGTGGCCGGGTGACAGCGGCCGCCGGAGCCGAACTCCCACCCGCCGCGGACGTGCTGTTCGACGATGATGCCCAGTTCCGTACCGCGGGCTACCCGCACGGATCGCACACGCTCACGGGCGGGGTTCGTGCGCTCGTTGCTTCCGTCGTCGCTGCCGAGGACCACGGTGACCTGATCGCGATCCGCACGGCCGGTGAGTGGGACGGTCAGGACGTCATCACGCTGGAGCGGGCCGCAACGGTCGCCGCCCTCGTGGTGGCCCGCGAGCTCGCGGTGGCCGCGGTCGAGACCAAGTATCGCGGTGACTTCCTCCGGGATGTGTTGTCCGGCAGGGAGTCAGAGACGGCGGCACGTTCAGGTGCGGAGGGATTCGGCTGGGATCTGACGGGGCCGCTGGTGGTGGTGGTCGCAGGGGCCGCGAACGAGGACGATCAGCATCGGCGCCGCCGGGCGGCCCAGCTTGCCGCCGCCTGGACGTCCCGGGTTCGTCGGATGGATCCGGCGGCCGCCTCGGCGACCTTCGCGATGGAGGCGGTCGCGGTGCTGCACGCGCCCGACGGCACCGTGCCCGACGTCGAGCGGATGGCTGAGCTGCGTACCGGACTCGCGGTTCCCGGTCTGCCGTTCGACGGTGTGCTCGGGGTGTCGCGGGTGGTGGCCGGGGTGGCCGGGCTCGCCACCGCCTATGCCCAGGCCTGGGAGGCGGTGCGGGTGGGACGGCGATTGGCCGGCCCGGGATCGGTGGCGCGATTCGACGACCTGGGTCTGTACCGGTTGCTGTCGTTGGTGCCGGATTCCGCCGAGTTGCGCTCGTTCCTGGTCGACACCCTGGGCCCGCTGGCCCACCCGGAGGGCGACGTGGAGAACGACGAACTGCGCCGGACCCTGCAGGTGCTGCTGGACACGAACCTCAACGTCGCCCAGACCGCCCGACGACTGCACTTCCACTACAACACGCTGCGCTACCGGATCGGCAAGCTGGAGCGGCTGATCGGACCGTTCACCGACGATGCGCGGCTGCGCGCCGATCTCACCGTCGCGCTGCACGTCTGGCAGATGCGCGTCGCCCACAACTGACGGCACAGGTGACCGACCGGCGGTGCTTTCCGACGCAACTCAGCAGGTGGCCGGGTTCTGCCGGCTCAGCGCAATTCAGGGTGTAGGCGGGCTGGGCCTTCCTCGGTGCGGAGCGTTATGGGTGGGACAGGGCTTCGACCAGCTGGTTCACGGTGGGGGAGGCGGCGATTCCGTCAGGGGTCCGGTACAGCCGACACGACAGTCCGACCTGTTCACCTGGCTGGGCGAAGGGGTCGCGGCCGTCGATGAGGACCGTCGGCGAGCCACGGAAGTTCCAGAGGTCGGCCTGCTCCGGGGTGGTCACGAGGACCTTCTCCACCTCGAGGTGCAGGGCGAGGGTCTCGAGCGCCTCACGCAGGCGCGCGTCGGCCAGCTGCCAGTTGGGGCACTCGTCGAAGTACAGCAGTTGGACGTGCATACCTGCATCATCCCCTTGCCACGCCTGACAGCCCGGATTCCTTCCCGCTCGGGAGTGAGGGCACGGCGGTGAGATACGACCCGAATGGGTCGCGCTGGTGTGAGCCCATCGCGAACCCGCCGCCGTACAGGTGCACGACGAGCGGAGCGGGCCGGTTCTGCGGGGCCGGGAGGAACAGGTCCATCTGCAAGGGCCGATAGCCGATGGGCCGGGCAAACACGATGTCGCGGATCGACTGCTCCCGGCCGTTGGCATCCAGCGGCGGCGCGTCATCGGGTGGGAGCTGATCGAGACCCGGGGCGCTCATGGACTCGATCGTGTCACCAGGTTCCCTCCCGCGGGGAATGCAGATCCCCGGGTCGGAGTTGCCCCGACCATGGAGTTACAGGTCGTGCTACCGGACGAATCACCCTCGATGGGGGTCGGCACGCTGGTCGAGCTGGCGCAGGCCGCCGAGGATCTCGGCTTCGGCACCGCCTGGCTGCCGGATCACATCCTGCCGCCCGGCGAGTACGGATCGGCATTCGGCGGTGTCTACGAGCCGCTGGTGACGATCGCCCATCTGTCCGCGGTCGCCCGGCGGATCCGCTTCGGCACCTCGGTGGTGGTCGTCCCGCTGCGGAACCCGTTCGTGCTCGCCAAGCAGGTGGCGACGGTGCAGGAGCTGTCGGCGGGCCGGCTGAGCCTCGGGGTGGGTGCCGGCTGGGCCGAACCCGAGTTCGCCGCCGTTGGCGCCGAATTCTCCTCCCGCGGCGCCGTCACCGACGACGCGCTCGCGCTGCTGCGGCACCTGTGGTCGGGTGACGGGGCTCCGTACACCGGCAGGCGGTTCTCCTACGAGCAGGGCACTTTCGCCCCGGTCCCGACGACGCCGGTGCCGATCGTGGTCGGCGGCAACAGCACTGCGGCGCTGCGGCGGGCCGCGCGGTTCGGTGACGTCTGGCAGGGACTGCCGGCCGATGTGGATGCCTTCCGGGAGCGCCGGGCCGTGCTGGCCGAGCTCGCCCGCGGGCGGACGGTTGCTGCCGCGCTTCGGATCTCCTGGGACGGGTCGTCACCCGTCCGGGCGGTGATCGAACAGGTCGATGCCTACCGCGAGGCGGGGGCCGACGCGGTGGCAGTGCACTTCGGTGCGGTGGCGGGAACCCGGGAGCGCATGCAGGAGTTCATGTCTGCGGCGACATCCGGTTGATCGCCCGGCCGTGTCGATGTACTGGTCGGCCTGTTGGGCGCCACCGCCTCGTTCCCGATGGCGTTCCCGGTGGGGATCATCGCGGTGACGCTGCTCGCCGCCCTCCACCCGCCGGCTTCCGCCCGGTGGTGCTCGGTCCGTGGCCGGTTCCGTAGCTTGCGTCGGTCAGCACCGCACGACCCCAGCGGGGGAAGCGGCGCACGCCCTGAGCAGTGCGACCAGATCGCGCGCGCCGAGTCGCCCGTCGGCGAGGCCGAACTCGACGAGGGAGGCGAACAGCCGCCGGTCGGAGCCGGCCGCTGCGGTCGCGACGTCGACGAAGCCTGACCGTCGGGTGGCCTTGTTCACCAGATCGCTCTGGCGCAGGTGCTTGTCCAGGGCCGTCCGCATCGACCGTCGATACTGCGCGACGGGGTCTGCGGCCAGCGCCGCGACGCCGGCGAGCGAGCCTGACACGACCGCGTAGTAGATGCCCTCGCCGGTGAGCGGGTTGATCAACGAGGCCGCGTCCCCGACCAGCAGCACCCGGTCGTGGCCGTAGTCCGGGCGTCCGGTCGACAGCGGCAGCCGGTGACCTCGCACCTGCGCACCGGCGGCGTCGGGCAACAGCTCACCCAGTCGCTGCGTGAGGTGGGCGCGACTGGGTGGCGTTCCGGTGAGCAGTTGGCCGTAACCCACGTTGGCGGTGCCGTCGCCCACCGGGAACGCCCACGCGTAGGCGGGCCAATCCGCGGTGGCCATCCGCAGCAGTTGCCGGCCGGCCGGCCACGGATCGGCGGCGACGTAGCCGCGGACCGCCACGGCCACCGTTCCGGCGGGCGCCGGTGCCGCTCCGCTCGTGCGGCGCACCACCGATTCGGCTCCGTCGGCGCCGATGACGACCCGTGCCCGGTATGAGTCGGCGACCAGGACGTGATCGCCGCGGCGGACAATCGATCGCACCCGGCAGCGGGCCAGCTGCGCGCCGGCGGCGAGCGCCGCACGGACCAGCCGTTCGTCCAACAGCTTTCGCGGGATCACCCGGGCGGGCCGGGCGAACGCACCGGAGGCGCGGACACCGCTGGGGGAGACCAGATCCAGCGAGGTGATCGGTGCGGTGCCGGCGACGAGCTCGTCGAGATCGACGCCGAGGGCGCCGAGCACGTCCAGGGCCTGGGGTGCGACGCCGTCACCGCACACCTTGTCGCGCGGGAACTCCGCGGCGTCGAGCAGCAGCACCGAGGCGTCGGGACGCGCCTTCAGGGCGGCGAGCGCTGCCGCCGCACCCGCAGGTCCGGCGCCGACGATCGCGACATCCCAGAGCGTCTCCGGGCCAGCGGTGTGCGCGTCCATCACCTGAGGTCTACCCACACCAGGTCACGGTCACCGCTGCCGGGGAATCGATCGTCGCGCCGATCCTGGTCGGTCGACCGGGGGTGCTCACAGAAGCGGTCGCCAGTGCGAGCAAGTTGCCACCCTCCGGCGAAAGATCGTCGCTGGGGACGGGTTCTGCGAGCGAGTCGGGGCGTCTGTACCCACGCGTGCCCGCCGGCGACGGCGTCGGCACCGGATGACGGGACTCGGCCCACGTCCGCGGTCATCAGCCCACCGACAGCAGGTACTGGCCGAAGTGCGGCACGGTGAAGGCGATCCGCCCGCGTTCGCCGGAGTAGATGAGGCCTTTCTTGAGCAGTGCGTCACGGGCCGGCGAGAGTGATTGTGGCTTGCGACCCAACAGGTCCGCGACCGCTGAGGTGGGGACGGAACGCACGTCGTCCAGCTCGGCGGGCTCGAGTGCAGCCGCGGCATCGGCCATCGCCCGCAGGTACTCACGTTCCCCGGGGGTGGCCCGCTCGTACCGGGATCCGAAGAACCCGACCGCCAGCTCGGCCTCGGCGCTCGGCGCGGCGACGACGATGTCGGCGGCGGTGATCGGCGAACCGGGGGCTGCGTCCCAGGCGACCTTGCCGTAGGCCTGGATGAAGTAGGGATAGCCGCTGGTCAGTTCGTACATGGCCGTCAGTGCCGCATCGTCGAACGCTGCTTGTTCCTGCAGCGCAGGTGATTGCAGCGCTCGGTCGGCCGCCTCGCGGGGAAGCCGATCGATGCGGGCATAGCGGAACAGTCGCTCGCTGTAGGACTTCGCCGCGCTCAGCACCGCGGGCAGGTGGGGGAGCCCCGCACCGACGATCAGCACCGGCAGACCCGCCTGACTGATCTCGTGGCAGGCCGCGCACAGCGCCGACACGTCGTCCGGGTGCAGGTCCTGCATCTCGTCGACGAACAGACCGACCCCGCGTCCGAGATCCGCTGCGGCGCCGCCGATCTCGGTGAGCAACTCGACCAGATCGATCTCGATGTCACCGGAATCGGCGCGGCCCGCGACGGCGGGAACATCGATGCCGATCGACCAGCGATCCCGCACCTTGCCACCCGCATCGATGGCATCCCGCTGCGCGAACGAGCGGAGCACCCCGAGGACGTGATCGGTGTCGGTGCGCTCCGACCGGCCCAGTTCCCGCACCGCCGTGTGCAGCGCAGCGGCCAACGGGCGACGCAGACGTTGGTCCGGTCGCGCCTCCCACTTACCGGTACCCCAGCCGGCGCGGACCGCAGCCGAGCGCAGAGCATTCAGCAATACCGTCTTGCCGACCCCGCGCAGTCCGGTGAGCACGACCGACCGCTCGGGACGCCCGTGCGCCACCCGCTGCAGGGTGATCCCGAAGGCGTCGAGCTGGTCGTCGCGTCCAGCGAGTTCGGGTGGGCGTTGGCCGGCGCCGGGGGCGTACGGGTTCTTGATGGGATCCACGATCGGACTGTATCTGCCCGTCTAGTGTCAGTCCGATATTTGGCTAGCGAGTCTGATCGAGTGGGCGGGATGCGGACTTGCGACGGACCGCCAGCCCGTCAACTTGCGTTGACGTCAGATGGGTGTCAATCTGAATTGACACGCCGATGACGGAGGTTCCATGGAGAGTCAGACGCTGCAGCAACTCATCGACGCTGCGGGAAACCCCGATCCGCTGGTGGCGTTGCGCGCCATCCCGCCGATGCAGCAGGAGATCTCCGGGTTGGAGGCGGTCGCGGTCCGCCGGGCAAGGGTCGCCGGCCTCTCCTGGGCGCAGATCGCCGGCGCTCTCGGAGTGAGCCGTCAGGCAGTCCACCACAAGCACGGTGGATCGAGATTCTCCCGTGGCTGAGACACCGGTGGTGGAGCTGCCCCCGGCAGGCGCGCGAGGGGCCGGGGCGCGAGAGCCCTCGGGAGGATCCGGGGTGCTGGAGGCCGAGGCGCGACCGGACACACCGGAGATCCCGGCGGCGCCGTTGCGCAGCCTGATCGGATACCTCGCCGAACACCGTCGGGTGCTCGTCGTCATCGTCGTGATGTCGCTGGCCGGGGCGGGCCTGACCCTGCTGCAACCGCTCCTGATCCAGCGCATCATCTCCTCCGTCGGCGGTTCGGGCTCGCTGAGCACGGCAGCTTCCTGGCTGGTGGCTGCCGTGCTCGGCGCGGCGGTCGCCGGGGCCATCCAGCAGTTCCTGTTGGAACGGACTGCGGAGGGGGTCGTGCTGTCTGCGCGTCGCCGGCTGGTGTCGCACCTGCTGCGCCTGCCGATCGCCGTCTACGACACCCGTCGGGCGGGGGACCTGGTGTCCAGGGTCGGCTCGGACACCACAATGGTCCGGACCGCACTCACCGGCGGGCTGGTCGACGCGCTCGGGGGCGGGGTGGTCTTCCTCGGTTCCCTGGTGGCCATGGTGTTCATCGACCCGGTGCTGCTGGGCATCACGCTCGCCGTGGTGGCGGTCGCAGCGGCCAGCGTGATCGTCGTGTCCGGACGCATCCAACGGTTGACCCGCTCGGCGCAGGACGCGGTGGGGCGGTTGGCATCCGGGGTGGAGCGCGGGGTGTCGGGGGTACGCACGATCCGCGCGGCCGGAGCCACCGAACGGGAAATCGACCGGGTCGGAGCCGAGGCCACCAGCGCGTACGACTTCGGGGTCAGGGTGGCCAGGATCGGTGCGCTGCTGTGGCCGATCAGCGGACTCGCCGTGCAGGGATCGTTCCTCGCGGTGCTCGGACTGGGTGGCTACCGGGTGGCCGCCGGCGTGCTGAGCGTCGCCGACCTGGTGCAGTTCGTGCTGTACCTGTTCATGATGCTGATGCCACTCGGACAGTTCTTCGGGGCGGTGACCACGGTCAGGGCGGCACTGGGCGCCCTGGCCAGGATCGACGAGATCCTGGCCGTCCCGGCAGAGCAGGACCACGAGCCCGCGGACCGCCGGTCCGCTCCGCCGGCCGCGGTGCGCAGCGGGGGTGTCGAGATCACCTTCACCGGCGTCGATTTTCGCTACCAGGCCGATCGGAGCGTGCTCAGGGAGGTGAGCTTCACCGTTCCCCGCGGATCGACGACCGCCGTGGTCGGACCTTCCGGAGCGGGCAAGTCGACGCTGCTGGCGCTCGTGGAGCGGTTCTACGATCCGACGGCCGGCTCGATCCGGATGGACGGCGTGGACCTGCGTGCGCTGCCGCGCAGCGTGGTGCGGTCCCGGATCGGCTACGTCGAACAGGATGCTCCCGTGCTGGCCGGCACGATCCGCGACAACCTCGTGCTGGCAGCGCCGGCGGCCGACGACGTCCGCTGCCGTGAGGTGCTGGCAGCGGTGGATCTGCTGGCGCGGGTGGAGGAGTACCCGGACGGGCTCGATGCCGTACTCGGGGACGACGGGGCCGGCCTCTCCGGCGGCGAGCGACAACGGTTGGCCATCGCCAGGGCCTTGATCACCGAGGCGCCGCTGCTGCTGCTGGACGAGCCGACCGCCAGCCTCGATTCACGGACGGAGCAGGCCCTCACCGCGGCCATCGCGTCCGTTGCCTCCCGGCGGACCGTGCTGATCGTCGCGCATCGACTGGCGACCGTGATCCACGCCGACCGGATCGTCGTGCTGGACCGTGGGCGGGTGGCTGCCATCGGTACCCATACCGAACTGCTCGACAGCAACGATCTCTACCGCCAGTTGGCTCAGCACCAGCTACTGGCCTGACGCTGGACGAGACCGGCTGTGGCACACAGGGATCTCGACTCGTTCCTCGCTGGATCACCGGCGGGCTGCGTCGGCTCCGGTGGTCCCCTTCGACTTCTTCGTCGCTCAGGACAGGGAGCAAGCGAGGAACGAGCGCGTCGAGACCCTGTCAGATCATCGACGGGCTGCATCGGGGCCGGCTGTGGCACAACGGGATCTCGACTCCTGCGTCGCTCGATCACTGCCAATTCCGCTGGTCCCCTTCGACTCCTTCGTCGCTCAGGACAGGGAGCAAGCGAGGAACGAGCGCGTCGAGACCCCGTCAGATCGGCCCGCCGGTTGTGACACAACGGGATCTCGACTCGTTCCTCGCTCGATCACCGGCGGGCTGCGTCGGCTCCGCTGGTCCCCTTCGACTCCTTCGTCGCTCGATCAGCGAGAGCCGCGCTGGTCGAGCGAGCGTCTGCTCCGCTGGTCGAGCAAGCGAGGAACGAGCGCGTCGAGACCCCGTCAGATCGGCCCGCCGGTTGTGACACAACGGGATCTCGACTCCTGCGTCGCTCGATCACCGAAGGTCACGCTGGTCCCCTTCGACTCCTTCGTCGCTCAGGACAGGGAGCAAGCGAGGAACGAGCGCGTCGAGACCCTGTCAGATCGTCGCCGCCGGTCAGAAGTCGAGCAGGTTGGCACGGAAGCCGCCGGCGCCGAACTCGTTGCGCAGTAAGCCTCTTCGGCGCAAGATCGGCACCAGGTCGCCGAGCATGCGGTACAGCGTCGTCGGGTGCAGGTCGCCGGAGAAGATGAAGCCGTCGTTGTCGGCGACCTTGCCGAACTCCTCGATGAAGTCCGCCACCTGGTCGGCCGTACCGACCAGACCCTCCCGGTCTGCGATCTTCCCCTTGCGCGCCAAACGGGTTCCGGCCTCCCGCAACGTCGGCCAGCCGGCTGTGCCGTCGCCCAGCAGGGCGCGGATGCTGCCACGGGAGACGTGCTCGGCGAAGAAGCCGGGATCGACGACGGTGTCCAGCCCGACATCGATCAGATTGGTCTCCAGATCGCTGGAATGACCTTCCAGTACCCGGATCAGGTCGGCTTCGGACGGCTCGCGGGATGCTGCCACCACCCGGTCGACGGTCTCGCTGTCGGCGACGATCTCCGGTTTGATGACGAACAGGATCCGGATGTCGGCGGCGCTGCGGCCGGCTTCGGTGGCTGCCTGCAGGACCTTCTCCCGGTACCCCCTGACGGCGGAGACGTCCATCGGCGCCAGGGCCAGCTGGACGTCCGACTGCTTCCCGGCGAACTGCAGGCCCCGCGGGGATCCGCCAGGAGAGACGATCACCGGGTCGCCGAGCTCGCCGAAGGGCAGCGCGTTGAGCGGTCCCTCGGCGCGGAAGTACTCTCCGTCGAACCGGGGGGCCCGGATCTTCGCGCCGTCGGCGAACCGGCCGGTCTCGACGTCGGCGATCAACGCGCCGTCGTCCCAGCTGTGCCACAGCTCCCTGATCACCTGCATCCACTCGTCGGCCCGGTCGTAGGCACCGTCGTGGGTGAGGCGCTCGAGCCCGTAGTGGTGGGCGCTGCCGACATCGGTGACGACGTTGATCCCGAACCGGCCGGCAGCCAGATGGGCCAACGTCGCGAACTGCCGCGCCGCCGGGTAGGGGTGGACGGTGCCGGCGTTGACAGTGGGCACGACTCCGATGTGGCTGGTGGCCGCCAACAGATAGGGCGCCAACAACAACGGGTCGTGCTTCGGACCGCCGTACGCCGCGCGGACCCGCAGGTCGAGTGTCCCCGGATGACCGATCGACGGTGCGTCCTCGATGATCACCAGGTCCATCCCGGCCTGCTCGAGTGTCCGGACCGACTGCTGGTAGATGTCCGGGCGCTCCCACCGGTAGTTCCAGCGGTAGTCGTCCCGGCCCCAGGCCTGCGGTCCGAATCCGCGGCTGAAGAACCAGCCGAAGTGCTGCAGCCGCGTCACGGGGCGCTGACCTCGGCGAACTGCGCGGACGCCACCGAGGACGCGGCATCCGTGGTTGGAAAGCTCTGCCACTGAACGATTCCGAGCTCAGTCAGCGCGACGGAGTCGAACGCCTGCTGCAGATCGTCCAACAGATCTCGGGCATCCTCGGTCCCGACGGAGACGCGGATGGTGCCGGCGTGGATGCCGAGTCGGGTGCGCTCGGCGTCGTCGAGCAGCCAGTGCGTGGTGGACGACGGGTGCAGCACCAGCGAGCGGACGTCGCCGATGTGAGTCATGTGCGAGAAAACCTGCAGCGCACCGATGATGGCGGCAGCACCAGCCTCGCCGCCGGCCACGGTGAAGGTGAACACCGACCCCTGGCCGGCCGGCAAGTACTTCCGGGCGAGAGCGTGGAAAGCGTTCGAGGCCAACCCCGGATGGTCCACCGACAGCACCTCGGAGCGGTCGTCGAGCCACTGCGCCACGGCGAGCGCGTTGCGGGAGTGCTGCCGCATCCGCAGCGACAACGTCTCCAGGCCCTGCCGGAGCAGGAACGCGTTGAACGGCGAGACCGTCGCGCCGGTCCTGGCGGAGACGACGTCACGGGCATACGCGGAGAACGCCCGTCGGCCGTGCACCTGCGTGAAGCTCTTGCCGTGCAACGCTGCAGACGGTGAGTTGAGGTGTGGGAACAGTGCAGGAACTGCGGCCCAGTCGAAGCTCTCGCCGCTGACGACCACGCCGGACAATGCCGCGCCCTGACCGGTGAGGAACTTCGAGGCGGAGTGGATCACCACGTCGGCCCCCCACTCGAGCGGGCGCAGCAGATACGGCGTGGCCAGGGTGTTGTCGACGACGAACGGCAGACCGTGGTGGTGTGCGACGCCCGCCACCAGCTCCAGGTCGATCAGATCATTGGTGGGGTTGGGAATGGGCTCCGCGAACAACAGGCGAGTGGTCGGTCTGATCCGACGCGCCCAGTCGTCGGGATCGGACGGATGGTCGACGAACTCGACCTCGATCCCGAATCGGGCGAAGTTCTCTGTGAACAGGTTGGCCGTGCCTTGGTACAGCGCCCTGGAGGACAAGAAGTGATCGCCCGCACCCAGTAGCGCGAGCAGGGCCACGTTCGTCGCCGCAGCACCCGAGGCGAGCAGGATCGCGTCGGTCCCGCCCTCGAGGTCTGCCAGTCGCTGCTCGACGACGCCGACGGTCGGGTTGCCCAGCCGGGAGTAGCTGTAGCCGGTGTCGTCACCGGTGAACCGCTCGTGCGCCTGCTGGTGACTGTCGAACACGTACCCGGCGGTGAGGTGGATCGGCGGGATCCGGGAGCCGTGGCTGCGATCGGGAGAGGCGCCCGCATGGATCTGCCGGGTGTCGAACCCGGACGCGGCGTCGGGGGTGGGTGCAGTCATGTCAACGGTCTTCCTGACGAGCCGCATCGCAGCGGACGGGTGTGCTTGCACGAGGGGCTCGTGCCGGGTCCTCACCTGGGGCACCCCGCCACATCCGTGAGGGTTGCCGTCCGACCAGCCAGGGCTGCGCGTCGGAACTCATGACCTGCGAGGAAGGTATGGCCGACACGCAGCCGCTGTCAACCGGACATCTCGGGCGAGCGAGGAGAGCCGTGCCACCATGGGGGCATGGCTGAACGTGGGGGTCGGGCAGATCACGCCGTCCCGGAGGTGCACAGTGAGCCGGCGGCCGAGCTGAAGGTCGTCGCCGTCGCCGCTCCGCTCTCGAAGGACGCCCGAGAACAGCTCGCGCAGCGGATGGGCCCCTCATTCCTGGTGTTGGACATCCGCGCTGCGCCGCGCTCGGCGGATCTGGTGATCGCACCCGTCGTCAGCCCGCAGACCATCGGCGCCCTCAAGCAGCAGTTCCCCCAGGCCCGGGTGGTCGTCGCCGAGATCACCGATCCGTCCTGGGGAGTCCAGCTGCCCGGCCCGGTGGGGCGGGCCGTCGATGCCGGTGCCGACGGCTATCTGGTGGCCGACAGCCTGCAGGACGTCGCGGCCTATGCGGCGTCGGAGGACCGACCGGTGCTGGCCGCGCCGGCCTTCGGCCAGCTCGACGTGCGGCGCGAGTCGCTCGACGAGATGGTCACCGAACTCCTCGCGCTCCGGCAGGCCGAACTGGGCCCCGGTACGGGCGCGGACACTGCTTGACCTGAAGTCGCCTTGAGCTTCTAACGTCCCGGGTATGACTGCCTCCGGACCCCGTCCTGCCCGCATCGTCGCCCAGCACATCGGGGGTGCGCACGGGGTCACGGTCGACATCGGGACAGACGGTCGGCACGGCGAGCGGGCACAGCAGTTGGCGACCGCCGGCTACGGCGCGCTGTGGATCGCCGGCGGGAGTCTGCACTCCCTCGATCTCGTGCTGGAGCTCCTGCAGGCGACCGAGCGAGCGGTGATCGCGACGGGGATCATTCCGCTGGACGTCTTCGGTCCCGACGAGGTGATCCGGGTGTACCGGCTCGCCGAGCAGCACCATCCCGGTCGATTCCTCGTGGGTCTCGGTGGACCGCAACAGTCGCGGGCGCTGGCGAAGCTCGGCGCGTTCCTGGATTCGCTGGACCGTGCGGGAGTTCCTGCTGATCGCCGCATCCTGGCTGCGCTGGGCCCGGTCAAGCTGCGACTCGCTGCCGAGCGAGCACTCGGAGCTGTGCCGCTGCTCGTCACGGCCGACTGGGTGCGGACCACTCGGGCCGCGCTCGGCGAGGCAGTGGCACTCGTGGTCTCACTGCCGGTTGCACTGACCGGCACCGCTGAGTCGGGGCGGGCTGCACTCCGCCCGATGCTGGATTTCCTGTTGCAGGTCAACGGGTATCGACAGAACCTGCTGCGCTGTGGATTTACCGCGGAGGAGCTCGACGGTCGGTCCGACAGGGTGATCGACGGGATCACCGCCCACGGCGACACGGGTGCGATCGCGCGTCGTGTGCAGGAGTACCTGGACGCTGGTGCGGACCAGGTCGATCTCTCGCCGGTGGGGGAGGCAGCGCACCGCGACTCGCTCGTGCTGGCGCCGGTGCTGCAGGCCTGATCCGTTCGGCTCGCGCCGGAGTGCGACTGCACGCGCGGCCGATGCGTGGACTCCACAACGCCGGACAGCCGAATCTGGCAGATTCCACCCGCCCGTCCGGTTCAGTGCAGCGCTAGCGTTCGCGCAACCCACCGGCGGTCGCCGGTTGCCACAGCACCAGCACCGGCGTGGCCGCTCAGTGGTCCGTGCATCGCCTCGACCAGGAGGATCCGTCATGGCATTCGGTTGGAAAGTGGTTCCCAGTGATGCCCCGCCCGGATCGGTGGTCAAGCCGGACGAACGCCTGAGTTGGCCGAAGACGATCGGCATCGGTGCCCAGCACATCGTGGCGATGTTCGGGGCGACCTTCGTGTTCCCGTTGATCATGGGCCTGAACGCGAACCTGGCCATCATGTTCTCCGGCGTCTGCACGATCATCTTCTTGTTGGTGGTGCAGAACAAGATCCCCAGCTATCTGGGCACCTCAGCCTCCTTCGTCGGTGCCGTGGTCGCGATCCGGGCCGCCGGCGGCGACAACGGAAGCGTCACCGGAGCCATCCTGGTGGCCGGTGTCGTGCTGGCGATCGTCGGCCTGATCGTGCACTTCGTCGGAGCCCGGGTGATCAGAAACCTGCTGCCGCCGGTGGTTTCGGGTGCTGTCGTGCTGCTGATCGGCTTCAACCTGGCGCCGGTGGTGGCCAACACCTATTGGCCCCAGGACATGACGGTCGCCCTGCTGACGGCGCTCTTCACGATCATCGCGGCGGTCGCGTTCCGCGGCTTCTGGTCGCGGATCGCGATCTTCCTGGCGCTCATCTTCGGGTATCTGCTGTCGTGGCTCTTCGATGGCGTCTTCGGCCAGATCACCTCTGTGCTGCCGGGCCAGGGCCTGTTGAACCAGGCGGGTGAGAAGTGTGCGGCCGCCGGTCCCTACTGCGTGGCAACACCTTTCGCCCACGACCGGGTCGACCTGAGCGGTGTCGGTGCGGCCGACTGGTTCGGACTGCCGACCATGCACGCGCCGACGTTCGGGGTGAACTTCATCCTGCTCGCGCTGCCCGGCGTCATCGCGCTCATCGCGGAGAACACCGGCCACGTCCGCGCGGTCGCCGAGATGACCGGCGAGGACCTGGACCCGTACATGGGTCGCGCGCTCTTCGGCGACGGCCTCGGCACCACGATCGCCTCCGCCTTCGGCGGGTCGCCGACCACCACCTACGCCGAGAACATCGGCGTGATGGCGGCGACCCGGGTCTACTCGACGGCGGCCTACTACGTGGCGGCGATCGTGGCGATCCTGTTGGGGCTGGTACCGAAGTTCGGTGCCATCGTCAACGCGACCCCGGGTGGTGTGCTCGGCGGGATCACCGTGGTGCTCTACGGGATGATCGGCCTGTTGGGCGCCAAGATCTGGAAGGAGAACCGGGTCGACTTCGGCAATCCGGTCAACCTGGTCCCGATCGCCGCCGGGATCATCTGCGGCATCGGCAACGTCACGATGGGTTTCGGCTCGCAGTTCGCCCTCAGTGGTATCGCGCTCGGCACCATCGTGACGATCGTCGGCTACCACCTCGCCCGCTGGCTCGCGCCGCAGGAGCTCAAGGAACCCCTCGGTGGCGGCAAGAGCTACGTCGGCGGAGCAGCGATCTCCACCGGCGACGTCGTGGACGATTCCGGGCGACCGGTGAAGGAGGCTCGCGGCAAGGAGGGCTGACGCCCGTCCATGGGGTGGGTTCGCAACCGTTGATCGGGCGGACCGACTCTGCGGCACGCGCACGATGGTGCGGCGGATTGTGTCGGGCCGTCAGACAGACCAGTCGACGGCTTCGAAGCTCGCGCGGAGGCGCGCTCCGCGGTCCGAGTTGGTGGAGGCGATCCAGGAGATCCGGCCCAGCAGGTGGGCGCGGAAGTCTGGCTGTCCGGTCCTGTTCGCCGCGCCGGGACCGCGCTGCCGTGCCTCGTGCAGCACCGCTTTCACCTGGTCGTACTCACTGCGGGCGACGTTGGTGCGCTGGTTGACCACGATCCCGGTGACGCTCTGCCGTTCATGTGCGTGTCGAACGCGGGTCTTGTCGGGGTGCACCCGGAACGCCTCCTCACGCACGATCCGGCCGACGGCGGCGATCAGGCCAGAGGCATTGCCGCGCAGTGCATGTCGGGTTCCGGAGAACGTCAGATCGTCGGCGTAGCGGGTGTAGGTGGCCCCGGCGGACTCGGCGAGTGCAGCGAGCCGGCGGTCGAGCGGGAACAGGACCAGATTGGCCAATTGAGGGGAGGTCGAGGCACCCTGCGGCAGGTGGGGCGCGGCCAGTCGGCGACGAAGACGGAAGTCGCGCGACGGGTCCCGCCCGGCAGGCATGGTCGTGAGAACGGCCACCGGGGTGGCGTGGGTGGTGAGTCCGGTCAACAGGTGGGCCACCGGTTCCGGGTAGCCGGCGGCACGCAGCACCCCCCAGACCCGGGCTGCGGTCACCGAAGCGAAGAAGTGCTCCAGATCCAAGGTCACCACCAACTGGGCGCCCACGTGCTCGCGAGCGCCGGTGATCGCCGACCGCCCCAGGACGAATCCGTGGCAGGCGGGATGCACCGGGATGGGGGCGAGTACCTCGTCGAGGATCTGTCGGTGGCAGGTCCTCATCCGTGGTTTCGGCACCTCGAGCAGCCGCGCACCCGCCGACCGCTTGACCCACTCGTAGCGGTAGTGGGCGATCCCGGCCGATCGGGCCCGGCGCGCGCGGAGACGGGTGTCGGCGTGGGCGTCGAGTTCCGCGATGGTGATGCCCAGCAGGTCGGCCAGTGCGCCCGCATCGTCGATGCGGGGGGTGCGGAACGGCCGATGGACGGTCGAGGTGGGCGCCGGCAGCACGAGTTTCGGAACGGGGAGCGGTCGTGGCGCCACTCGGGCGCGCTCGAATGCGGCGCTGGCCAGGATGAACATGGCCAGCTCGCGGGGGCGGTCCGCGGGGGGCCGTGGATGGGCCTCGAGTAGTTCCGCGGCCAGGTCCCTGAGCCAGGCCCGACGTCGCCCCACCACGCGGAACAGGCTCAGTCGCAGGTGGTCAGCGTCCCAGTCACCGGCCAGTGCGGCGTCCGCCAGCGTGGTCGCGAGCCGCTGAGCATTGTTCGAGGTCATGGGGCCGCCGCGAGGTCCGGCTGCGGTGTCCTCCGGCTGGACGGGAATGGCATGCGGCGGTGCTGGGCGACCGATCCCTGCTGGGCGGGCACCGTCCTGCGCGGAGCGCAGATGGGGTGCCTGCTCGGTGGTGCCAACTGCACTGTGCGCACCCCGGGGGTACCCCGGAGCGGTCGGGCCGTCTCCGGCCGACGTTCTCGTCCGCACCGCCGCATCGACCCACCATGCCACGGCGGGATGACCGCGGAACGATGCCCCGCGAACCGCGTGGGCATGATCTGTGACCGAAGATCCTCGACTCGTGCGAACACCGTCACGGCGGATCAGTCCCGGATCGTCTGCGTCCTTCGCCACCGAATCGGTCCGAGTTGTCCGAGGGCGGTGAGGCCGGCCACGCTTTCGCCACCACGGGCCATCGCCCAGTCGGCCCGCTCGGCGGCGGGTACCTCCGGGTCGACCTCCACCCGGGCGCTGAGCGCGAAGGCCGTGTCGCTGATCTCGGGTTCACGGTCGAGGTACCAGACCGTGCCCCGGGCCGCGGTGCGCACGGCATCCGCGCCCGTGGTGTCGGTGCGGAGGCCTCCGGCCAGGTCGAGCGTCCGTTCCAGCCAGTGCTCCTCGGGGAACTCGATGCCGGCGGCATCGGCGACGGCGAGGAGCGCCGCCCGCACCTCGTGGGGATCCGGCCCACCGCGACCGAGCGCGAGCTCTCTGCTTCCCCGGCGCCGGTCGGTGCGCACGATCAGGGTCACCTGGCCGCGGACGGCGGCCGGATGGATCGAGTGCAGCTCCGCCCATCGGACGTGGCGTCCGCGCTGCCTGATGCCGTGCTCGTCGATCACGATGTCGCCGTGCCACCCGACGTCGATCTCGACGTGCGTCGGGCCCACCCAGCGGATGCGGGGGTCAGGCATCGATGCGATCCTCGTCCTGGTCCATCCCAGCAGTGTGTCGTGAAGTGGACGCCCTGCGGGAGCGCCCAGCGACGGTCACCTTCTCCTCCGGCGCTCACCCCATCGGCCACGGGCCGCGCTGATGGTGATCCGGACGTCAGCTGTGACCGAAGAATCGCCCATTCCGTGGCAGTTCGTGCCGTACAGCAGAGGGGCTCGTGGGGCAGGATCGGGGAGATGAAGCCGCCCCCGTTCACCTGGCACGGGCCCCGGTCCGTCGACGAGGCGATCGCGGTGCTCGGCGAGGTCGGCAGCGAGGGCAAGGTGCTGGCCGGCGGGCAGTCGCTGCTGCCGGTGCTCGCCATGCGACTGGCCGCCCCGGCCCACCTGGTCGACATCAACGCCGTCGAGGGGCTCGACACGATCACCGTCGACGCCTCCGGCGTCACCATCGGCGCGCTGGTCCGGCACACCGGGCTGCTTCGGCATCCTGCGGCAGGCAATGCGCAACCGCTGATTCCGCAAGCCCTCAGCTGCGTCGCCCACGCCACCATTCGGAACCGCGGGACCACCGTCGGTTCGCTGGCCCATGCCGACCCTTCGGGTGAGATGACGAGCGTGCTGGCGCTCCTCGGCGGGAGCATCACGGCTCAGTCGACCCGGGGGGCACGCACCATCGCCGCCGCGGACTTCTTTGTCGGACCGCTCGAGTCGACCCTGGCTCCGGACGAGCTGGTGGTCTCGGCGCACTTCCCCGGCACCGTCAGGGAGCCAGGGACGACGAGCGGCACTGCGTTCGCCGAGATCGCCCGCAGGCACGGCGACTATGCCCTGTGTGGAGTGGCTGCGATCGCCAGGGTGGACGCCGGCGGTGCACTCCTGAGCCTGCGCTGCGGCTACCTGTCGGTGTCGGAGGTGCCGCTGGTGCTGGAGTTGACCGATGCCTGGAACGACTCGGAGCGCGCCGCCGTCGAGCTCGCGCGCGTCGGGGTCGACCCGTCGTCGGACATCCACGCCACTGCCGAGTACCGCCGCTCGCTCGCCGGGGTGCTGACGGCGCGGGTCGCCCGCACCGCCATCGCGAAAGCCCGGAGCGTCCCCGAGCTGCGGGCCGGTTGATGACGGAGAGCAGACCGGCCGGTCGACGTCTGCCGGTGACGGTCACGGTCAACGGTGTGGCGCGCACCGCCGACGCCGAGCCCCGGCGGACGCTGTCCGATTTCGTCCGCCACGACCTGGGTCTGACCGGTACGCACGTCGGCTGTGAGCACGGCGTCTGCGGCGCGTGCACCGTGCTGATCGACGGCGACCCCGTGCGCTCCTGCCTGGTGTTGGCGGTCAGCGCGCAGGGTCACGACGTCACGACCGTCGAGGGTCTCGGCCAGCCGGACACGGTTACGGAGCTGGGCCCGGTGCAGCGGGCGTTCCGGGACTGTCACGCTCTGCAGTGCGGATTCTGCACGCCGGGCTTCCTCACCACGATCACCGCCGGCATCGCCGAGAACCCGACGCCCACCCGCGACGAGGCCGTCGACATGATCGCGGGAAACCTGTGCCGCTGCACCGGATATCAGAACATCGTCGAGGCAGTGCTGACCGCGGCCCGGTACGCCGCGGGGGACGACACGCCCGGTGGCCCGGCCGGACACGGTGCTGCGGGGGTGGAGCACTGATGGCCACCCGCTACTTCGGCGCGCCGGTCAAGCGGACCGAGGACCTGCGGTTGGTCACCGGCCGCGGTCGGTACACCGACGACATCGGGGCCGGTTCGGCGGAGGGGCTGCTGACCCTCGAGGCGGCGTTCCTGCGCTCACCGCACGCGCACGCCCGGATCGTGGATATCGACGTCAGCGACGCGATCGAGATCGACGGCGTCATCGCCATCTACACCTACGAAGACCTGGAAGGTGCTGCGGCAGAGCCTCTTCCGGTGCTCATCCCGCACCCCGCGCTGCACGCGCCGCGGACCAACCACCCCCTCGCCAAGGACGTCGTCCGGCACGTGGGTGAGGCGATCGTGATGGTGGTCGCCACCGATCGGTACATCACCGAGGATGCGGTCGCGGCGATCGGGGTCAGCTACGAATTCCTACCGCCGGTGATCGGGCTGACTGCCGCGCGCGCAGCGCACCACTTGGTGCATCCGGATGTCCCGGACAATGTGTCCGCCCACCTCGTGCAGGAATCGGGTGATGCCCGAGCTGCCATCGCGGCCGCCCCGCACGTGTTGGAGTACACGCTCGAGATCGAGCGTTCGTGCTCGATGCCGTTGGAGGGCAAAGCTGTTCGGGCGCGGTACGACGTCGACGACCAATCGCTGCGGGTGTATTCCTCCACCCAGACCTCGACCAGTGTGCGGGCGGCGATCGCCGCGAAGTTGGGCATGCAGCTGGGCAAGGTCGAGGTGATCGCACCCGACGTGGGTGGCGGTTTCGGGGTCAAGATCATGCATCCGTGGCCCGAGGAGATCATGGTGCCGTTCGCTGCCCGGCAGCTGCAGCGGCCCGTCAAGTGGACGGAGGATCGCCGCGAGCACTTCATCTCCTCCTCGCACGAGCGCGCTCAGCAACACGAGGTCCGGGTCGGATTCGATGACGCCGGAAGGGTTCTGGGACTCGACGTCACCTTCTGGCACGACAACGGCGCGTTCACCCCGTACGGCATCATCTGCCCGATCGTCACGTCCACCCAGTTGCTCGGGCCGTACAAACCTGGCGCCTACCGGGTCGAGTTCTCCTCCGTCTACACCAACACGGTGATCGTCACCCCGTACCGCGGCGCCGGCCGGCCGCAGGGTGTGTTCGTGATGGAACGGACGATGGACCGGATCGCCGAGACGCTGGGGATGGACCGCACCGCAGTGCGTTCGGCGAACTTCATCCAGCCGGACGAGTTCCCCTACGACCACGGGCTGATCTTCCAGGACGGGCGCCCGCTGATCTACGACTCGGGCAACTATCCGGACCAGCTGACGATGCTCAAGGAGATGATCGGTTGGGACTCCTTCGACGCCCTGCAGGCAGCGGCGGCAGTCGACGGCCGGCGGTTGGGCATCGGAATCGGTTGCTACGTAGAAGGAACCGGACCGGGGCCGTACGAGGGCGCGCACATCCAGGTGCAGACGGACGGCACGGTCGATGTGGCGATCGGGCTCACCAGTCAGGGGCAGGGGCATCAGACGGTGTTCGCCCAGATCGTCGCTGACGAGCTGGGGGTGCCGTTCGAGAAGATCAGGGTGGTCACCGGCGACACTCGCCGTTTCGGCCACGCCGTCGGCACGTTCGCCTCGCGGGCTGCCGTGATGTCCGGGTCCGCTGTGGCGCTCGCCGCCCGCAAGACCCGTGCCAAGGCACTGGAGGTTGCGGCAGACACCTTGGAGTGCAGTGCGGACGACCTCCAGATCGAGGACGGGGTCGTGTCGATGAAGGGCAACCCGAGCGTGTCGATCCCGCTCGGGCAGGTCGCGGTGCTGTCGAACCCGCTGCGGTACGCCTTCGACGAGGCCGCGAAGGCCGCGACCCAGTTCGCTCGACCGACCGATCCGTCGGTGCCGCCGGTCCCCGCGGGCCGCGAACCGGGTCTGGAGGGCAAGGACTACTACTCCCCGCCGCGGTCGACCTTCGCCTCCGGTATGCATGCCGCGATCGTCGAGATCGACGACGAGACCAGCGAGATCAGGATCGAGAAGTACTGCGTGGTGCACGACTGCGGCAACCTGATCAACCCGATGATCGTCGAGGGTCAGGTGCACGGTGGCGTTGCCCAGGGCATCGGCGGCGCGCTGTACGAGATCATGGCGTACGACGAGCACGGCCAGCTGCAGAACGCTTCGTTCATGGACTTCCTGATGCCCTACGTGACCGAGATCCCGCAACTCGAACTCGGTCACCAGCAGACGCCGTCCCCGCTGAACCCGTTGGGGATCAAGGGGGCCGGGGAGGCCGGCGTCATCCCGGTCGCCGCGGTGATCGCCTCCGCCGTCGAGAACGCCCTTGGTATGCGGATCTCGGCCATGCCGCTCAATCCCTCACTGCTGCACGGCCTTCGGGCCGCCGCGGCTGCGACAGCGGTCGAATCATGACGGGATCTCGACGCGCTCGTTCCTCGCTCGCTCGATCACCGTGGGTTCGGTGGTCCGGTGGGCGCGGCGACAGTGGCGGATTCATGCGGGAGCGGTGGACTCATGTAGGCAGCGGTGGATTCGTGTCGGGCGGTCGCCGCGCTCGTTCCTCGCTTGTTCGATCACCGGGGCTTCACATACAGGAGAACTCATGAAGGTCAGCGGTTCGTCCGTCCTGCACGCCCCGCCCGCCCAGGTGTGGGCGGCGGTCAACGATCCGGCCGTGCTGGCCGGCGTCATCCCCGGCTGCGACGTGTTCTCCGAGATCGGTGACGGCCACTTCGGGATGACGGTGAGCCTCGGGGTGGCCGCCATCAAGGGCAGCTACTCGGGTGAGGTGAAGCTGTACGACAAGGTCGAGTCGGTGTCTCTGACGATGCGCGCCACCGGCGCCGGAGCTCCCGGCACCATCGACACCACCGTTGCGGTGCGGCTCACCGACGTCGGCGACGGCACCACGAAGCTCGACTACGACGCCGACGCCATCGTCGGTGGAATGGTCGGCGGCGTCGGACAACGTGTCCTGGCGTCGGTCGCGAAGAAGACGGCCGGCCTGTTCTTCGCCGCCATCGACGACGTGCTCACCGGCCGGAAGGAGCCGGGCAAGCCGGCGATCGCTGCCCCGTCCGGAGCTGTTGAGACCGGCACCACCCCGCCCGCGGTGACCGGACGCCCGGTCCCTGCGGCCGCGGCGGTCAACCCGTTGATGGCCGCTGCGTTCGGGGCGATCAGCGTGCTGATCGGCGTCCTGGTGGGCGCCAGGATCGGGTCCCGCCGGCCCTGAACCGCCTCCGACGGATGGCTTCAGGAAGGCCCGCGACCTGCGGTGATCATGGCTACGGCCGTCACGGAATGCGGTCGACGTTCCTCGATCGGCTAGCGTGGGCCGTTGCAACTCACCCTTTCGGGGTGACGCAACCGCAGATCAACGACAGCAGGGCCGGATCGGGACGGCCACCGAAGACCAACAGGCGACCAGGCGCACCGCATCCGCGGGTGGCACCGGATCGCCGGGTGGAGGATGACGTGGCCGACGATCGACCCGACGGGATGCCGGGCCAGCACGGCCCCCCCGACCGCTTCTCAGACAACGAGATCACCCTGCCGAACATCTTCGGCGGCGTTCCCCGGTCAGACGAGGATCCTGACCGCATCGTCGAGAACCTGCGGGCCAACGCCCACGGCACGGTGCCGACCCCACCGACTCCGCCGACCCGGGCGCTTCCGCCGTCCGCTGTTCGCCCCGCCGCATCGGGGCAGGGCTGGGGTGCCGGTCCGGTTCCAGGACCGTACGGAACACCCGGTCCCCACGTCTCCGGACAACCCGGGCGTCCGCAGTACGTCGGCGTTGCGCCCGTTCCGCCGGCACCCGATGCCGACGGCGGCCGGCGGCGGCGCTCCCTGTGGGGAGTGCTGGGTGTCGTCGCGGCCACCGTCGCTGTCGTGATGACGGCGATCTTCATCGCGCCGCAGTGGAGCGGCTCCCCTGCACCTGCTCCCGGGCCGTCGGTCACGACGGCGCCGACTGTGTCGACGCCCAGCATCACCGCAGCCACGACGGCCACCGACGCCCCGCCAACGGGCCGGAGCCCGTCGACCACGAAGCCGTCCCCTGCTGCTTCGACGACCCCCGGTGCGGCGTCCACCAGGGTGGTCACCCGGACCGTGACCGCCAGTGGCGCTGGACCAGCCCCGACGTCGGGTCCGTCCCGGCCGACGGCGGCGCCCGCGACGCCCAAGCCCACCCCGACGAAGCCGGCCGCCACCACACCGACCACGACCGGACCGACAACCACACCGACCAAGACCAGACCGACAACGACGAAGCCCACCCCCACCACGAAGCCGAAGCCCACGACGCCGGCGGTCGACAACTCGTTGGGAGCCCCGCGCCAGGACATCGCCTGCTCGAGCGGGTACCTCGTCCAGCTCGCGTCCGAACTGACTCCCGAGGCGTTCCGTGCCAGGGTTGCGGCGCTCCGCGCACAGGGGATGGTGCCGAGTGATGCGAAGGCCGCCGACTCACGCACCTCGTGTCGGATCTTCGCCAACCAGCGCAACACCTTTGTGCTGTACGCCGGCACCTATGCGGGCAAGTACGACGGGTGCGGCGCGCGGATCGGTGGACCGGCCGACTCGTTCATCAAGGGCGCCAACCCGTCCACCTCGGGGGAGTTCGTCAGCTGCGTGTGTGGCGTCGGTCCGGGTAGCCTCCCGCGGCTGGCCGGCGGGACCGATCAGCGCGGCTGGACGGGCGAGCTGCAGCGCTTCCTGGCCGGCAGGTTGAACATCTCCGTCGGCGAGCTCGGGGCCGATCAGTGGGGTGTGTACAACGCCGGTACCCAGGCTGCGGTGGAACGCTTCCAGCAGGAGAACCGGTTGCCGCAGACGGGTTCCGTCGACGAGCGGACCTGGCGGAGCCTCGAGAAGGCCGGCTGCTAGAGCGAACTGTCCGCCGGATCAGCGACCGAGTGCCTCGGCCTCCGTGCCGATGGTGGTCGAGTCGCCGTGCCCGGTGTGCACCACGGTGTCGTCCGGCAGGGCGAACAGCACCCGGCGGATCGACTCCTTGATCTGGTCCTCGTCCGAGAACGACCGGCCGGTGGCGCCGGGCCCGCCCTGGAAGAGGGTGTCGCCGCTGAACAGGACCCCGAGCTCCGGCGCGTACAGACACACCGCGCCGGGAGCGTGACCAGGGGTGTGCAGGACGGTCAGCGTCGTCCCGCCCACCTCGAGCTGCTGACCGTCCGTGAGCGCACCGTTCGGGGTGACGTCCGGGTGCGTGAGCTCCCAGACCGGGGAATCGGCCGCGTGCAGCAGGATCGGGGCGCCGGTCACCTCCGCCAGAGCGGGGGCGACCCGCACATGGTCGTCGTGGGCGTGGGTGCAGACGATCGCGGTGACCTTCCGATCTCCGACCACGGCGAGGATGTCCTGCACCGAGTGCGGGGCGTCGATCACGATGCACTCCGCGTCGTCGCCCACCACCCAGACGTTGTTGTCGACATCGAAGGTCTGACCATCCAGCGAGAACGTGCCGGAGGTGACGGTGTGGTCGATGCGTGCCATCAGAGCATCACGACACTGCGCAGCACGTCGCCGTGGTGCATCTTGTCGAATGCGGCCTCGACGTCGTTGATGCCGACGGTCTCGGTGACGAACGCCTCCAGCGGCAACCTGCCCTGCAGGTACAGGTCGATCAGCATCGGGAAGTCGCGGGACGGCAGGCAGTCGCCGTACCAGGACGACTTGAGCGAACCGCCGCGGCCGAAGATGTCGAGCAGCGGGATCTCAGGCACCTTCATGTCGGGCGTCGGAACACCCACCAGCACCACGGTTCCGGCCAGATCTCGGGCGTAGAACGCCTGCTTCCAGGTCTCCGGCCGACCGACGGCGTCGATCACCACGTCCGCGCCGTTGCCGTCGGTGAGCGCCTGGATGGCCTCGACCGGATCGGTGTCCTTGCTGTTGACGGTGTGCGTCGCCCCCAGCGATTTCGCGGTCTCGAGCTTCCGCGGGTCGATGTCGACGGCGATGATCTTCGAGGCTCCCGCCAGAGCGGCGCCGGCGATGGCGGCAGCACCGACGCCGCCGCAGCCGATCACGGCGATCGAGTCGCCGCGTCCCACCCCGGCGGTGTTGATGGCGGCACCGAGTCCGGCCATCACGCCGCAGCCGAGCAGGCCGGCGACCTCGGGCTTCGCAGCCGGGTCGACCTTCGTGCACTGGCCGGCGGCGACCAGCGTGTAGTCGCTGAAGGCGCCGATGCCCAGCGCAGGAGACAGTTCGGTGCCGTCCTGCAGGGTCATCTTCTGCTGGGCGTTGTGGGTGTCGAAGCAGTACCAGGGCTTGCCTCTGCGACAGGCCCGGCATTCGCCGCAGACCGCACGCCAGTTGAGGATCACGTAGTCGCCGGGAGCGACCTCGGTGACACCCTCGCCGACCTCCTCGACGATGCCCGCGGCCTCGTGGCCCAGCAGATACGGGTAGTCGTCGCCGATACCACCCTCGCGGTAGTGCAGATCGGTGTGGCAGACCCCGCAGGCCTGCACCTTCACCACGGCCTCCCCGGGCCCGGCATCCGGGACGTTGATCGTCACGACCTCGACGGGCGCGCCCTTGGTCCGGGCGATCACCGCGGTGCTGGTACGGGGCATGGACTGACTCCTTCGTCGGGGGGCTGCTCGCCGACCAGCCTAATGAGCGGGCGTGACGTCCGTGTCGGGGGCGAACGGCTTCCCGCGCACCTGCTCCACCAGTGCGGTGATGGCGCTCATGACCGCGGCCGTCGCTTCGACCGACGCCTGGTGGTCGCTCCGTCCTGCCCACCGCGACAGGTCCACCGGCTCCCCGACGAGGATGTCGACGCGGCGGCGACGAACCACGTTGCGCCAACCGGGCTTCGCACCCCACTGGCCGATCGGGATGACGGGAATTTCGGGCATGGTGAGTGCCAGCCTGGCCGCGCCACTGCGGGCCGGACCCGGTCGCTGGTCGGCTGCGCGGGAGATCCGACCCTCCGGGTAGATCACCACCAGGTGACCGCGGCGCAGCTCGGCGGCCGCGGCCTCCAGGGCCGCCGCCGCGTTCGTCGATCCCCGGTCGACGGGGATCTGCTTCATCGCGCGGCCGAGATGACCGAGCAGCGGCACCTTGAAAAGGTGGCCCACGATCAGGAAGTGCGGGAACCGGCGGTGCCCGATCACCATCCGGGCGATCGCGGTCGTCTCGGTGACGGCGAGGTGGTTGGGCACCAGAAGTGCCGGCCCGGAGCGGGGGATCGACGCCGAGCGGCTGAAGTGCACCCGGTGCGGCAGCACCGAGGCCAACCAGAACACCCCGAACCCGAGCCAGACCTTGAACCGGTGCCAGACGCGGCCCAGCCCCGTGCGTGGCTCCACGGACGCGGTCTCGGACATCGGTCTCCTCGGTTCGGTGGTGCCACCAGTATCGGTGACACCGCACGCGGGGTTCGCCGGTCCCGGTGACCGGCGGAACGAAGGTCAGCGCTCCCGGCGGGACCGTTCACTGAATGCGTCCAGAGCGTCCAGGACTTCGACCGCCGCCCAGGTCCGGTTGCGGCGGGTGCTACCGATCTGGGCCAGCACCCCGTCAGTGACCAACCGGTCGATCGCCAACTGGGCGTTGGGTGCGGTCACGCGGAGATGCTGGACGGCGAACCGAGAGTTGATCACCGGCTGACGTTCCAACAGCGGTACCAACCGGCGCGCTGCTGATCCCTGCCTGGCCGTCACCCGTGACTCCCATCGGCGATGGATGTCGGCCAGGTCGTCGATCAGCACCCGGCTCGAGGCGACGGCGGTCTGGGCGGCGCCGGCGAACACCTCAACGATCGGGGAGATGCGGCCCGCCCGGTAGTGCCGCAGGGCGTCGAAATAGGCCGCAGTGTCGAGCAGGAGCCCGGCCGACATCGGTGCGGTCAGCGTCCTGGTCACGTCGGCCCGACGCAGCATCGCCTGCATGAGTGCGCGGCCGGTGCGGCCGTTGACCTCCAGGAACGGGTGCACCGTCTCGTACTGCGCGTGGGCGATGGCGATCTGGGCCAGCGCCGGCAGGTCCGCACGCTGCACGAAGGCGACCAGATCGGCCATCAGTTCCGCCACCCGGGACTGGTGCGGTGGTACGAAGGGCGCCCGCTGGGGTCCCATCGAGCCGCCGCCGAGCCACACCTGCTGGTCGCGCCACCGACCGCGGCGGTCCGGGCGCGACGTGGCCATCAGCGTGCGTTGCACCTGCACGATCAGGTCCTCGTCGAAGCTGCCGGCTGCGGCCAGCGCGAGCTCGTCGGCCCGGACGTGGCTGACGATCTGGCGGGCGTGCGGCTCCTGGGTCTCGTCGATCTCGGCGAGCATCACCGAGCGGGCCGATGCGGTGACCCGCTCGATCGCCGAACTGGCGGTGCACTCCATCCGCAGCAACAGCGGCCGGATCGAGGCGTCCGCCCGACCGTGTTCGGTGTCGAACCGGATGAGCTCCGCCGTCGCCTCGGTGGCCAGGGCAGCGACGAGCGGGTCCAGCCGCACCTCGGCAGCGCTGATCAGGGGAGGGACGGACGCCCGGTACGGACCCGATGCCGTGACGTGGGCGCTCGCGGAGTCCCGGACGTCACTGGCCGGTTCCCAGTGACGCTCCTCGTAGGACACCGGTCGCCAGGCGTCGTCGGGCGTCGTCATCGACGTGCGGTCCACCTCTCCGGATATGTCGTCATCCGATAATAAGGGCCTTTGTGACTTCGGATGCTTGGCTTTCCGACCGCGGGCCCGCCGTTGCCATCGGTAAGAGCAGAACTGCGGCTCGACGCCGTTGACATCGATTTCTCGCTGCTCCTACCTTCGGCCGGACAGCTCACCGACGAGTATCGAAGGAGGCCACCGATGTCCTATTCCATCTGGATGCTGGAGTACTCGCACTGCAAGGAGCATCCCGTCGGATGCATCTTCTACGGCGTCTGGGACGGCACCACCCGGATGTTCGCGTACTCCTACGCCTACATCGAGGGCAACGGGCACAAGATCCTCGTCGATGTCGGCCACGACAACCGGGGATCGAACCAGGCCTACAACGACGCCAACGCGATCGTCGACTTCCAGGCCCCCGATGTCGTGCTGGCCAAGCTCGGGGTGACCCCGGAGGAGATCGACACGGTCATCCTCACCCACGCCCACTACGACCACGCCGGCGCGGCCCGCTGGTTCCCCAACGCCACCTTCCTGCTGCAACGCGTGGAGCTGGAATCCTCCCGCTGGGCGCTCGACAACGCCCACCTGTACGCGTCCATCATCGGCGCCCTCGATCCCGAGGACGTCACCATGCTGGAGGAGCTGGCCGCCTCCGGGCGGCTCCAGTTGCTCGACGGACCCGTCGAGAACCTGTTCCCCGGACTGCACATCCGGACTGCACTGGACACCCACACCATGGGCGGTCAGTACGTGGTGGTGGAGTCCGGCGGTGACAACTGGGTGGTCACCGGCGACGCGCTCTACTCCTACGAGAACGCCGAGGGCATCAACGGGTCCGGAGTACCGGTGAACATCGGCTTCGGTGGCGGCAGTGGCTGGCGTGGACTGCAGATCATCGACGAGATGACCCGCACCGCAGGCGATACGAACCGCCTCGTCATCGTGCACGAGTACGACACCTTCCGCCGTCATCCGTCCCGCAGGTACGACGACGAGCTGCACGTCGCCGAGCTGGTCCTGGCCCCGGGTGAGCAGTCCAGGATCGACGAGCCCGCCCGCACCACCGCGAAATCCCCCGCCCGCACCGCCTCGGGCACCGTCGCCCACAAGGAGCACTGACATGCGCAGGAACACAACACTTCTCGTCACCGCGGCCCTGGCCGCCCTGGTCTCGTTCACGGCCTGCAGCGTCCCGGACGGCGGTGCCACCGGCAGTACCGCGCCGGCACCTGCGGGATCCGCGGGAGCTGCCCCGGCCGGATCCGCAGGTGGTGAACCGGGGAGCAAGGTCGTCGGCATCGTCACCATCAGTGCCACCGACGCGAACAACGCCCGGGTGATCGCCGGTGCCACCGAGGCCGCGAAGGCCGCCGGCTGGACCGTCGAGGTGGTCGATGCCGCCGGCAACGCGGACCAGGCCAACACAGCCATCAGGAACTTCGTCAACAAGAAGGCCGGGATGATCTTCGACCTGGTGTTCCCGACCACCTCGCTGGGCAGTGGGCTGAACGCGGCCAAGGCGGCGAACATCCCGGTCGCCACCTGGGGCGGCGGTACCGGAACGGGCGTGGTGGTCACCACCGGCAACGGCGCCCCGTTCGCCGAGCCGGCCACCCAGGCCATGATCGATGCGATGGGCGGCAAGGGATCCGTGCTCGCGCTGACGTACCGGACCGGCCAGGTCTGTCGTGACCGGGAAGGGCTCTTCGACACCATGATGAAGGAGAAGGCGGCGGGCGTCACCGTGACCAAGAACGAGGTCAACATCCCCGGGTTCCTCCAGGACGGGGCCCGGTACGCCACGGCCTGGTTGTCCGGGCACCCTGCCGGCGGTGAGCCGCTGGCGGTGTGGGGATGCTGGGAGGATCCGACGCTCGGCGCCATCTCCGCCCTCAAGCAGCAGGGCCGGACGGACGTCCTCACCTACGGCATCAACGGATCTGCCACGGCCATCAAGGCCGTGCAGGACGGGTCGCTGACCGCGACGGTCTACGAGGACGGCAAGGCCGAGGGGGGCACCATGTTCAGCACCGTGCAGAAGGCGATCAGCACCGGTGACATGACCCCGCAGACGATCGACGTGCCCGGCATCCTCGTCACCAAGGACACCGTGAAGGCCTTCGTCGCCGAGCATCCCGAAGCCCTGAGCTGACGGTCGGACCATGACAGCACCACAGTCGGGCCCCATGAGCGTCGACGAGAGCGTCCCACCCCTGGTGTCGATCCGGGCGCTGAGCAAGAGTTTCGGCGGGGTGCACGCCCTGCGGGAGGTGACGCTGGACATCCGTCCGGGTCTGGTGCACGGGCTGATCGGGGCCAACGGCGCCGGCAAGTCCACCCTCGTCAAGTGCCTGGCCGGGATCCAGCCACCCGACTCGGGCGAGATCGTCATCGACGGGGCTCCGGTCACCATCTCCACGCCCGATCAGGCGACCGCACTGGGGCTGGCGTTCATCCACCAGGAGATGAGCCTCATCCCCGGCTGGAACGTGCTGCGCAACATGATGCTCGGGCAGCGGCCGCCGACGGTCGCCGGCCTCATCGACTGGCGCCCCGCCAGGGCCAGGGCGCGTGAGGTGGCCGGCCGGCTGGGGATGCAGTTCTCCCTGGCCACGAACGTCGACGACCTCAGCGTGGCCGACCAGTGGCTGGTGCTCATCGGGCGTGCGCTGTTGCGTGACGCCCGACTGATCGCGATGGACGAACCGACGGCGTCGTTGTCGGCCACCGAGGCCGAGCGGCTGCATCGGATCATCCGCGACCTCGCGGCCGGTGGCACCGCCGTCATCTTCGTGTCCCACCGGCTCGACGAGGTCAGCGACCTGTGCGAGGACATCACGGTGTTCAAGGACGGGGCGGTGACGGCCAGGACCATCGCCACCCGCACCTCGAAGGCAGAGCTGGTCAGGGCCATCGTCGGGCGTGATCTCGAGATCGCCGAGCACGGCCACGAACCGGCACCGCACGGTCGCCCGGTGCTGGAGGTCCGGGACGTCGGTGACGGTCGCCGAGTGCGCGACGTCTCGCTGACCGTGCACGCCGGTGAGGTGGTCGGGCTGGCCGGACTGGTCGGCGCCGGCCGGACCGAGCTGGCGAAGATCATCTACGGCGAGGCCCGACGCAGCACCGGTCACGTGCTGCTGGACGGCGATCCCGTCCACTTCGGCGAGCCGGCGGACGCGGTCGCGGCGGGCATCGGTCTGGTCCCCGAGGAGCGTCGCAGCGAGGGCCTGTTCCTGGAACGGTCGATCGACTTCAACATCAACGTCGCCCGGTTCGGATCATTGCGCACCTCCTCCGGCTGGCCCTGGCTGCGGATGCGCGAAGGGCGGCGGCGGGCGCGTGAGGTCGCTACCCGGGTGACCGTGAAGGCCGGCGACGTCGGTGACCCGGTGGGCTCGCTCTCCGGCGGCAACCAGCAGAAGGTCGCGATCGCCCGCTGGCTGCTGGACCGACCGAAGCTGCTCATCCTGGACGAGCCGTCCCGCGGTGTCGACGTGGGCGCCCGGTCCGAGGTCCACCGGGTGATCCGGGAGCTCGCCACCACCGGCACCGCCGTGCTGGCCATCTCCTCCGACAACGAGGAACTGGTGGGCCTGTGCGACCGGGTCGTGGTGCTGGCAGAGGGCCGCATCACCGGCGAACTGGCCGGACCCGCCATCACCGTCGACAGCATCCTCGCGCTCAGCTTCGCGCAGGATGACGACCATCGATCCGAGGAGCAGTCAGCATGACGAGCCTGATCAAGAGCGAGACCGGTTCCGGCGCATCGGATCCCGCGCCCGAGCCGGGTGCCCGCCGCCGGCACGGCCGGGTGACACCGCTGCTCATCGTGTCGAAGTACGGCACGTTGATCGCGATGGCGATCATGATCGTCGTCTTCAGCATCACCGTCGACAACGGTGCCTTCCTCACCGGCGGCAACCTCATCAGCATCGTCAACCAGTCGGCGCTCACCGCCATCATCGCGTGCGGCCTCACGATGGTGCTGGTGGTCGGCGAGTTCGACCTGAGTGTCGGGTACGCCGCCAGCCTGGCCGGCGTCCTGGTCACCGGGCTGATCGCGAACCAGGGTCTGCCCATCGCGGTGGCCGTGCTGGTCACCCTGGCGACGGGTGCCGGGGTCGGCGCCGTGAACGGCCTGCTGGTGACGAAGGCCAGGGTCAACGCGGTGGTGGCCACCCTGGGTGTCGGCACCATCCTGACCGGCCTGGCCTTCGGCTACACCGCAGGCTCGCCCATCGTCGCGGTCCCCCGGGAGTTCACCTACCTGGCCCTTGGCAAGCTGCTGGGTCTGGCGAACCCGATCTGGTTCATGCTGTTGGTGGTAGCCGTACTGTGGATCATCCTGAACCGCACGGCTTCCGGACAACGCATCCAGGCAGTCGGTGCGAACCGCAGCGCCGCCAGGCTCGCCGGGATCCGCACCGACCGCTCGAAGATCTCGGCCTTCGTCATTGCCGGCGTCTGCGCAGCCTTCACCGGGATCCTGCTCGCGTCGCTGCTCGGCAGCGGCACGGTGAGTGCCGCCGACAGCTACCTGATGGACTCCTTCGCCGCCGTCTTCCTCGGTTCGGCCACCTTGCGGGACGGCGAGTTCCACATCGTCGGCACCCTGATCGGAGTGCTGGTGGTGAACGTCGGTTTCAACGGCCTGGCGCTGCTGGGAACACCGACCTTCTGGCAGTACGTCTTCAAGGGCGGGATCCTGGTCGTGGCGGTCGCCCTGTCGACGATCGCGCGCAGGTACGCAAGACCCTAGCGGTGTCCCGACCCTGAACACGCCCGCACCGATGCCCGGTCAGGTGGGTGGGGGAACTGGGAAGCCGTTGCGCTGCAGCAGGTCGCGCAGGATCGACGGGTAGTTGGTGATGACGCCGTCAACCCCCAGCGCCAGCATGCTGGTCATGTCGGCCTCGGAGTCGACCGTCCACGGGATCACCTTCAGCTCCGCGGCGTGCGCCTCGCTGACGATCTCCGGTGTCAGGTCGCCGAGCTTGGGGGAGACGGCCGTGAGACCGTCGATCCTGGTTGCCGCAGCGACCAGTCCCGCGCCGATCCCGCTGGACAGGGCGACCAGCGGGAGCGACGGATCGATGCCGTGCATCACCTGCAGCGAGGGCCAGTCGAAGCTCTGGATCGTCACCCTCTTCGTCATTCCGGCCTTCGTGATCTGCTCCTGCAGCAGCTGGGCGAACTCCTGCCGGGGGACGGACTCATCGAGCTTGTCGGTGTCGATCTTGATCTCGATGTTGAAGCGGATCGTGCTGTCTCCCAACGACTTCGTCAGATCGAACAGCGCTGACAGCGCAACGATCCGAGCGCCGGCGGTGGGCTGCTGGGACGGGAACGTCGGGTTCTTCGTCGTCCCGCAGTCGAGCGTGGAGAGCTGGGCGAGGGTCAGATTCTTGATCAGCTTGCCGGCATAGGGGTACTCGGGATCTCCGGTGGTCGCCGGTGCCGTGTCCTGGCAGATCTCGTCGTTCACGTCGTTGTCATGGTTGATGACGACGATCCGGTCCTTCGTGATGTGCGTGTCGAGCTCGAGCGTCGTGACGCCGAGCTCCATCGCATGCTGGAACGCGGGCAGGGTGTTCTCGCTGCGTTCTCCCGCGCCACCGCGGTGGGCCTGGAGGTCGATCGTGCGGACCGTGCCCAGGTCGGCTGCGGTGCTGGTGGTGCTCGACGCGCTGCCGGGGCCGGCCGGCGGACCGGCCGTACTGCACCCGGTCAACGCGAGCGCACCGACAGCGCAGCGCAGGAGCAGCGGACGGATCAACGGTGAGCCCATCGCTCCACTCTGCCGCACCCCGTGATCGAGCAGCGAGGTACGAGCGTGACGAGATCCCGGTCGACGACCCTCAGGCGATCTTCTCGACGACGAACTCGCCGGCGGGATGAGCGATCTGCTCCTGGGCGTCGATCAGCCGGATCTCCCGCGACCCGGCCGCTGCAGTGGCCGTCATGACGGCGAAGACGGAGGAGGCGACCCGCCCCAGTGCTCCCTCGATGCCGTCCGGCAGGTGCGCCAGGAACAAGGCTGCCGTCATGTCGCCGAGCCCGTTGAGCGACAGCGGAAGGCGCGGGGTTCGCACCAGGTGAGCTCCCGAGTCGTCGACCGCGAGCATGCCGATCTCGTCGTCCCCCACGCCCGCCGCGTTGGCCGACTCGACCGAGGTCACCAGCACGGTGCCAGGACCGGTGGCTCGCACCTTCTCGACCGCGGCCAACACGTCGTCCAGCGAGGAGACGTCGGCGAAGCCGGCCAGCTCCGGCTGGCGTCCCTCGGGCGGGACGGCTCCGTCACCGGCCAGGAAGGCCAGCTCGAAGATGTTGGGGGTGATGATGTTCGCGGTCGGCACGACCTGGTCGCGCATCATCGCCGGGATGCCCGGCAACACGAAGAACCCTCGCCCGACGTCGCCCAGCACCGGGTCGCAGCAGTAGCTCGCCGCCGGGTTCAGTGCCCGCACCTGCGCGACCGTGTCGAGCACGACCTCGGCGACCCCGGGGCTTCCCTGGTAGCCGGTCAGGACCGCATCGACGGTCCCCAGCACACCGCGGTCGTCGATGCCGGCGATCACCTCCCGGACGTCGGCCGGGTCCAGGATCGGCCCGCGCCACCGGCCGTAGCCCGTGTGGTTGGAGAAGTGGACCGTGTTGACCGGCCAGACGTCGTGCCCGAGCCGCTGCAACGGAAAGGTGGCGGCGCTGTTGCCGACGTGGCCGTAGGCCACCGAGGACTGGATGGACAGGATGCGCATCGGGAGAGCGTACGACTCGGGCTCGGCCGCGACCGTGCGCGGCGGTCACGCGCGGGGCATGACATCCTGGATCCATGCCGCCCGGCGCCGATGGATCAGCCACGATCGAAGTGCACCCTGCGGCAACGATCCCTGCCGCACAGCTGGCCGGGCGGTTGCAGCACACGCTGATCGGTCAGGCGATCACCGAGGCAGAGGTACGCACGCACGCCCAGGAGTGCCTCGAGTTCGGCTTCGACGCCGCTGTCGTGCCACCGACCTGGGTGGCGGCCGCGCGCCAGGAGCTGGCCGGCAGCAGCGTCCGGGTCAGCTCGATCATCGATTTCCCCTACGGCATGATGACGACGGCCGGCCGGGTGGCCGAGACGAAGGCTCTGGTCGACGCCGGCGTCGACGAGCTCGACGCGACCGTCAACATCGCCCTCCTGCTGAGCCACCGGGTGGATCGGTTCGTCGCCGACCTCAGCGCGCTGGTGCAGGCAGCCTCCCCGGTGGGCGTGAAGGTGATGCTCGAGTTGCCGCTCCTCACCGCAACCCAGCGCGACAAGGTGGTGGCCGCAGCGGTGGATGCCGGCGTCGCCTTCGTGAAGAACGCCTCCCGGGGCGCGGTCGGTATCGCCGACCCGGCGACGATCAGCTTCCTGCGGCGCTCCGTGCCCCCGTCGGTGGGCGTGAAGGCCGCCGGCGGGATCAAGACCATCGAACAGGTGCGCGCGCTGTTGATCGCCGGCGCCGACCTGATCGGCACCTCGTCGAGCGTGTCGATCGTCGGCGGATCGGCGCGCGCCCGTGGGTCGTTGTACAGCTACTGAGCTGAACGACGGTAGGGAGATGACGACGGTCGGAAGATGACGACGGTCGAGCGACGAAGGTCTCGAGACCGGTTGCGCCCCAGGGGATCTCGTCTCGCTCGTCCCTCGCTCGATCACCGAAGGTCGAGATCCCCGTTGCGTTCGAGACTCCCGGTGCGCATCACGCCTGGCGGATCTCCCGCTTGAGGATCTTGCCGGTGGCTGTCTTCGGCAGAGCCTCGATGACGTTCACGTGCCGCGGATACTTGTAGGCCGCCAACCGGTCCTGGACGAACTGCGACACCTCTGCAGGATCGACGGTCTCGCCGGGCTTCACCACGATGTACGCAGCGACTTCCTCGCCGAGATCCTCGTGCGGCACGCCGATCACCGCCGCCTCGACGATCGACGGGTGCTCGTAGAGCACCTCCTCGACCTCCCGCGGGTAGATGTTGAGCCCGCCGCGGATGATCAGGTCCTTGATGCGATCGACGATGTAGTAGTAGCCGTCCTCGTCGCGCTTGGCGAGGTCGCCGGAGTGGAACCAGCCGTCGCGGATCGCGTCAGCGGTGGCGTCCGGCTTGTTCCAGTAGCCCTTCATGATGTTCTCGCCGCGGATGACGATCTCACCGACCTCGCCGTTCGCGACTTCGGTGCCCTGGTCGTCGACGACCGCCATCTCGACCCCGCGGATCGGGAAGCCGATCGATCCGGGCTTGCGTTCGGCGTCCGGATGGTTGAACGAGGCCACCGGCGAGGTCTCCGACAGACCGTAACCCTCGAGGATGGCGGCGCCGAAGGTGCTCTCGAACTTCCGCAGCAGCTCAACCGGCAGGGATGCGCCGCCGGAGGCACAGGTCCGCAGCGTCTCCAGGTCCTTCTCGCGGCCGGCCGCCTGACCGAGCAACGCGCCGTACATCGTCGGCACGCCCTGGAAGATGGTCACCTTGTCGCGGGGGATGACGTCCAGGGCCTTGACCGGGTCGAACCGCGGGATCAGGGTCAGTGCCGCACCGGCGGAGAACGCGGTGTTCAGGCCGCAGGTCATGCCGAAGACGTGGAACAGCGGCAGGCAGCCCATCACCACGTCGCCGGGACCCATCGGCATCAACGTCTCGAGGGTGGTGCCCGCATTGCTGCGCAGGTTGTGGTGGGTCAGCTCGGCGCCCTTGGGTCGGCCGGTGGTGCCGGAGGTGTAGAGGATGACGGCGGTGTCGCCGTCCGCGCGATCGACGACGTCGTCGACCGGCGTGGCCTCGCCGATGATCCCGCCCAGCGCCACGGCATCGGCCCCTTCGATGCCGACGAACCGGGCACCCGCTGCCGCTGCGCCGGCAGCAGCCTCGCCGGGCATCGCGAAGATGATCTTGGCACCGGAGTCGCTGAGGTAGTACTCGACCTCGCGCGACTTGAACAGTGGATTCATCGGCACGACGACTGCGCCCAGTCGCAGCGCGCCGAAGTAGATGACCGGAAATGCTGGGATGTTGGGCAGCATCAGGGCCACCCGGTCACCGGCTTCGATGCCCTGCGCGCGCAACCATCCGGCCATCCGGCGGGTTGCCTCCTCGACCGTGCGGTAGTCGAGGTGGACGTCGTCGAGGATCAACGCGGGCTTGTCCGGGTGGAGATCGGCGGTGTCGACGAGGTTCCGGGCGAGGTTGGTCATGGCACTCCTTCGGGCTGACCTGATGGTGACCCCATCATGCCTGGTACGCCGGCGGCAGCTCGGTGGATCCACGATGCCGCCGCGGTTCAGCCGGCGGGGGTGGCCTCGATGATCGTCGGGCCGCTCGCCGGATCGCCGTCGCCGAGAGTTCGTGACGTGCTGCCGTACTCGCCGACCCGGACCAGCACCACCCCGCCCAGGACCAGGACGCCGCCGAACAGTTGTAGCGCGGAAGGCTTCTCCCCCAACAACAACCAGGCGATCAGGACGGCGAACAGCACCTCGGTGAGGCCGAAGAACGAGGCCATCGTCGAGCCGAGGATCTTGGCTGCGGCGATGCCGACCTGGTAGGCGAGCAGGGACGTCACGAGGGACAGGTAGAGGACCGGCACGATCCAGCTCAGCTGCACGCCGACCAGGGTGACGGTGCTGGACCCGAAGTGGATCGGCAGCAGCCCGACGGCGGCGACGGCGAGCAGCACGAGCACCCCCACCACCATGCCCGCGCTGACGACCACCAGCGACGGGAGCCCGTCCTCGGTGCGGGCGCCGAGGACGAAGTAGACGGCGAGCCCGACCGCGGCGCCCAGACCCCACAGGATGCCGGGCACCGAGACGCTGGCCGCGCCGAAGACGTCGAGGATCAGCGTCAGGCCGACCACTGCGATCGCAGCGCCGACGAGCGTGGCGTTGGCGGGCCGCAGACGGGTCCGCAACCATTGCCAGGCGACGACCAGCAGGATGCCCGAGTACTCCATGAGCAGGGCGACGCCGATCGACAGGTACTGGACGGCATTGAAGTAGCAGACCTGGGCGGCGGCGATACCGAAGACTCCGAAGAGCGCAACGATGCCTGCCCGTTCGCGCAGGATCGGCCAGCGACCGCGCATCATCCATCCGCTGACCGGGAGCAGCAGGATCGCCGGGATCCCGATGCGCAGCAACACGATCGCGTCGGGCGTCCACCCTGCGTCCAGCAGCGGACGAGCCGCGATGCCGGAGCTGCCGAAGGTGGCGGACGCGATCAGTCCGGCGATCACACCGGTCAGTGGCATCGAGCGGGTCCGGGTCGTGGTGGGAGCGGCGGCAGTGCTGGCGGTCATGGCGGACCTCGGATGCAGGGGTGGATGCGGGATGATCGGGACGCCGGCCGGATGGCGGCAGACAATCCTGTCATGACTGAAAAAGCTTATGCTCGTGACATGAGCACTCTAGCGAGCGGAAACGTCAGGAGTCAACATGCTGTTCACCCATGACACCGACCTGATGCTGCAGTGTGCCGCCGCTCTGGTGAACACCGCGCCGAGCGACGCGAGCGGGGAGCCGGAGCGAATGCTGTCCCGGGACGACCTGTTCCGCTACTTCCGCTCCTGGCAGTACACCGGCGCCCTGCTCGGCACCGAGGCAGAACTGCAGGAAGTGCGCGCGATGCGGAGCCGTCTGCGGCGGGCCTGGCAGCTGGACACCGAGGCGCTGGTCGACGAGGTGAACCTGCTGTTGCAGGAAGGTCAGGCGCTGCCGCAGCTGGTGAACCACAGTGACCTGGGCTGGCACGTCCATGCGACCAGGGCGGACCAGCCGTTCGCTGTGCGAGTAGGCGTTGAATTCGCGGTGGCGGCGATCGACGTGATCCGGGCCGACGGCATCAACCGGCTCCGGGTGTGCGAGGCCGACGGGTGCGACGACGTACTGGTCGATCTGTCGAAGAACCGTTCCAAGCGGTTCTGCGACACCACCTGCGGTAATCGGGAGAACGTCGCTGCCTACCGTGCCCGGCAACGAGCCGCGGACTGATCGCCCTGGTGGGACTCAGCTGCCGGAGCGATCGTTCTCAGAGCTGATCGTGTCGGCCAGCCGCTGCAGGGTCCGCTCCATCGAGCCGACGGCGCGGCGCGGATACCCCAGCGCGCGGATCACCGGCGCGGCCAGCGCTGCGCCCCAGTCGTAGCTGTGCAGGACCAGGGTCGAGGTGCTGTCCTGGCCGGGGGCCGACTCCTGCGGGATCAGTTGGAAGCGCCAGCGGTGTCCGCCGACGAACCGCCGGCCGCGATACTCCCCGACGGTCTCCCAGGCCAGCGCCCGGCCTTCGTCGAACTCGATGACCCGGTTGAGCGAGCGGTAGTTCGCCCTGCCCTGCTGCATCGCCATCGAGAACTTCGCGCCGGCGGAGAGCCGAACAGGCCCGCGCGCCTCCCCCCGCAGAGTTCCGGAGCCGTCGAGGTCGCTGTGCCGGGACGGATCGGCGAGCACCTCGAAGATCGTGTTCGGGGTGGCGTCGATCGCGCGCTGGACCGTGACGGTTCGGTCAGCGCGCCCCGGAGCGCCCACTCAGCTGGTCGGTTCGAGAAGGAAGACGGGGATCAGGCGGTCGGTCTTCGTCTGGTACTCGGCGTACGGCGGGTAGGCGGCGACACAGCGATCCCACCACTGCGCCCGCTCGTCGCCGGTGATCTCACGTGACCGCAAGGTGTGCGACTGGGTACCGTCCAACACGGTGACGTGCGGGTCGGCCTTGATGTTGTTCACCCAGACCGGGTCCTTGGCGTCGCCGCCCTTGCTGCCGACGGCCGCGTAGTTGCCGTCGTGTTCGACGCGCATCAACGGGACTCGACGTGGCTGGCTGCTCTTGGCGCCGGTCATCGTCACCACGACGATCGGTAGGCCCATCACGTCGACGACGGAGGTGTCGCCACCGGCCGCGTCGATCTTCTCGAGCTGCTGCTGGACCCAGGGAGTGGCATTCGCGGGAGCGGTCATGTCCCCATTGTGCGCCCTTCGCGCCGGTCGCGTCCGTGCGAGATCATCGCTCTCTTTTCGATAGTCTGCTGCCATGTCCACCGAGCAGCCTGGATCGAGCGGGACCGGATCGAGCGGCAGCGGATCGAGTGGGACCGGGTCCAAGAAGCCGACAGCGCGGGCGATCGCTCGCGAGTCGCTCACGGCGGAGATCCTGGTGTTGGCTCGTCGTCATCTGGTGGAGCACGGAGCGGACGGGCTGTCGCTGCGCGCGATCTCGCGTGATCTGGGGATGGTGTCCTCCGCGATCTACCGCTACTTCCCGAGCCGGGACGACCTTCTGACCGCGCTGATCGTGCAGTCGTACGGAAATCTCGGCGACGCGGTGGCGTCAGCTGGGGATCAGCCGGATGCGTCCTTGCGACAGAGATTCATCGACATCTGCGGGGCGGTGCGCGTGTGGGCAAAGGGCCATCCGCAGGAGTGGGCCCTGATCTACGGCTCCCCGGTGCCCGGGTACCAGGCGCCGCAGACCACCATCGAGCCGGCAACGCGGGTGATCCTGCTGGTGTTCGACGTAGTGGTGGCGGCGTGGGGTGCCGGCCGGCTGGAGGTCGGAGACACCGAACTCGACCCGGTACTGGTGATGCAGGCGGCTCAGGTGCTGGACGGCCTGGGCCGCACGGCGGAGGTGCCGCCGATCGTCGTGGTGCGGGCCGCCGAGTGCTGGACGTACCTGCTCGGCGTGGTCAGCTCGGAGCTCTTCGGCCAGTTGGCGAACACGTTCGATCCGGCCGACCGGTTCGCCCTGTGGTGCTGGGCGAACCTGGCCGACCGGATCGGACTGCGCTGAGGTGGCTGCAGATCAGCTGATCGACTTCTTGCCGGAGAACCGGACGAAGAGGAAGACGACGATGATCGCACCGATGATGGAACCGATGATGCCGGAGGCCTGGAACCAGCCGTCCTTGGAATCCGCCCCGAAGAACAGGCGGCCGAGGAAACCACCGACGAAGCTTCCGATGATCCCGAGCAGGATGGTCAAGGGGATGGACATGCCACCGGTGCCCTTGACCACGAGACGGCCGATCGCGCCGGCGATCAGGCCGATGACGATGAGCATGATGATGAAGCCGATCATTGACTACTCCTCCTGTTGACGTGCGACTTTGGTCGCGCCGTCCAGGTGGTACCCCCCCTCCTCCTTCACGAAACGGTCACGGCGCTGGTTTCCGGGTGGCGGCCGACAGCAGTTCGGAGCAGTCTGGACGCGTCAGGAGCGGACCAGGTGATCGACTGTCGGGGTGCGGTCACCGGAGCAGGCGCAGTGCAGCTATGCCGGGCGTGGCCGGGATCGGCGTCCGGCAAGATCGGGAGCGGTGGTGCGCCCGCACATCGGCAACGAGCTGCGCCACCGATCCCGACCAGGCAGTGTCCCGTGACCGAACGAGCCGTGCCGGCCGCCGTCGACGGCGTGTGCCGCTGATCTCGAGGAGAGGCCATGAGTGTCGTACTGGTCGGGGCCAATCCCGGACTGCAGTTGTTCGACGACGCCGGCGTGGTCGCTGCTGCAAGCCTGTGGACCGTCGACTGGTCGGTGTGGGGCGTCGGGACGGCGATGATCGTGGCCGACCGCAGCGGGTGGCGAACGATCGGCACCGACGAGCATCTCGCGCGGATCCTGTTGGAGCGCTTCACCCGGCACTTCCCTGAATTCAGCGGCCTGGGTCCGACGGACGACATCACCCACCTGGACGACCGGGTGGAGATCTCCTCCGACCTGTTCTCCGGTCTGCGCGCCAGCGGTGGCGGGGTCCGACTCCGGATCGGCGGCGTCAAGGACCGTCGTCAGTTCGCGGATCCGTCGTTCCCGCTCGGGGACACGTCGCTGGCGCTCTCGAACGTCTACCTACCCTGCGAGCTGGGCGAACTCTCCATCGACGGCGCGTCGGTCGAAGGCGCCCCCAAGTGCGAGTACGTCGGGGGTCGCTGGTCGTCCACGAGTTACCTGGCCGTCGCAGAGGTGTGGAGCGAGAACGAGGAGCCGGCTGCGGTGGCCACGCTCAACGGTGCCGGGTCGACGGGTGGCTCCACCGGACCGCGGCGTCACCTGCGCGCGGTCCAGCCGCGCTGAGGTCTGCCGATCGCAGCGATGCGGGGCGTCGTGCCCTCAGATGCCGTCGATCCGATCGTCACGCTCGGTGACGTACTGGCGCCCGGCCTGATCAGTGGTGATCGCGGTCGAGCGATTGCGCCGGGTGCGCGGCAGCTGGACCGCCAGACCGAACAGCAGAGCGATCAGACCGCCGGCCATCACGATGTAGCCGATGATGTGGACGTCGATTCCACTGATGTCGAAGTTGACCGCGAAGGCGAGGATCGCGCCGATCACCAACAGCACAATGCCGATGCCGATACCCATGTCGATCTCCATCTCTCGGCCGCCCTCAGCGGCACAACGGCTGCGCAAATGCGACGGCCTTCGGTCTGCTACCCGTCCGCTTCGGTGACCAATCGTCCCGGATGGGTGATTGGCCGTGCCCGATCGGGTCAGCCGGCCTTCGACGACCGTCGACGAGCCGGCTTCTCGTCCTCGTCCTCGTCGTCGTCCTTGTCCGCGGCCTTCGCGCGGGCGGCCGTGGTCTTGGCGCCGGTCGCCTTCTTGGCGGGGGTCGTCTTCTTGGCGCTCGGTCCGCTGCCCGCTTCCTTCCGCTTGGCGACGCTGCGTTCGAGGGCGGCCAACAGGTCGACCACCTCTGCGTCCTCACCGTCGTCGTCGGCGGTCTTCGTCGGGAACGCCTCGCCGCCTTCCAGCTTCGCGTCGATCAGCTGCTGCAGTTCGGCGCGGTAGCTGTCGGTGAAATTCTCCGGGTGGAAGTCGTCGGCGAACGAATCGACGAGCATGGTGGCCATCTTCTTCTCGGCCGGGGAGAGCTTCACCGGGTCTTCGAGCGCCGGGAACTCCGCCTCGCGGACCTCGTCCGGCCAGAGCAGGGTCTGCAGCACCAGGATGCCGTCCCGCACCCGTAGTGCGGCGAGCCGCGTCTTCTGGCGCAGGGCGAAACTGACGATGGCCAGCCGATCGGTCTTCTCCAGCGTCTCCAGCAGCAGCTGGTAGGGCTTGGCGGACTTGCCGGCCGGCTCCAGGTAGTAGGCCTTGTCGTACATCAGCGCGTCCACCTGCTCGGTCGGGACGAAGCTCTGGACCGCGATCTCCCGGTCCTCCTCCGAGGGCAGGCTCTTGAAATCCTCCGCCGACAGGACGATGGTCTGCCCGTCCTCGCTGTTGTACGCCTTCTCGATCTCGGCGAACGGGACCACCTCGCCGTCGAGTTCGCAGATGCGTTGGTAGCGGATCTTCCCGCCGTCCTTGCCGTGGACCTGGGAGAACTTGACGTCCCTGTCCTCGGTCGCGCTGTACAGCCGCACGGGCACGTTGACCAGCCCGAACGCAACGGAGCCTTTCCAGATGGATCGCATGGAACCATGATGACCTGTCCCACCGACAGTAGCGAGGAGAATCGGGCGACGAACTTGTCGACCGGCAGGTCCGCACGTTCCGCACGGGCTGAAGGACGGAGGTGTCGTCGATGCCGCCGAGGTCTCGCGCCACCGGCTCCGACGAGCAGACGACCGTCCGGGTCGACGGTCGACAGCTGGCCGTGACCAACCTGGACAAGGTGCTGTACCCGGAGACCGGGACCACCAAGGCCGAGGTGCTCCGGTACTACGCCATCGTGGCGCCGGTGCTGCTCCCGGTGCTCGAGGGTCGCCCGGTGACCCGCAAGCGATGGCCGCACGGGGTGGCGAGCGACCCCTTCTTCGTCAAGAACCTGGAGCCGGGAGCGCCGTCCTGGATCGCGCGGGAGACTCTTCCGCACACCGACGGCCCGGTGACCTACCCCCTGGTCGACTCGCCGGCCGTGCTCACCTGGATGGCGCAGATGGCGGCGCTGGAACTGCACGTGCCGCAGTGGCGGTTCCACGACCACCTACCGGACCGTCCGGACCGGATGGTGTTCGACCTGGATCCGGGCCCCGGGATCGGCCTACCGGCGTGCGCCGAGGTGGCGCTGTTGCTCCGGGAAGTCCTGCAGCAAGCGGGCTCTGATGCCGTCCCGGTGACGAGCGGGTCCAAGGGTATCCACCTGTACGTCCCCCTCGACGGCCGGCGGACGTCGGACGAGGTGTCGGCGGTGGCCAAGGCCGTCGCCGAGGCGCTGCAGGCCCAGCGACCGGGCACGGTCACGTCCAGGATGGCGAAGTCGTTGCGGGACAGCAAGATATTCCTCGACTGGTCGCAGAACAGCGCTGCCAAGACGACGATCGCGCCGTATTCGTTGCGAGGTCGGGAAGCGCCGACGGTGGCCGCACCCCGAACATGGGAGGAGATCGCGGACCCGGCACTCCGCCAGCTCGATCTGGATGAGGTCCTCGAGCGCGTCCGGGGCGGCGACGATCCGTGGGGTGAGTTCTTCGCGGCGCCCGACGGACCGCAGCGCACAGATGAGTCCACCAGCCTGTCGGCCGATCCGGGCCGCACCGAGGATCGGCAGAGCGATGCCCGGGTGGCCGCGGCAGCGTATGCCGTGGCAGCCATGCAGTCCCGCGGAGCGACCGGCGGTGAGGACAAGGTGGTGAAGTACGGCAGCCACCGCTGGGCGGACCCGAACGAGGGGCCGCGCGGGAGGGTCGTCCGACGTGACCTCGCGCAGCCCCGGGAGAGGTCTGCCCGATCGGAGGTCGCACGGGTGGCCGGGGCCGCGCAGGTGCTGCCGATGGCGGCAGTTGCCGGTACGGCCGGCAGCGTGACGGGTGAACAGTGGCGGTACGAAGGGAAATGGGACGGGATCCGGGCGATCGCCGAGGTCGACGCCACGGTCGAGGGGCGCGGCTCGTTGCGATTGATCGGACGTTCGGGGCGGGATCTGACCGGCGGCTATCCGGAGCTCGTCGAACTGATCGAGCTCGTTGACGGCCACCGGGTGGTGGTGGACGGCGAGATCGTCACCCTCGACGGCGACGGGCGGACGAGCTTCCCGAGGTTGCAGCAACGGATGAACGTGAACTCCCCGACCCCGAGGCTGATCCGCTCGGTGCCGGTGCGCTATTTCGCCTTCGACGTGCTCGAGGTCGACGGGGTCTCGTTGCAGGGCAAGGCCCATGACGATCGGCGTCGGGTACTGGATGTGCTCGGGCTCGCCGGCGAACACGTCGAGGTCCCCGGCCGGATCGACGGGCCCATCGAGGCGGCGCTGCGGTTCACCGGGGAGCAGGGTTGGGAGGGTGTGATCGCCAAGCGAGGTGATTCGCTCTACCGCCAGGGGACCAGGAGTGCGGACTGGGTGAAGATCAAACACCAACGCGCGCAGGAGATCGTGGTGATCGGTTGGCGCCGCGGAGGTGGCCGACGTACCGGTGGTATCGGGTCGCTGCTGATGGCGGTTCCGGACGACGACGGCGCCCTGGTGTACTGCGGCCGGGTGGGAACGGGCTTCACCGACGCAGCGCTCGCTGCGCTCGAGAAGCAGTTGGGAGACCCCGTCGACCGGCCGGCCGCGGAGGTCCCGCGGGAGGACGTCAAGGACGCGGTGTGGGTGCGCCCGGAGCTGGTGGGCGAGGTGGCATTTCTCGAGTGGACCCCGGACGGCCGCCTGCGGGCGCCGACCTGGCGCGGGGTACGCCCCGACAAGGACCCGGCCGACGTGCGCCGGGAGAGCTGACCATGGCGGTGATCCAGCACGCTCGCTGATCGGGCGACGGAGGAGTCGAGATCCCGTCGGGTGATCGATCAGGCTGTGTGCAGTACCAAGGCTGTCGGCATCGGTGCCTGTTGCATCGCCCAACCGCTGCCGGCCGGCGTGATACTGCCGAGCACCCGTGGACCGGCGGCCCCGGTGCAGGACGGGACGTTTCCCGGGAGTCCGTGCGCGGTCAGGTAGCCGATCAGTGCGAACGCGATGGCCTCCTTGGTGTCCGACGGTGCGCCGAAGGTATCGCTGGTGGTGATCTCGACGCCCGGCAGCCGGTTCCGGATCATCGTCATCAGCGTCGGGTTGCGCACGCCGCCGCCGGACACCACCAACAACTCCAGACCGATCCGGATCGCCTCCGCAGCAACGACTTCCGCAGTGAGGGCAGTCAGGGTCGCAACCAGGTCCGCGCCCCGGAGGTGGGGGAACTGACGTGTGATCTCGGCCAGGTAGCCGGCGTGGAAGAGCTCCTTGCCGGTCGATTTCGGGGCCGGCAGGGCGTAGTACGGCTCGGCGAGCAGCCACCGGAGCAGATCCTCATCGGGCGTGCCTGCCGCTCCGAGTGCGCCGTCGGCGTCGAAGTATCGGCCGGTGAGCTGCAGGGCGGCAGCATCGATGAGAGCGTTGGCCGGGCCCAGGTCGTAGGCGTAGGGGAGGAAATCGTCGGACGGACCGGGGACGACCGTGACGTTTGCAATCCCGCCGAGATTCAGTGCGCTGCAACGCTTCCCGACCTGACCGAGCAGCAGCAGATCCAGGACCGGGACCAGCGGCGCACCCTGTCCGCCGGCGGCGATGTCCCGGCTGCGGACATCGGAGACGACGCTCGCTCCGGTGGCCTCGGTCAGGAAGGCAGGCTGCCCGAGCTGCAGGGTGCCGCGCGCGCGGCCCTCCTCGATCCAGTGGAAGACCGTCTGGCCGTGGGTGCAGACCAGATCGACCTCGCCGCAGTCGGCGATGGTGGCCGCCGCACAAGACGCGAAGAACTGGCCGAGCTCGGTGTCCAGAGCGCACACCTCGGCCATCGGCAGTGCCGACGGCGGGAGGGCTGCGACCAACCGTGCGCGGAGCGCAGCCGGGTAGGCCGTCGTACCGCTGGTGACGAGCGTTCCGTGCAGAACGTCGCCCTCGGCGGTGAACTCGACGACGGCGACGTCGACCCCGTCGTGGGAGGTCCCGGAGATCATGCCCAGTACGCGCATCGGTCCACCGTGGCACAGGACGCGATGATCGGCGCGACCGGCGAGGTCCCCAGGGAGCCGGGGCCGCCCTGGTGGCCAGGGATTCTTTCTCGAACTCGTCCTCGACTAGGCGCCGCGGAGGTCGACAGACGTGTAGACGTCGATGAGGCGGCAACGCGGAAGACTGATCGGGGGCAGCACGTGGGGACGGCAGAAGCGAGCTGGGCGCGAGAGCAGGTGCCGAGACGGCGGGAGCAGAGCCGGGTCGCGGTCGGGGAGCGCGTGAACGCCGGTGACGGCGCCGCGGGCGCTGCCGAGGCCGACCTCGTGGCGGTGCGTTTTTCCGAGTTCGTCCGGGCCGCCCGTCCCGGTTTGGTGCGCTACGCAGCGCTGCTGTGCGGCAGCTCAGGGCTGGCGGACGATCTCGTCCAGGAAGTGCTGGTCCGCATCCACCGGAAGTGGAACGCCATCGAGGGCAACCCGCAGGCCTATGCGCGGGCAGCCGTCACCCGGGAGTTCCTGTCGTGGCGACGGGCGCCGGCGCGCCGGCAGATCCCCATGAGCCAGTCGATGCCCGACGCCGCTGTCGGCGGCGACTTCGACGACGGCCCGGATCCGGCGGTATGGGCTGCGGTGCAGGCACTTCCGCCACAGCAGCGGTCTGCGGTCGTCCTGCGGTTCTACCTCGATCAGAGCGACGACCAGATCGCGGCGGCCATCGGCTGCCGGGCCAACACCGTCCGCACCCATGTCTCGCGGGCGCTGGTCGTCCTGCGCGGCGTCATGGGCGACTCGCGCGACGCAACCACACCTCGTGATGGAAGGGATCAGCGATGACCGACGACATCGAGCGGCGTCTTCGGGAGATGCTCCGGGCACGCGCCGACGCGATCGTGGTGCCGGACCGACCGTGGGTGCCGGGGCGGCGTGGGTGGGTTCGGGTGGTGGTCCCGCTCGGTGTCGCGGCGGCGGTGGCAGCCGCAGCGGTTGCCACCTCGACGCTGGTGCCGCCGGGCGCCGAGGTCGGCCCGGGTGCGCCGGCAACGCATGCGTGCCCGACGGCGGAGCCGTTCATGTTCGCGACCCCGGAGCCGATGGACACCCTGCCGCCCCGGTCGGTGGCTGTCCTCTCGGGCAGTTCCGTGGTGTCGTACAGCCCGCTGCCGCCGCCCCCGAGCACGTCTGAGGCCACGCCGGCGACCGGCCCCTCGGGTACCGCAGCCTCGACGTGGGTGACCGCGCCGATACCGGCTCCGGTGAGCAGTGGTGCAGACGTCCCCGAGTCCGGATCGGTGTCCTCGACGCCGGACTGGGAGAAGGCCGATCCCTGTGCGGCGGTGCTCGGGGGATTCGTGACGATGTGCGACGAGGACGGTCAGTTGTGGGCGGTTCCGGAGGTCGACGGAGTGATCCTCGAGCCGGCGGGCTCCGAGGGCTCGGTCACCGGAGCGTCGCACACCGCCGGAGCCCGCCGACCGGCGACGGTGTGGCGGACACCGTCCATCCGCAGCGTCCCCAACGGACCGGAAGGCTGGGCGACGGAATCCCCGCTGACCTGCGAGACGACGACTCCCTCCCGGCGGTGATCCTGGGCATCGCCGGGCTCACCCGGTGAGCGGAACCGTGTCGGTCGGACCAGCCGCGCGATCGACCAGTGCGGTCATGGCGCGCGCGGCGGCGAACACCAGCATCGGGGCCGCCACCAACTGCAGGAGAAGGTGTCCGACGGGGAGGTCGATCAGGGTGTATCGCAGATCAGAGTTCGGCCACAGGTTGGCTTCCAGCGCGGCCCCGACGTAGACCATGCCGAGGGCAGCGACGACGGGAACGGCGGCGCGCGCGGTTCGGGATGCCAGGCTCACCAGGCAGATCAGCAGCAGGAGTCCGCCGAGGAGAAGTCGGCTGTTGTGGAAAAGGAAGCCCAGCGGCCCGGGCATCGAGGCCGAGAGCGAGAACGGCCGCAGCGGGCCGGTCGCCACATAGGCCACCGCAGCGCCGGCTGTGACCACGGCAACGATGGCGAGACCGGGGGAGCCCAGCAGGCGGCGGCCGTCGCGAACCCGCCGCGGATCCCGGTTGAGCGCGGCGCTGGTCCCGAGCAACGGCAACCAGCCGAACTCTCGGACCGCTGCGTCGAGGTCCGTCGTGGTCACCAGGACGAGTAGTCCGCCGATGAAGAGCACGTTCGCGGCGATCGACGATCGGTGCGCCCACCGGCCCGCGCCGAGCAGCGTGAGAAGCCCGGCGAGTGCCGCGACGATCCACGCGGGCACCAGTGCGCTCAATCTCCAGAACAACCCCGACGGTCCCTCGAAGACAGGAAGGCCCAAGTCGATGGCGCGTGCGGCGGGGACGAGCAGCAGCACCGGCAGCACCACCGCAGCAATGGCGGCTGCCCGAGCCCGCGCTCGCGATGGCGGGGCCAGGAGCGATCGCCCGCGCACCCGGATCGACAACGCGAACAGCGCGATCGTCTCTGCGCTCACCGAAATCCGACCGGCATCCCCGGCGTCGGCCAGCGTGGCGCGGATCTCGGCGGCACGGTGCTCGCGGTACGACCGGGGAAGCAGCCGCAGTCCCGCTCGGATCGACCACGGGATTTCGGGGGCGCTCACGAGGACAGTCCTGGCTGGATGCGGCGGACCCTGGTCAGGGCGGCGCCGGCTTGCTCATGTCGCTTGGTTGCTTCCGTGTGGAGTACCTCGACCCCGCTCGCGGCGAGTCGGTAGTAGCGACGCATTCGCGAGTCGACCACTTCCTCACGATCGACCTCGATGAGCTGCTGTGCGCTGAGTCGATCGAGAATGCCGTAGAGCGTGCCGACGCGCATGGTCGTCTGTCCCCCCGAGAGTGAGCTGACCTCGCTGATCAACGCGTAGCCGTGGGCGGGGCCGCCGGCGAGAGCGCTGAGCACGAGGAACGTCTGGTCCGTCATGCTGCTGGGTGCCATGCGCTGAATATATCGTTCAACGGAGTATCCCGCCGCCTGACCCTTCGAAGCCCACGTGTTCTGGGTGGCGGACAGGGTCAGGTTCGTAGCGGCGTGGGCACGGATCGTGGGGCCGGTGGTCGGAATTCGGACGCGGCGGATTCGCAGGGCGGATCGGGGCGTCGTGTCGGTCGGTAGGAGCCGGGTCGTCGGTCCCAGATGACTTGTCCTGCAGTGCCTTCGCCGCTCAGCTCGTCGCGGTGGACGATCGTGTGGTGGGCCGGGCAGAGCAGGGCTGCATTGTCGAGGTCGGTGGGGCCGCCGTCGACCCAGTGCACGAGGTGGTGGGCGTCGCACCACTGTGCGGGGATGTCGCAGCCGGGGAATGTGCAGTGCCGATCACGGGCCCACAGCACCCGTTTCTGGGCCAGGGTGAACAAGCGCTGCTCTTTGCCGCAGTCCAGGACGGCGCCGTCGGCGCCGAGGACGAGAGGGATGATCGTGGCGTCGCAGGCGAGTTTGCGGACGGTGTCGGGTGCGAGCAGCGTGCCGTCGGCGATCGTCCCGGTGCAGGTCCCGGCTCCGGTGCGCTGCTGCAGATCATCCAGGTTCATGGTGACGTTGAGGGTTGCAGTCGGTGCTGCCGTGACGCCCTGTCCCTGGGCGAGGACGGAGCGGCGCAAAGCTTCGATCAGCGCCTCACCGCGGCGCCGATCGGCGGGCCGGTTGTCCCGTTCCTTCGTCTCTGCATCGGGTCGGGGTGCTGCGAGGGTTTGGATGGCTGCTTCGAGGATGCTGAGGCCTTCGTTGTCGACGACGAGTCGGTATTCGTGCAGCCCGGTGGACGTTTCGGTGGGCGATGAGAGTGAGATGTGGCGGCGGCAGCGGTCCTGGAAGTCAGCGAACTCGTCGGGCTTGCTGTGGTGCGCGATGATCCACTGGCGCAATTCCCGAACGCCGCGGGGTCCGTGTTCGGCGCCATGATTCACCAGTTGCTTCAGCACGATCGGGTGCGCACCTGGCAGCAGCTCCGGCGCCAGTTTGTCGTACTCGCCCTGCACGACGACGGCGGTGGGCAGGTCGAGGTCGGCGGTGCGGATGGAGTCGGCGATCTCTGCGAGCTCGGGGCGTCTCAGGATGTGCGCGGCTTTCGCGATGGTGGTTGCTTCGCGGCGGGAGTGCCAGCCGTGTTCGGCGATCCAGCCGCGGGTCGACGCCGACTGGGACGCTTCCACCACACCGCGGGTCTCGGCGTCCGCGGTGACGATCACGCTAGCAGCGCCGGCCAGAGCTCGCAGTTCCGCGAGCTCGCTGAGGAACTCACCCAATTCGCCGGTGGGGCATCGGAAGATGTTGGTGTGCAGTGTTTTCAGCCCGGCACTCAGCGCAGCGGCGTGTTCGCGGATGTCCGCGACGCTCGCTCCACTCGTGCTGTTCATGGGTACGACGCTACTCAGCAGGTCCGACAGTCAAGATCCCTGAAGTGCCTGTAGGGCATCAGGTCCGGTCACGATCCGGTCACGATCTCCGCGGACCTGGCAGTGCTTGCTGAGGTCGTGATGCATACCCGGTCCTGGCCTGGCCGGATCTCGACTCGGTCGTTCTTCCCTCGCTCGATCACCGTGGACTTCCGGAACACGAATGATCGACTCGGTCGGTCATCGCAACAAGGGTTGTCGAACGATGCAGGAGCCGAGATCCGCGGTGCGCCAACGGGATCCCGTCTCCGTCGTTGCTCCTGGGCTCGATCGCTGTGGTGATGGGATGGCGACTCGCTGCGCTCGCTCGATCCCGACGGACCCGGCAGACCACCCGGCGGCGCAGGACTCGGCTCCCGCCGGCGTGATGGGGTTGCGAATCCCTGTGCTCCGTCGCTCGCCATGGCAGCCATCGCTCCGCCCCGGCCTGGTCAGCGGAGCGAGTCGCGGATGTCCTGCACCTTCACCAGATCCACCGGTGCCGAGATGGTGACGGGCGGGATTGCCGACAGCACCAGCTCGACCCGCTCGTGGGTTGCAGGCAGACCCGCGCCGCCCCAGCAGCCCAGACCCACCACGACGCGATCGCCGATCAGCGGGATCGGGTTGACGATGATCCGGTCGCCTCTGTCCTGGTAGATCATGCCGAGGAACGCACCATCGGTGGCCCAGCCCTGGCTTCCTTCCCAGCCCAAAGCCGGCACTGCGGGCCCGGAGTCGGGTGGGACGCTCTCGGCCCCCGAGGACGGAGCCGGCGGCGGATTGAGGAAGACGACACCGCTCGCCACCCATCCGGTCATCGTCGTCTTGTTCACCCGTCCCGCCAGCACGGAGTCGATTGTGATCTCGACCTGCGAGGACTGCCACCCGAGGTCCCCGTCTTCGTCGGTGGACGTCGTCCCGGTCGGTCGCAGCGTTCCGGTCACCAGCGCATTTCCGCGCTGGACGGCTTCGTCGGCGTAGCTCTTGAAGTCGCCGTAGGCGCAGCTGGCTGCACTGATCGGCAACCCGGCCACCGTCACCACTGAGGGCGAGGTGGAGGACGTCGGGCTCAGGGGCGCCGCCGAACCTCCCGGGTCGGAGAGCCCGGAGCCGCCGTGACCGTTCAGGGACAGGACGGTCACCGCACCCCCGAGCACCAGCACGACAGAGGCGGCGGCCACCAGCATCGTCCGCCGAGAATGCCGAGGTGTCTGCGACGGCACCGTTCGGTCCCGAAGATCGGCAGCGTCCACCGACCGTGCCTCGGCGGCCAGGGCCGCCCGGACCCGGTCCTCGGTGCTCGCGAGATCGTTCAGGAGTTCGTCGTGGGTCATCGGGTATCTCCGATCCGAGTGCGCAGGGTGCGCAGGGCCTTGTAGGCGGACGAGCGGACGGCGTCGGCCCGGATGCCGAGCACCTCGGCGGTCCGTTCGACCGACCAGTCGAGGAAGTACCGCAGGATCACCACGTCGCGCTGCCGGTCCGGGAGGCTGCGGATGGCGGCGACGACGTCGCCGTCGGTCACCGTGGGCGGGGATTGGGCGGCGAGCGGCGCGGGACTCTGTCTCTCCAACCAGCGGCGGGCGACGATCCGCCGTCGGACCTGCGACCGTGCACGGTTGACGACGGCAACCCGGAGGTAGGCGAGCGGATCGCCGGTGATCCGCTGCGGCTCGAGTGCGGCGAACACGTCCTGCACGGTGTCTTCTGCGCTCTCGACGTCGCCGAGCCACATCACCGCCAGTCGTACCAGCTCCAGGCGGTGGGCAGCGAACAACTGTTCGCGGTCGGGGTGCGGTGACGCGGTGCTCACCAACGCAGTGTCGGGGTGGTCCACTTCAGGAGGTCGCGCGACGTGCCGCCGACGTGAACCGGCGGTGCGGGATCCACGAACGGAGGGTCGGTGCTACCCTGTGATATCAAATCGAGGTGGGTGAGCGATGCGCGATGTTCTAATCCGCGGCGTCCCGGACGACGTGCTGGCCGCCATCGACGCGCACGCCGGCCGACTGGGCTTGTCTCGCAACCAATACCTGCGGCGGAAGCTTGTGCTGGATGCCACTGGCTCCGGTGGGGCGACCGTCACCGCCAACGATCTGCGGATGTTCGCCGTGTCGTTCGGCGATCTGATCGACGACGACATGATGGGCGGCGCCTGGCGGTGACGACGAGTTGGCTCATCGACAAGTCCGCGCTCGTCCGTGTCGGCTCGAGCCCCGATGTCGACGAATGGGCAACGCGCATCGAGCGCGGCCTCGTGCACATCACCACCGTCACCCGGCTCGAAGTGGGCTTCTCGACCAGGACCGGGACTGACGCCCGTGCGGCGTTCCGGAACCCTCCGCTGGCCCAGATGCCGGTCGAGTACCTCACGCCCGCCATCGAGGATCGCGCTCTCGAGATCCAGTTGTTGCTCGCTGAACAAGGTCAGCATCGTGCTCCGTCGATTCCTGATCTCATCGTTGCGGCCACTGCCGAGCTGACCGACCTCACGGTGCTGCATGTGGACAAGGACTTCGACCTCATCGCCGCGGTCACCGGGCAGTCCGTGGAACGTCTGACCGGCTGAGTCCGACGCCGCGTTCGGCGGGCCCGGTGGGCAGCGAACACGCTGCGCCCGGCCGAGAGCATCCCGCCGACGTGAACCGAAGGCCACGACCCGCCACGAACGGGCCGGCTGTCCCGTGCGCACCCTCTATTCCGTGCGCACCCTCGACGGGGTCAGGACCAGTGGGACCGAGAAGGCCGCGGAGAACGCCGCCGCGTCGTCGAACATCGCGCCGATCCGTTCGGTGTACTTGGCGAGGTAGGCCGGATTGCGATCCGCAGGAAGTTCGTCCGGGGCGATGTTCACCACTCCCTCGATCCGGACGTTGTCCCGCCCGATGTCGGTGACGTCCAGGCCGAGCACCGCCCGGGGGTTCAGAGACAGGTTCCGCAGCTTTCGCGTGCCGGGCCGGGTGAACATGAGCACGTCGTCCTCGCGGGCCAGGAACCAGACCGGGATCGTCGTCGGCTGGCCGTCGTCCCGCACCGTGGTGAACCAGGCGATCAGGTTGCTGTGCAGGCGAGCCGCGACGTGCTGTCGGCGGGCCTCGGGGAGGAGATCCAGGTCTTTCATCGCGCGGTGTCCGTTCCTCGAATCGTCCCCGAACGCGATACCAGCGCTCGGCAGGACCAACTCTGCGGTTCTGAGGTACCCGCCGGGATCGGGAGAATGTCGGAGACCGCAGCGCTGCTACCTCAGATCGTGACGGCGAGCGAAGCGTCAGTAGTGACGCAGCGACCGCACCGGGATGCCGTACTCGCGCAGGGCTGCCCGGCCACCGAGCGCGTCGAGTTCGATGGCCACCGTGACCGAGGTGACCTCGGCGCCGGCGCGCCGGAGCAGCCTGATCGCGGCTGCCGCGGTGCCGCCGGTCGCCAGGACGTCGTCGAGCACGGCGATGCGCGCGCCGGTGGGGACGTCGTCGGGATGCGTCTCGATGCGGGCCGTTCCGTACTCCAGGTCGTAGTCCTCGCCGATCACCGCGCCCGGCAGCTTGCCGGCCTTTCGGACAGCCAGCATGCCGCGACCCGTGGTGGCAGCGGCTGCTGCGGCGAAGACGAACCCGCGTGCCTCGAGTCCGGCGTAGAGGTCGGCCGGTCCGGCCAACTCGAGCATCCCCGCAGTGAGCTCGGCCAACGCGACCCCGTCGGCGAAGACCGGGGTCAGGTCGCGGAAGAGCACCCCTGGAACCGGGAAGTCCTGCTGCAGACGGGTCAATCGATCGATCACGGCGCCTGCGGCCCGGACGGCTGGGCTCTCTTCGGAAGTCACCCGACCACTATGACGGGTGCTCGCCGGGCTGATGCACGTGCGGGATCTCGACTCGCTGCGCTCGCTCGATCAGCGTCGGCCGGGTTGCCGCGCTCGCTCGATCAACGTCGGCTGGGTTCGCGCGCTCGCGCGATCAGCGTGAGCCACCGAGCACCAGCCAGTCGTCGCGGCGGTATCGCAGCCCCTGCGCCAGTGCCCTGGCCATCAGGTAGACCCCGCAGTAGACGATCCACAGCCACAGCAGACCGACGGGACCGTCCGGCGCCCAGTGCCCCACGGCCCACGCGAACGGCAGGTAGCCGGCCACCGCGACCAGGCCGCTCCAGGCGAGAAACCGTCCGTCGCCAGCACCGATCAGCACCCCGTCGAGCAGGAACACGTACCCGGCCACCGGCAGGGCGATGCCGACCACGATCAGCCCCAGTGCCACCGCCCGGCGCACCTCCGGGTCCGGTGAGAACAGCGCACCGATGAACGGGTGGGCGAGCAGGATCGCCACCCCGATCGTCGCCCCGGCGACCAGCGACCAACGGACCATCCGGTCGGTGATCACCCGCACGTCCGCGGCATCACCGGCGCCCAGCGCTCGCCCGGTGAGAGCCTGCGCGGCGATGGCGAGCGCGTCCAGCCCGAGGGCCAGGAAGTTCCAGATCGTCGAGACCACCTGGTGGCCGGCCAGCGCGGCCGCTCCTTGGCCGACCGCGACGGCGGTGGTCGCGAGGATGCCGATGCGCAACGCAACGGTGCGGATCAGCAGCGGGACGGCGCTCGCACCGGCCCCCCTGATGCCGCGGACGTCTGGTCGCAGCGACGAGCCGTGCAGCCGGGCGTGACGGGCAACGACGACGACCAGCACCCCGGCCATCACCGTCTGGGTGATCGACGTGCCGATCGCCGATCCCGCCACCCCCCAGTGCAGGCCCAGCACGAAGACCAGGTTGAGAACGACGTTCAGCGCCGCCCCGCCGGCCGCCACCCACAGCGGGGTGCGGGTGTCCTGCAGACCGCGCAGGACGCCGGTCGTCGCCAGCACGACGAGCATCCCCGGCAGGCCGACCAGCGACCACAACAGGTAGACGGTGCCCTGATGGCTGACCCCCGGCTCCGAGCCGAAAGCGCGCACCAGCGGTCCCGCGGACGGGATGCCGACGAGCGCGATCGTCATGCCGATGGCCATGGCCAGATGGATGCCGTCCATCCCGAGGGACAACGCCCGGCGCAGATCGCCGGCCCCCAGCAGCCGCGACACCTGGGAAGTGGTCCCGTAGGCCAGGAACACCGACAGCCCGACCACGGTCAGCAGGATGGTCGAGCCGATGCCGACCCCGGCGAGCGGAGCGATGCCGAGATGGCCGACGATCGCGGTGTCGGCCAGCAGGAAGACCGGTTCCGCGAGCAGCGCGCCGAGGGCGGGGAGGGCAAGCCGGGCGATCTGACGGTTCAGGCTCGGTTCGGCGGCAGACACACTGCTGATCGTTCCAGAGGGCAGATCCGACCTCGGGCGGCAATCCGGTCAGGTCGAGCCGGGCGGTGGTGGACAGGTCGATCCGCGGACCGTGAGGCTCGGCCAGAAGTCGACCCGCTGCAACGAGCGTTCCGGTTGTGTCATCGGCCGCACCAGCAGGTCTGTAGCGGCGACACAGGCATTCTTTTCGTCAGCATCACCCTTGCCGGCGGCGACGACGTCGGGCGTGTCAGGGCCGGCCGGCGACGGGTGCGCTCCACCATCGGCTCCCTGAACTTGTCGCTGGTGTTGCGGGCAGTCGCTGGCTTCAAGGACGTCCGTGACGCCAGCGACTGCCCTTGTCACCAGCGAGAACACGTGCGAGCGCCTTGTCACCAGCAAGAACTCCCGCGGCGGGGCCGGGCTGGACCCCTCGACCAGCCCAGCCCAGCCCAGCCGCCCAGCGCACCGCCAGCCCAGCCACCCGACCGGGCCGACGCAGTGCGAAGGCGCAACGGCGTCACCGGCGACCCCATCGTCACCGGCGACCCCGGGGGCCGGCGGACCCCTGTACCGCCGGAGCCCCGGGGTCAGCCCTGCTCGGCCAGCGCAGCTGCCGGCGAGACCCGGGTCGCGGTGCGGGCGGGAAGTGCCGAGGCCAGCAGGCCGGCCACCAGGGCGGCCCCGATCACCAGCAGGATCTGCCCCCACGGCACCTGCCAGACCACGTCCCGGCCGATCTCCGCGGTGACCGACGAACTGCCCGCCAGCCCGTACCCGATGCCCAGTGCGGCACCGGTGAGCGCGCCGACCGCGGCCAGCAGCAGCGCCTCGACCGAGATCATCCGGCGGAGCTGGGACCGCTGCAGGCCCAGCGCCCGCAGCAGCGCCGACTCGCGGGTGCGCTCCAGTACCGACAGCGCCAGGGTGCTGGCGATGCCGACGAGCGCGATCAGCACTGCCACGGCGAGCAGCGCGGTGGCGATCGTCAGGACGGTGCCGAGCGCATCCTCGTTCATCGCACGTTCGGCTGCGCTGCCACCCACTTCGACGGCCGGCATCGAGGACGTCGCCCGACGCAGTGCCCCGTCGGCGGTGGCAGCGTCCACACCTGCCGGTACCGCGGCCCAGAGGGCGACCACCGGTGCTCCGGACGAGAGTCGTTGCAGCACAGCACTGTTGACCACCAGGACGCTGGCCCCGGCGGCGTCGCCGAGATGCCCGGTGCGTACCTGCAGGTCGACCCGGCCGGCGCCGGTGCCGAAGGCGATCCGGCTGTCGTTCCGCACGCCGCTGTCGGCCCACCAGTCGGGAACCTCCACCACGCCGTCGGGAACGGTGGTCCCCGCCGCTCCCAGTGCCTGCGCGGAGGGTGCGATGACGAGCGCCGGTCCGTCACCGAGAAGTTCGGTGAGCGCGCCGCCCGCCGGGGCCGTCGCGCGCAGCCGGGCTCCGCGGACCTCGCCGGGGTCGAGGCCGGCCACCCGCGCCGCCTGCAACACCGAGGACGGCAATGCTGTTCCTCGGGTGTCGGTCACTGCCAGTGGAACCGGGAAGCGTTGTGAGAGTTCACGATCGAGGGTCGCGCCGGCTGAGGCCGCGCCGACCTGCAGGGTGACGATGAGGGCAACGCCGACCAGCAATGCAGCACTGGTGGCCGCTGCTCGACCGGGTGTCCGGAGAGCGTTGGCAGTGGCCAGCCGGCCGGGGATGCCTGCCAACCGCGCCACCGGTCCGAGAGCACGCATCACCAGCGGGAGGGCGGCTCGGGTGAGCAGCAGTACGCCGATCGCCGACACCGCAGCCGTTCCGAGGGCGAGCGCGAACGATCCGGTGGAGGCTGCGTACAGCAGGCCGCCGGCCCCGCCGAGGGTGAGCACCAGGCCGGACACCACCCGCAGAATTCCCACCCGCCGGGTGGAGGCCTCCGGACTGATCGGTTGCAGCGCGGCCAGCGGAGCGACCCGGCCGGTCCGGATCGCCGGGAAGGCCGCTGCCCCGGTGGTGATGACGATCCCGGCCAGCAGCGCGATCAGCAGCCCGGCGACATCTGCGACGACCCCGCCCTGTGCCGATCCGAGCTGCGTGGTCAGCGCGGCTGCGGCACCGTACCCGGCCAGCACCCCGACGATCGATCCGAGGGCGCCGACCGCCAGACCCTCGAGCACCACCTGTCCGGTCACCTGACCGGAGGTGGCTCCGATGCAGCGCAGCAGCGCCAGCTCGCGTCGTCGCGCCGTGGTCAGGATCGTGAAGACGTTCGCGATGACGATTCCGCCCACCAGCAGGGCGATCGCCGCGAACCCGAGCAGCAGGGTGCCGAGCAGGTCGCTGCCGTCCGTCACCGCGGTGACCCGTTCGGCGGCGAACTGCGCGCCGGTCAGCACCTCGGACCCGCCGGCAACTCCGGACGGGACCACGGCGCGCAGAGCAGTGACGACCTGGGCGGGATCGACGCCGTCGGCCACGCTCACCGCGACGAGGTCGGGGTTGACCCCTGGGATCTTCTGCACGAGCGCCGGAGGTGCGAAGACGTCCGCGCCTCCGAGCCCGCCACCCGCAACGATCCCGGCGACCGTCAGCTGCTGATCGCTCGTCCCGGCACCTGCCAGGGTGAGCGTCGACCCCAGCCGCAGCCCGGCCGATGTCGCGAAGTCCTCCCCGACCACCACCTGTCGATCGTCGGGCCAGGTGCCGGCGGACAGGGTGAACCAGCGCAGTGACGGCGACGGGACGCCGGCGATGCTGGCGTATCCCTTGGCGGCGTCGGTGCGGTAGGCGGTGGATCCGCTCAGCGAGCTCTCGACAGCGGCGACCCCGCTCACCGCGAGCAGGGTCTTCGCCGGGACCTCGGGGGCCGGGACGATCAGCACGTCCGCGGTGCGCCCGATGCCGGCGACCTGGTGGGCCAGCGACGCCTTCGCGGTGGCGTTGTAGGTGATGCAGGCAGCGGTGAAGCCCACGCCGATGACGACCGTCACCAGCACCGAGATCAGTCGCCGCGGTCGGTGGGCGAGTTGTCGGCGCACCAGCTTCCAGAGCACCACCTCAGGCCCCCAGATCGCGCATGGCGGCGAGCACGTCGTCCGCGGTCGGCTGCTGCAGTGATCCGGCGACCCGGCCGTCGGACAACAGCACGGCCCGATCGGCGTAGGCGGCGGCGACCGGATCGTGGGTCACCATGACGATGGTCTGTCCGAGCTCGCGGGCACCGGCGCGCAGGAAGGCGAGCAGCTGGTGGCCGGTCCGGGTGTCGAGTGCGCCGGTGGGTTCGTCGGCGAACACGATGTCGGGGCGGGTGATCATCGCCCGGGCGATCGCAACCCGCTGCTGCTGGCCACCCGAGAGCTCGGACGGCCGGTGCTGCAACCTGTCCGAGATGCGCAGCGCGGCGGTGAGTTCGCGGTAGTGGTCGGGGTCCGCGCTGCGGCCGGCGAGCTCCAGCGGCAGCAGGATGTTCTGCGCGGCCGTCAACATGGGCAGCAGGTTGAACGACTGGAACACGAAGCCGAACCGGTCCCGGCGGATGCCGGTGAGCGCGCGGTCGTCGAGCGTCGTCAGCTCCACGTCGCCGAGCCGGATCGACCCGGACGTCGGAGCGTCGAGGCCCGCGAGACAGTGCATCAGGGTGGACTTGCCGGAGCCGGAAGGTCCCATCACCGCGGTGAACGAGCCGCGCCGGAAGTCCACGTCGACCCCGTCGAGCGCCCGCACCAGGGTGTCGTCGGTGCCGTAGGTCTTCCGCAGGTCCAGAGCCCGCAGGACGTGATCGTTCCCGGCCGGGTTCGGCGGCGGGATCATCCGGGTGCTCGTCTCGGTGGCAGGCATGCGATGTGCTCGTTTCGTGTCGTCGAAGTGGACACGGACAACGCTAGGAATTCGGGCCGCCTGCCGGATCGGAGCACGGGACGGGATCTCGGCGAGGGTGAGTGCGTCCGCGGGGGCAGTGGACGGGCGCCGGGTACGACCACGGTCTGATGCTCAGTGCGTTGGGAGTGCTCGGTGCGCGGAGAGTGCTCAGTCCGCGGGGAGCTCCAGGCCGAGGCCGAGCCATTCGGCCAGCGAGTCGAGCTCGGCGCGAACCGAGTCCTCCGCGTCGTCCGGGTACAGCGGGTCGCGGTGCAGGGCGGCGACCCGCAGCACCCCGGCGGCGCGATCCGCGGTGGCGTCCACCTTGCCGACCAGCTGGTCACCGACCAGGACGGGCAGCGCGTAGTAACCCCAGCGTCGCTGGGCAGCCGGCTTGTACATCTCCAGTTGGTAGTCGAAGGCGAAGATCTCCGTCATCCGCTTGCGGTCGAAGACCAGCCGGTCCAGCGGGGAGAGCAGTGCGGTCCGCCCGATGAACGGTCGGTCCAGCTGGGTCGGGTCGACGCGCCACTGGCCTCGCACTCCCTCGATCACGGCAGGCTCACCGACTCCTCCGACGCCGTTCGGTTCGATCGGAGTCTCCACGGCCTTCGCCCTGGCGAGGCCGAGCGCAGTGAGTCGCCGTTCGGCGAGCCGGTGCTGGGCCTGCTCGAGCGGCACCGACGGGAGATCCGGGTGGACGTTGCCGGCCAAGTCCCAGAGCTTCTCCCGACCACGGCGCCCGGCGACCGCGACCTCGCCGCGCCGAGCCATCATCTCGACCAGTCGACCGACGTTGCGATTGTTGTTCCACCCGGACGAGCGCCACGGCACGACGCAGGTGTCCGGAAGCTCCCCGATCACCTGGGGACCTCCGGTGGCCAGCGCCGCGAGGACGTCGCGGCGGCAGGCGTCGTTCGCGGTCACCCAGTCCCGGGATGCCCGCTGCCAGCCCTGCAGCGGCTCCGGGCCCGGCCACCCGGCCATCGCCGCGGTGAACAGCGGGAGGTCCGTTGCCGGACGGGCGAAGTTGTCGAGATCGAACAGGGTGCGGTCCGCGAGAGCCGCAGCGATCGTGTCGGTCGCGATCCAGGCACCCAGCCGGCTCCAGGCGACCAGTTCGGCGCTGGGGGCTACGGCCGACGTCGGGTCCAGCTGGAACGCCGTGAGGTGCTCGGTCAGCCGGAGGATCTGATCGGGGCGGTCGGCGTCCAGCAGCTGGGCGCGCACGGCGACCTGCCGCGCGTCGGTCAGCGTCAACCGGTGGGGGAGCACCGATAGACGGTAGCGCCGAGATCCGACGATTCAGCCCCGGGCGGTCGCGCTGAGTGACTGAACGTGGCTCTGGAGCCGACCCCATCCCTGCACACCACCCGTTCGGCGGGTTTGAACGACCGCACAGCGCCGATCTGTCTGCTTTGCACAGAATTGGCCGACCGGAAGTCCTCGACGGCGCCGGGTTCCGGTCCGTCCGAGTGAACCTGAGGGTTGCACCCATCCGTGACTGCGGCCACCCCGAACCGCGACTGTCCACTACGGACGTCACGCGTATCAGTTCCCGGCCCGGTTCGACCGGTTCGGCGCCGCAGCACCACTCCGCGACGACGCGAGAGCGTTCGTGACACGAGCGAAGGGAACACCCCATGGCAGGCGAAGAGAGGATCTTCGGCGGAAAGCCGGTACTGGAGTTCAGCACCAGCACCGACCGTCGCAAGTTCCTGAAGATGGCAGGACTGGTGGGCTTCGGAGCCACATTCGTGGCTGGCGGTCTGCTCGGTGGAGCCGGCGTCGCCGGTGCTTCACCGGCGAACATCATGCGCGGGGCCGCTCCGGCCGCGGGCACCGAGGGAGACGTTGAGATCCTCAACTACGCCCTCACCCTCGAGTTCCTCGAGGCCGACTTCTACTCCCAGGGCCTGGCCAAGGGTCTGCTCTCGGGTCGCGAACTCGAGCTGGTGACTCCGATCGAGGATCACGAGAAGACGCACGTCAGCGCAGTCTCCGACACCGTCAAGGCGTTCGGTGGCACCCCGGTCTCCAAGCCGAAGATCACCTACCCGGACGGGACCTTCGCCTCGCGCGATTCGTTCCTGAAGACCGCTTCGGCGTTCGAGGAGCTCGGTGTGACCGCGTACCACGGTCAGGTTCCGCTCATCAAGAGCGTGGACGTTCTCGCAGCCGCAGCTTCGATCGCGGGCGTCGAGTCGCGTCACGCTGCGGTGATCGCCAGCCTCATCGGCGGCAAGCCCTTCCCGTCCCCGTTCGAGGCGAAGGCCGACATGGCCACCGTTCTCGCGGCTGCCAAGCCGTTCATTTCCTGAGGAGAGCATCCATGACCACCACAGCACGCGATCTCGTGCACGGAAACGCTTCGGAGCTTTCCGGAGCTCAGGGCCTCAGCGCCCTGAACAACAAGTTCAACCTGGCCGGGGCACCTGATTTCGCCAACGACCTCGAGGTTCTGAACTACGCCCTGACGCTGGAGTACCTGGAAGCAGCGTTCTACAAGCAGGGCAATGAGGCCAACCTGCTCTCGGGCGTGGAGAAGGAGTACCTCGCCACCATCGAGTCGGATGAAGCGACCCACGTCAGTGCACTCACCGACACCATCAAGTCCCTCGGTGGGTCTCCGGTCGCCGCTCCCGGCGTCGATTTCGGTGAGTCGTTCGCCAGCCGTGACAGCTACCTGAAGACCAGCCACGTCTTCGAGAATCTGGGCACCAGCGCCTACCTCGGTGCTGCCGGCTTCATCAAGGACAAGGGCATTCTGCAGGCTGCTGCCAGCATCTTCGGTGTCGAGGCTCGGCACGCAGCTGTCGTCGGCAACCTGCTCGGCCTCAAGGCCGAGGGTGGCGTCTACATGGGGGCCTTCGAGACCCCCAAGGACAAGGCGACCGTCCTGGCCGCTGCCACACCGTTCATCAAGGGTGGCCAGATGGGCTCCATGCCCAACGGTGGCGTGCAGACCGGCGGCGGCAGCACTGCCGGTGGCCCGAGCACGGGTGCCATCGTCGGCGGCATCGCATTGCTGGGTGCGGCCGGTGCGGCTGCGGTCGCAGCGCGTCGCTACGCCCACGACGACGCCACCTGAGCCTTCCCGCTCACGGCGTCATCAGTAGTAGTTCCTGAAGTCCGGGACAGCGGGTTCTGAGAGCTCATTCGTCCCGTGCCGAAGCTCACCGGGCGGATCCGTTTCGACGGATCCGCCCGGTGTGGCACGGTGGGCAGGTCCCACCATCCCTACTTCGCGGAGTCCGGTTCCTGGACAGCACGCTGCCGGACCCGCACCGACCGACGGAGACTCCCCGATGAATGCCCGCCTGGCACCCCCCGAGCGTCGACGCCGGATGCGCATGCGGTTGTGGGCCAGCGGAGTGCTCGCGGCTCTCGGGGCTCTGCTGCTCGTCCTCGGCTCCTGCAGCAGTGCGACACCTCCCGACTCCCCGACGTCCGCCAACGCCGGCGTGATCGACGGCGAGGCCGGCACCGCGGCCAGTGCTCCGACGTCCAGTGCGATCAGCACCTCCGTCGAGGACAGCGGCACCCCCTCGAGCGCGTCCTCCACCGATCCGACCGCTGCGTCCGACCCCTCCACGTCACAGCCCTCCACCTCGGCGTCGGCCACCACGAAGCCGAGCACGAGCGCTCCCGCGTCGAGCACTTCAAAGCCCGCCGCATCGACGACCACCGCACCCAACACCAGCGTCACCCCGCTGGTGTCGGTGAAGGGGCCCATCCTGCCGGAATCGGAGCCGACGACACTGACGATCCCGGCCATCGGGGTCACCGATTCGCCAGTCCTGAACATGAGCGCGGCGGCCGACGGCTCCATCGAGGTTCCCCCGCTGGACGACACCAAGTCCAGCGGCTGGTTCAACGGCTCGCCGACGCCCGGCGAGATCGGCCCGTCGATCCTGCTGGGCCACGTGGACTCCAGGGCCAACGGTCCGTCAGTGTTCTACAAGCTCGGTGACCTCAAGCCGGGTGACGAGATCCAGGTGGCCCGCCGGGACGGCACGGTGGCGACCTTCAAGGTCGACGGCGTGCGGGAGTACGCCAAGGACAAGTTCCCGACCCAGGTCGTGTACGGCAACCTGGACCACGCCGGTCTGCGACTGATCACCTGCGGCGGAACGTTCAACCCGTCGGTCGGTCACTACGAGTCGAACATCGTCGCGTTCGCCACCCTGGTCTCCTGAGCCCGCGCGGCCCGGTCAGCTCCGGACCAGGCCGGTCTCGTAGGCCACCAGCACCAGTCCCACCCGGTCCCGAACCGCCAGCTTGGACAACAGCCGTCCCACGTGTGTCTTCACCGTGGCCTCGGCCATGTACAGCTGGATGGCGATCTCCGGGTTGGTCGCTCCGGCCGCGATCAGCTGCAGCACTTCCCGCTCCCGGGCGGTCAGCACGTCCAGTCGCGCGGCGGAGGCGCGGTCGGGGCCCGGCAACTGATCGACGACGGTGGCGATGAGCCTGCGGGTAGCGCTGGGAGCCACGACCGAGTCGCCCGCGGCCACGCTGCGGATCGCGCCCAGCAGGTCTTCCGGGCGGGCGTCCTTGAGCAGGAATCCGGACGCGCCGGCTCGCAGCGCAGCGAACACGTACTCGTCGATGTCGAACGTGGTCAGCACCAACACCTTCGGGCCGGAGCGCACGGGCGCCTCCGCCCCGGGACCGGCCGCTGCCGGTCCGCTGCGGGCGGGTGCGTCGTGGGCGGCGACGATCTCCTGGGTCGCCCTGACCCCGTCGAGCACCGGCATCCGGACGTCCATCAGCACCACCTCGGCGTCGGCTGCGCTCCCACCCGGAACCAGCGCGGCGATCGCCTGGCGTCCGTCCGGAGCCTCCCCGACCACCACCATGTCGTCCTGGGCCTCGACGAGCATCCGGAAGCCGGTGCGCACCAGCATCTGGTCGTCGACCAGGAAGACCTTGATCGGCGGCGCGGCCTGGGTCATCGGTGGTTCCCGGCGGGATCGGCGGCGGCCAGAGCGCCCTGCTGGGGGGTCGGGATCGTCGCGGTGACGATGAAGCCGCCGCCGGAGCGGGCGTGGGCGGCAACGGTTCCGCCCTGCAGGGTGACCCGCTCACGCATCCCGATCAGGCCGTTGCCCTGACCGTCACCGGCCGCGGCCGCACCCCGGCCGTCGTCCAACACCGAGACGTGGACCTCGCCCGGTGCGTAGTGCACGTTGACCTCGGTGCTCGCGCTCGAACCGGCGTGTTTGATGACGTTGGTCAACGACTCCTGGACCAGCCGATACGCGGCCAGACCGGCACCCGGCGGTACCGGGCGTTCCTCGCCGGTGATCTGCAGCTGCACCCGTTGCCCAGCGGCGCTGACCTGGGCGACCAGGTCGGCGACGTCTCCCAGCGTGGGCGCCGGCGCGAAGTCCGGATGGCTGGATTCCGGTTCGCCGCCGGTGCGCAACACCCCGACGAGTCGCCGCATGTCGCCCAGAGCGGCCCGCGCGGTACCGGCGATGGTGGCCAGCACCTCCGGTGCGAGCTCCGGCTTGGTCCTGGCCGCAGCGCGCCCGCCCTCGGCCTGGACGACGACCACCGACAGCGAGTGCGCCACGATGTCGTGCAGTTCCCGCGCGATCCGGGTGCGTTCCTGGGCCGCGGCCATCTCGCTGCGCCGGATCTGCTGTTCCTGCAGCAGCCGGTCCCGCTCCGCCACGGCAGCGGCGGAGTCCCGGGCGTGGGTCTCCTGTTGTCGACCCACCAGGAAGGCGACGGCAACGGTGGTGGCGGTGATGGCGCCGTTGGTCAGCGCGCCTCGTGGATCGTCGAATCCGAAGAACGCCACCGAGGAGATGGCGGCGCCCAACAACCCCAGCAGCAGCGCGCTCCAGCCCCAGCGGCGGTTGCGCGCGTACGCGGTCGCCGCGTGCACGACCAGCGGGACCGCGAGGTCGCCGACCTGGTATCGGTAACCCACCGCGACCTGGACCAGCGCCAGGGCGGCGACGATCACGGTGACGGTCTCCGGGAACGACCGCCGCCAGAACAACGGTGCGATCAACAGCATCGAGAACAGGGTGGTGCCGCCGCCCTGGGCTGCGGTCGCGAGGGCGAGGATGAGCAACACGGCGGGGATCGCCGCATCGCGCGCCCACACGTTCTGGGCCCAGAACTCTCGAAACGTCACGGTGTCCACGCTAGGCGGTCGCCCGCGACCTGCCATCCGACCGTGGTCGGAGTGCGATTCGGTGCGGCCGACGGCGGTGTCCTTCGTGTCGTCAGCGGTACGCGGTCTCCAGGTAGTGCGCCGCGGCGTCGCCGAGCACCGCCGGCCAGCGGGCGAACAGCTTGTCGGCCGTCGGTGCGGTACGGACACTCCACCCGGCCCGTTCGGCCGCGATGGCACGAAGCTGCCCCGGAGTGGTGCCGAGATCGTCGTCAGCCTGGATGAACTGCACCTCCGACGCGCCGGCCCACGAGCCCACCCAGCGGGGCGCAGGGCTGCCGCCGTCGGCGATCCACTGGCTCCCGACCTCGTCGAGATCGGCCGACACCGCGGCGCGGAAGGAGGGCGCGAGCCACCGGCCGCCGAGCGCCGAGAGTGCTCGGTCGTCCATCCGACCGCGCGCCCGGGTCCAGGCGCGCTCGTCGGTGAGCTGCTCTCCGGCGGCGGCCCGTGCCCAGGCCTCGAGCGGACCGCGCCAGGACTGCGTGGTGCCGGAACTGCGGCGCAACAGCGAGCGGCGCGCTCGGGGCGCGGCCGGCTCCGCAGTACCACGAGCGGCCACGGCGACCACCCGGCTGACGGCTCGCGGGCTCCGCTCGGCGACGTCCAGTGCGATGCTCGCACCTGATCCGACGCCGACCATCACGACCCGTCCGACGGCGAGGGTGTGGATCATCATCAGGATGTCGGCGGCCAGGTCGTCCCGGCCGCCCAGGCCGACCGGATCGGACCGGCCGATGCCAGGTCGGTCGATCGACAGCAGCCGTACGGACTCGGGCAGAGTGAGCTCGTGCATCATCCATCCGGGGGACAGCCTGGAGGAGGCGGTGTCCGGGACCACGATGCACGGCACTCCACGGGGGTTGCCGTACTCGGCCCAGGCCAGTGCGCGTCCGTCGACCAACCTGATCCCCGCGAACGGACGCACCCTGGGCGGTGCCACCAGGGGAGCTGCGTCGGGCGGCAGATCTTCCAGGGAATCCGGGACGGCCGACGCCAGGGACGGCCAGCTCAGCGAGACGTCGCCGAGTGACGTGGAGGTGGGGGAGGCGTGCTGGTACATCCCGTCTGATTCCCCCGAAACATCGACCGGACGAGCAACCTGCGTCATGACCCCTCGAACCCTCCGACTGCCACCGGACGCCTGATTGCGTCCAGATCCCGCGGCAACCGCTCTGTACAGATACCGACGTCTCAAGTGTGGGGCTTGGTGTCGTGGGGTTATCGAACCGTGACCGGCGTTTCCGCAGGTGGCGGCAACGGTGTGTGACGCAGGTCCGCCACTCGCGGGCGCGAGTGCGGATGAGGCACGGCGAAAGAGGACAATCAGCGGGCTTGTCGTCGAACATCAACTACGGAGCGAAGGCGTGGAAGCCACAACCGCCCGATCGGTATGGATGATCGCCTGTCTGGGTGAACTTCTGAGCCGCTGTGGTGTTGCTGCGGGTGTTCATCTGCTGTGCATCCGACACCCGGCGCCTGCATTCCGCGGCGTCACCCGACCGCGCGTCCGGCGGTACGCCCGGAGAGCAGGCAGCCGCCGAGGAAGGTGCCCTCCAGCGCCCGGTATCCATGCACGCCGCCGCCGCCGAATCCCGCCGCTTCACCTGCCGCGTACAGCCCTGGGATCACCTGTCCGAAGGGGTCGAGCACCCGCCCGTCGAGGTCGGTCTCCACGCCGCCCAGCGTCTTGCGGGTCAGGATGTGCAGTCGGACGGCGATCAACGGACCGTGCGCGGGGTCGGCCAGCGCGCAGTCGTCGGCCAGCCGCATCCAGCGGTCCCCGAAGAACCTCCTGGCCGCCGCCACCGCGGTCACCTGCGGATCCTTGCCGAGTCCCGACGACACCTGCAGGTCGCGCAGGCGGACGGTCTCCGCGACGAGCGCGGGGTCGACGAGATCCTCACCGACCAGGGCGTTCATCTTCGACACCAGCTCCTCGACGGTCTCGGCGGCGACGAAGTCGACCCCGTCGTCCAGGAATCTCTGCACAGCCGGGGTCGGGCCGGAGCCGAGCCTGGCCTTGGCCAGCTGGATGACCGAGCGGTCTGTCAGGTCGGGGTTCTGTTCGGATCCGGACAGGGCGAACTCCGGCCCGATGATGCTGCGGTTCAACACGAACCAGCTGTGTCCGTGCCCGGTCGCAGTGATGTGCCGGACGGTGCCGAGGGCGTCGAAGCCCGGGTACAGCGGGGCCGGCAAACGGTGACCGGAGGCGTCCAACCAGAGGGACGTGGGGCCGGCCAGGATTCGGATGCCGTGTTCCGTCCATACCGGCGAGTGGTTGATGATGCCCTCGGGGTAGTGCCACATCCGGTCCTCGTTGATCACGTGGGCGCCTGCCCTGGCCGCGTGTCCGATCATCAGACCGTCGGTGGAATCCGGCACGCCGGAGATCATCGTCCGCGGTGCCCCGCCGTGGCCGCCTGGCCAGTTCCTGCGCACCAGTTCGTGGTTCGCCCCGATCCCCCCGGAGGCGACGATCGTCGCGCCTGCGGTGATCGTGAAGCTACCGATCACGTCCCGGGACGACGGCACACCTCGAGCGACGTCGGACGGCGCGAGTACCTCGCCGACCGCGCCGGTGACCGCCCCGTCGGCACGGCTCAGATCGGTGACCCGGTGCCGGAACAGCAGCGTGGTCCGGCCGATCCGCGCGTGTTCGGTGACCCGGCGGACGAACGGTGTGACGACACCCGGCCCGGTACCCCAGGTGACGTGGAACCTCGGCACCGAGTTGCCGTGCATGGTGCCGCCGGGAGTGACGGGATAGCCGCCCCGCTCCGCCCATTGGACGATCGGGAACAGGCCGATGCCCTGCTGCTTGATCCAGCTGCGCATCTCGCCGGCGGCGAAGTCGACGAAGGCGTGGGCCCACTGCTCCGGCCAGTGGTCCTCCGGCCGGTCGAAGCCGGCGGAACCGAGCCAGTCGGCCAGGGCCAGCTCGGCGGAGTCCTTGATTCCCATCCGCCGCTGCTCCGGCGAGTCGACCAGGAACAACCCCCCGAACGACCAGAACGCCTGGCCGCCCAACGAGGCACCCGGCTCCTGGTCGACCACGACGACCCGCTTGCCGCTGTCGGCCGCCTCGGCGGCGGCGACCAGCCCCGCCAGGCCCGCTCCGATCACCAGCACGTCACAATCCAGGATGCTGTCGGCGGACCCGGACGCTCGGCCGGGGGTGTCGGGGCTCATACCTGCCATTGTGACGGGTGCGACTCCGGATCGCTGCGCCGTCGTAGCCTGGCCTGGTGCTGGTGGAGGACGGGCAGGTCAGGGACGCCCCGGTGACTGACGCGCTGATGACCGACGTGTTGGTGACTGATGTGTTGGTGATCGGCGCCGGGCAGGCCGGGCTGTCCACTGCTCATCATCTGTACCGCAGCGGGATCGACACGATCGTCGTCGACGCGGGCGAAGGGCCGGGTGGTGCCTGGCGACACCGGTGGGACACGTTGACGATGGCCGGGGTCAACGGCATCCGCGAGCTCCCGGGGACGACGCCGCCACAGGCTGATCCTCGGGAGCCGGCCAACAGGGCGATCCCGGCCTGGTTCGAACACTATGAGAGCGACCAGGGCATCGATGTGCGGCGACCGGTACGGATCGGGCGGGTCGAGTCCCTGGACGACGGGCGACTGCGATCCACCGGATCGGCGGCGGACGGGCGCGAGGTGGAGTACGTCAGCCGGATCCTGGTCAACGCCACCGGGACGTGGGACGCGCCGTTCTGGCCGTACTACCCGGGCAGGGAGAGCTTCGCCGGCCGGCAGCTGCACACTCACGACTACCGCGGACCGGCGGACGTCCGCGGTGCGCGGGTGGTGGTGATCGGCGGCGGGATCTCGGCCGTGCAGCTCGCGATGGAGATCGCGCCCGTGGTCGCCGCTCAACGCTGGGTGACCAGGCGCCCGCCGGTGTGGCTGGAGCGAAAGTTCACCCAGGAGGCGGGGAGGGCGGCGGTGGCGATGGTCGAGGAGCGCGTGCGCCGCGGACTGCCGCCCAGATCGGTGGTCTCGGTGACCGGGCTGCCACTGACCGCCGCGACCAGGACTGCGCGGGAATCAGGTGTGCTGCAACGGTTTCCGATGTTCACCTCCATCGATGCCGACGGGGTGCAGTGGGCGGACGGTTCCCGCTTCGACGCCGACATGCTGTTCTGGAACACCGGCTTTCGGGCGTCACTCGATCACCTGGCGCCGCTGCACCTGCGCGGCGCGGGCGGCGGGATCGCGATGGACGGGACCCGGGTGGTCGCCGACCCGCGGATCCACCTCGTCGGCTACGGGCCGAGCGCGTCGACCATCGGAGCCAACCGGGCCGGACGCGCCGCGGCCCGCGAGATCACGGCGTTCCTGGCGACCGAACCTGCTGCGCCGCAGGCGATCTGACGCCCGACGGTGATCGAGCGAGCGAGGGACGAGCGCGTCGAGACCCCGACCCGTCGTGATTTCGGTGATCGAGCAAGCGAGGCACGAGCGCATCGAGATCCCGACCCGTCGTGATTTCGGTGATCGAGCAAGCGAGGGACGAGCGCGTCGAGATCCCGTCCGATCGACAGCGGGGTTCCGACTCCTCCGTCTGCTCCCTGTCCTGAGCGAGGAACGAGACCTGGGGGACCAGCAAATCTACCCCGAGACAGCACTCAGGGCGCCGCTCGTGATGAGCGGCGCCCTGAGTGGATGTCTGAGGTGGATCAGACGGGGTTGACTGCGGTGGCCTGGGGACCCTTGTTGCCCTGGGTCACCTCGAACTCCACGCGCTGGTTCTCCTCGAGCGACCGGTATCCGGACGACTGGATTTCCGAGTAGTGGACGAAAACGTCCGGGCCATTGTCATCGGGAGTGATGAAACCATAGCCCTTCTCGGCGTTGAACCACTTGACGGTTCCCTGTGCCATGCAACTTCTCCAAAACAGTGGTGATGCGAGCCTGGAATGTCCCGAGCCCGGGTCCGCCAACTGATAACGACTTCTCAGGGAACCGAGACCCGCTGACCATCGACGCCTCCCCGACGGGGAGTGACCGAGAACAAGTGTCGCACGGATCACCGTGGCGGGCCAATCCGGGGGTCGGACTTTCACCCGGTTGCCGCTCGCCGCGTACCGTCGGCCCATGGACGAGCCCCACCCGGACACGCAGAGACTTGTCCAGGCGGCAGTCCCGGACCCGCACGCCGTGCGGTCGGAGGAACAGTTGCTCGCCCTGTACCCGACCCCGGTGGCCAGGTCCTGGGCCAAGGAGAGCAGCGTCGTCACCCCCGGCTATCGCGAGCTGATCGCCGCCTCGCCGTTCTGCGTGATCGCGACCAACGGACCCGACGGGATCGACTGTTCGCCGCGCGGCGATGCGCCCGGGTTCGTCGGCGTCCTGGACGAACGGACGCTGATGATCCCCGACCGGCGGGGCAACAACCGGCTCGACACCCTGCGCAACATCACGCGAGACAGTCGGATCGGGCTCGTCTTCGTGATCCCCGGGATCGGCGAGGCAGTCAGGGTCCGTGGCGTTGCGACGATCTCCACCGATCCGAATCTGTTGCGGGACAATGCTGTCCGTGGGATCGAGCCGGTGACGGTGCTGGTGGTGAGGGTGGACAGGATCTACTTCCAGTGCCGGCGGGCCACCCTGCGCTCAGCACTCTGGCAGGCGCCGCACGTCGACCCGGCGAGCCTGCCGACCCCCGGCCGGCTGCAGGCCGAGGTCGGAGCGATGAGCGAGCCGGACGCCCGCGACTACGACCGGTCGGTCGCCGCCTACGCCGCTGCGACGCTCTACGAAGGACCGTCGAAGCCGTAGACGGCACCGCGCCCTGAACGCCGGCTGGCGCCGCGCCGCCGGCCGGCGTTCAGGGCGGGCGATCCGCGCCGGCCTTGCCCCGCGCCCCGCTCTCGAGAACGCTGGCGACATCGACGAACGCTGGCGGAACTTCGCCAGCGTTCGCGGACTCGGCCAGCGTTCACCTACCGATCGCCAGCGTTCGCGGACTCGGCCAGCGTTCACCTACCGATCGCCAGCGGTCGCGGACTCTGCCAGCGATCGGGTACGGAACGACGAACGACCTGCCCGGTCCTCGCGGTCCTGGCAGGTCGTTCGACATCACGGTGGTGCAGTGGAACCGCGAGCGGTCAGCTCGCCGGGATGGTCTTCGTGTCGATGACGAACCGGTAGCGGACGTCCGACTTCACGATGCGGTCGTACGCCTCGGTGACCTCGTCGGCGCCGATGGTCTCGATCTCGGCGCCGATGTTGTGCTCCGCGCAGAAGTCGAGCATCTCCTGGGTCTCCGGAATGCCGCCGATGTTGCTGCCGGCCAACGTCTTGTTGCCACCGATCAGCGAGCCGACCCGCAGCTGCTGGGCGTCCGGGGGGAGCCCGACGAACACCATCGCGCCGTTGATCGCCAGGGTCGAGAGGTACTTGTCGATCGGCAGGTCGGCGGAGATGGTGCAGATGATGAGGTCGAAGGTGCCGCGCAACGTACCGAAGGTGTCCGAGTCGGAGAGGGCATAGTAGTGATCGGCGCCGAAGCGCTTGCCGTCCGCCTCCTTGGACATCGTCTGGCTGATGACGCTGACCTCGGCGCCCATCGCGGCGGCGAGCTTGACGGCCATGTGACCGAGGCCGCCCATACCGACGACGGCGACCTTCTTGCCGGGACCGGCGCCGAAGCGTGCCAGCGGCGAATAGGTGGTGATGCCGGCGCAGAGCAGCGGTGCCGCCTGGTCGAGCGGGATGGAGGCCGGAACCTTCAGCACGTAGTCGGCCTTGGCGACGATCTGCGTCGCGTAGCCGCCGTAGGTCGGCTCGCCCGAGTACTCCCGACCGTTGTAGGTCGCGACGTTCCCCTTGACACAGAACTGTTCGTTGCCGGCGGTGCAGTTCTCGCACTCGCCGCAGGAGTCGACGAAACAGCCGATGCCGACGTGATCGCCGACTGCGTGCTTGTCGACGGCCGAACCGACGGCGGCGATGGTGCCGGCGATCTCGTGGCCGGGGACCATCGGGAAGATGGCCTTACCCCATTCCTCGCGGGCCTGGTGGATGTCCGAGTGGCAGATACCCGCGAACGCGATGTCGATCAGGACATCGTCGTCACCGAGTTCACGGCGTTCGATCGTGCCGCGCTCGAACGAAGCTCCGGCGGACTTGGTGAGCAGTGCGGGGACGGTGATCGTCACAGGTGCAGCCTTTCAGTGTTCGAGGCCGAACGCCGGCCGCTCAGCGGAGCAGCTCCTCGGCGTGACCTGGCATCGCCAGATGCGATGCCGCGAAGTCCCACAACGGAGACTTTTCCATCCTACTTCTGTTGATACGTCATGTTGTCGGCCGCGAGAGTGGTGAATCCCACCGGTCTCAAGGGTGCCGAAGCCGCCACGATCGGGAAGGGTGCATCCGATGGACCGCTGATCGGTGCTTTTCGGGGGCGGATGATCCGGGGATGGCAGTCAGGGGGTGGGCAGGACCCGTCGCAAGAACCTGCGGGTCCGCTCGTCCTTCGGTGCGGTGAACAGCTGTTCCGGAGGACCCTGTTCGACGATCTCACCGCCGGAGAGGAAGACGACCCGATCGGCGACCTGGCGGGCGAAGGCCATCTCGTGGGTGGCCACCACCATCGACATGCCGTCGCTCTTGAGCTCGGCCATCAGACCGAGGACCTCACCGACAAGTTCCGGGTCCAGTGCCGAGGTGACCTCGTCGAAGAGCATCAGCACCGGATCGTTCACCAGCGCCCTGGCGATCGCGACCCGCTGCTGCTGACCGCCGGACAGGTCGTCGGGTCGGGCCGTGGCCCGATCCGCGAGACCGACCCGGTCGAGCATCGCGCGCGCACGGCGGTCGGCTTCGGCGCGCGAGAGCCCGTGCACCTTCCGGGGGGCGAGCGTGATGTTGTCCAGCACGCTCAGGTGCGGGAACAGGTTGAACGATTGGAAGACGATGCCCACCTGCGACCGGATGGCATCTGCGTCCACCCGAGGATCGGTGATGTCGGTGCCCTGCAACAGGATTGTCCCGTCCTGGACATCCTCGAGCAGGTTGATGCAGCGCAGCAGGCTGGATTTCCCGGAACCGGAGGCGCCGATCAGGACGACGCATTCGTGCTCGGCAACCTGGAGGTCGAGCGAACGCAGCACGACGTTGGCGCCGTAGGCCTTGCGGAGACCGGTGATCTGCAGCAGGTGGGATCCGGCCGCCGGCGTGCGCTTCGACTCCTCCGTCATACCGTCCCTCCGGTGCCGTTCCAGCCCTGCCGCTTGGCGACCCAGTCCGTGAGTCGGGTCAGCGGGATGGTGATCGCGATGAACAGCAGACCGGCGACGACGTAGGGCGTGTAGTTGTACGTCTGCGCCGTCTGGATCTTCGCGTTCAGGACGGCGTCGTAGACGACGCCGAGCACCGAGATGAGGCCGGTGTCCTTGGTGATCGCCACCAGGTCGTTCAGCAGCGGCGGCAGCACCCTGCGCACCGCCTGCGGCACCACCACGAACCGCATCGTCTTCGCGTGGCTCAGACCCAACGACCGGGCGGCCGCGCGTTGCGAAGGGTGGACCGACTCGATCCCGGACCGCAGCACCTCCGAGACGTACGCGCCGTAGGTGAGGATCAGCGCGACACAGCCCCAGAACAGCGCTGACCGGGGCAGCCAGTCGAGCCGCAGGCTGGGGACACCGAATCCGAGCAGCAGGAGGGTGAGGATCAGCGGCAGGCCGCGGAACAGATCGACGTAGACGACGGCCAGGGCGCGCAACGGGAACCAGACCGGCCCGCGCAGCGAGCGGAGCAGCGCCATTGCCAGCGCGATGATCAGCACGCCGATCTCGCAGACCACCATCAGTCGGAGGTTCAGCCACAGCCCCTCTGCGACGTCCGGCAACACCTGCCAGCCGTAGCCCAGATCCAGGAAGGTCGATCGGAACCGCGGCCACCCCGGGGTGTTCACCACCAGCAGCACGAGCGCCGTCAGCACCACCACCGAGGAGACAGCGCCGATCGCCACGGCCCGCCGAGTCCTGATGCGGCGGAAGGCCATCCGCTCCAGCTGGGTGTCGGACGGGATCCACCCGTCTGGACTGCTCACCTCGACTACTGGAGCACGGGCGCGACGTCCTTGCCGGCCAGCCACTCCGTGTTCAGCTTCGCGAGGGTGCCGTCCGCACGCAGGGCGTCGACGGCCGCGGACATACAGCTGGTCAGCGGGGAGTCCTTGGCCAGCAGCAGTCCGAACTGCTCGGACGACGCAGCCGTCCCGGCAAGCTGTCCGAGCACCGCACCGTCCTTGAGCTGGGCTCCGACCATGTAGAAGCCGGTGGGCAGATCGACGACCAGACCGTCGATCTGGCCGCCCTGCAGGGCTTGGGCGGCGAGGGCGTTGTCGTCGAACACGCTCGGCTTGTCGGTGGGGGCGATCACCGAGTTCACCGCATCCAGGCTGGTGGTGCCGTTCATCGCGCCGAGCTTGGCGCTCTTGAGGGCGGCCACCGTGGTGGCACCCTCGATCGGCGATCCCTTCACGGTGATGACGACCTGCGTGACGTCGTAGTAGCCGGTGGAGAAGTCAACCTGCTTCTTACGGGCGTCGCTGATCGAGAACTGGTTGATGTCGAAGTCGAAGCCGTCGGGCTTCGCGATCGCCTCGTCGAAGCCGACCCTGGTCCAGGCGACCGCGTCCTTGGTGTAGCCCAGTTTGTCGGCGACGGCGTAGGCGACGGCCGATTCGTAGCCCTTGCCGTTGGTCGGGTCGTTGTCGACCATCCACGGCTCGAACGCGGGCTCCGAGGTGGCGATCGTCAGCGCCCCGGATTTCAGGGTCTGCAGGCTTGCCGGTGTGCACTCGCTGCCCAACCCGGCGCTGGAGGTCACCGCGGCGCTGGACGAGCCGACCGACCTGCCCGCGCTGGACGAGCCGACGGAGGTGCCCGCGCTGGACGAGCCGACGGAGGTGCCCGCGCTGGACGAGCCGACGGACGACGGGTCGGATGACGCCGACGACGAGCTGGTCACCGCGGTGGACGGGGTGGTGCCGGCGCCCGTCGAAGCGTCGCTGCCGCAGGCGGTGAGAGCTCCGACGGCGATCACGGCGAGGGCGACGGCGGCAGATCGACGGCGCCCGCCGGGGTGTGGGGTTTGCCGGACGCGGACGAGGGAATCGGACATCTGGCTGCTCCTGGATGTTGTGGACCGAGTTCCGGCCGGCCGCTGGGTTCCCGCACCTGGACATCGATCACAGCCGACCGATCCGCGGAAACGAGGTCCGTCGTCGACGATCGGACCCGATCAGCATACGAAAGCGCGCCGGAAGCTCCGCCGTGTGTCACGATCGCAAGGTGGATCGCCCGATGAATCTCCAGCGCCGATGAGCCGGCCGCTCGATCCCGGCAATCCCGGCCCCGCTCCGGTGCCCTGGCCGATCCCCGGCCCCGGCCCGGGCAATGCCGACACCCCGACCGATGTCGACCGTCCGTTCCGCGACCCGGTGAGTGGTTCCGGACCTGCCCCGGTACCCGGACCCGGCCCAGCACCCGACCCGATCGTGGGCGATGCGCCGGACACGCCGCCCCGTCATCCGAAGCCGCGCGAGCTGGAACAGGACGACATGGACGCCCAGCGGGGCATCGACCTGCGTACCCGGGCCGTCGTTGCCGAGCTCGCAGCGGCTCTGGACGAGACTTCCGAAGACGGCGAGGACGGCTCGCCCCTGGGCAGCCCTGCTCGGGACGAGGGCTCCGACGAAGCACGGGGACGCAAGGACGGTTCCCGGCGCGGCGGCCTGCGCGACGTGGTGGGCCAGCTCGTCACCCGGGTGACTGCATCGGAGCGCGCGATGCGCGCCGCCGAGTCGGCCGCCGCGGACAGCCGGGCGGTGATGACGGCGGCCCACGAACGAGCCGAGGAGCGGCAGTTCTCGCCGTTCAAGGCGGGCTTCTTCGGTGGCGTCGGTCTGCTGCTGGCCTACACCACGTACCTCGCCCTCGACACGATCCGCTCCACGCTGATCGTGATCGCCGTCGCGCTGCTGCTGGCCATCGGACTCGACCCGGCAGTGCGCTGGTTCGAGCGGCGCGGCCTGCGGCGCGGCCTGGCGGTGCTGGTCGTGTTCCTGGTGTTGCTCGGCGCGATCGCCGGCGCGGTCTACGCCATCATCCCGCCCATCGTCGAACAGTTGACGGCGTTCGTCGTCAACCTGCCGACCACGCTGGAGAACCTGCAGCAGAATCCGACGATCAAGAACCTGGACGAGAAGTTCGGGATCATCCAACAGATCCAGAGCTCGAACTTCGTCCAACAGATCGGATCCGGTGCGGCGACCGGGATCCTGACCGGTGCGGCCACGGTCGCCGGCATCGTCTTCGACCTGTTCGTCGTCCTCATCCTGGCGCTGTACTTCGTTGCCGGCTTCCCGCGGATCAAGGCGGCCGGCTACCGGTTGGCGCCTGCGTCCCAGCGGCTGCGGGTCACCGACCTCGGCGACAAGATCCTCAAGCAGATGGGCGGGTACCTCTCGGGCGCCACGATCATCGCCCTGCAGGCCGGTCTGGTGGCCGGGATCTTCGCCACCGTCGTCGGTCTGCCGTACCCGTGGGCCATCGCGCTCGGCGCCGCGATGCTCGATTTCGTCCCCGTCGTCGGTCCGATCGTCGTCGGCATCTCGATGGCGTTGATCGGGTTCACCCAGTCCTTGACCATCGGTGTCATCGCCGGCGGTTTCTACCTGATCCAGCACCTGTTCGAGGCATATTGGTTGTACCCCAGGGTGATGCGCCGGACGGTGCACATCAACTCCGGGTCGGTGATCGTGGCGATCCTCGTCGGCGGCGCGCTGCTCGGGGTGACCGGCGCGCTGCTGGCCGTGCCGGTGGCAGCCGCCCTCCAGTTGATCGTCCGGGAAGTGTTGATGCCGGTGCAGGAACGCCGGTGACCGACGGCGCCCGTGCGGTGGTGACCGGCGCCAACGCCGGCCTGGGTCTGGCGACGACCCGTGCGTTGGTCGCCGCCGGGATCCCCGTCACGATGGCGGTCCGCAGCACGGACAAGGGCGCGGCCGCGGCCGCGGCGATCCGGGCGAGCGAGCCGGCTGCCGATCTGCGGGTCCAGCAGGTGGACCTCGGCGACCTGGGGTCGGTGCGGCGGTTCGCCGAGGGCAGTACCGATCCGATCTCGGTGCTGCTCTGCAATGCCGGGGTGATGCTCGTGCCGGAGCAGTCGCTCACCGCGGATCGCTTCGAGATGCACTGGGGCGTCAACTTTCTCGGCCACTACCTGCTCGCCGGGCTGCTGCTGCCAACGCTCACCGCTGACGCCAGGGTGGTCTCGCTCTCCTCGATCGCCCACCGGTCCGCGGGACGCCTGGATCGGCAGTTCGGCCTCGGTGCCGACTACGCGCCCGGTCAGGCCTACGGGCAGTCCAAGCTGTGCACGCTGATGTTCTCCCTCGAGCTGGACCGTCGGCTGCGCGGATCCGGCAGTGGAGTGAAAGCCGTTGCGGCGCATCCCGGTTGGTCGGCCACGGACGAACGGCCGCCGCGTGAGCGGGGTGACGCGCCCGGCCTCGGGCTGGTCTTCGCCCGCAGGATCAGCCAGCTGCTCGGGTCGTCACCCGCGCACGGTGCGCTGTCGCAGGTGCACGCTGCGATCGGCGCCGGGGTCGAGGGTGGCCAGTTCTGGGGACCTTCGCTGCTGGTTCGTGGAAAGCCTCACCCGGCGACCGTCTCGGCCGGGGCCCGCCGGGAGGATGACGCCAACTTCCTGTTCGCCCTGGCGGCCGAGCTGACCGGGTGCGAGATCCCGGGCTGAAGTCTGCCGGGAGCTCGGCCGCGATCCGCGTGGCCGCCGGTCGGTGGTGTGGTCCATTCGGGGTTCCGTTCTCGGCGAGTGGGCCTGGCGTACAGCTGGCGGCGGGGGCCTGCTGGGGCGTGCTGGGGCGATGGTGCCGCCGGCCTGCTGTGGGATTGCTGAAAGATCGGACCGCGTCGGAGCGTTGCCGGCCGCCCGATCGGACATAGTGGGGTCGGAGCGAGAGGTGCTGCAGCCCCGGACGGATACCCGCCCCCGACGTGAGAGAAAGCTGGCGCCTGATGCGGATCCTGGTGGTGGAGGACGAGACGCTGCTGGCCGCCACACTGGTCCGTGGGTTGACGGAGGAAGGGTTCCGGGTGAGCTCCGTCGGTGACGGCACTGCCGGACTCGAACAGGCCCTGACCGGCGAGTTCGACGTCATCGTGTTGGACATCATGTTGCCCGGGCTGAACGGTTACAACGTGGTCCGGGAGTTGCGCGCCGCGCAGGTCTGGACCCCGATCCTGATGCTGACCGCGAAGGACGGAGAGTACGACCAGGCGGACGCCTTCGACTTCGGTGCCGACGACTACCTGACCAAACCATTCTCCTTCGTGGTGCTGATCGCCCGGCTGCGAGCATTGGAGCGGCGCGGCGCCCCCGCGCGGCCGGTCATCCTGTCGTGCGGCGATCTCGCACTGGATCCGTTGCGGCACAAAGTGTCTGTGCGCGGTGCGGAGGTGACGCTCACCCCGCGGGAGTACGGATTCCTGCACTTCCTGATGAAGCGGCGCGACGCAGCGGTGAGCAAGGGCGAGATCCTGCGCGGGGTCTGGGACGAGCACCACGAGGGCTCGGAGAACGTGGTCGAGGTGTACGCCGGCTACCTGCGGCGCAAGCTGGATGGCAGCACCGCGCGGATCGTCACGGTCCGCGGTCACGGCTATCGGCTCGAGGCCTCCGGTAGGGGGTCCGGCTGAGCCGGTGGCAGCGGGATCCGTACGGTGAAACATGCTCCGCCGGAATCGGCTGCGCTGACCTCGACGGTGCCGCGGTGCGCAGCCACTACCTCGGCCACGATCGCCAGACCCAGCCCGGCGCCGCCGGCCGCTCTGGACCGGCCGGCATCCAGCCGGACGAATCGATCCAGCACCCGGACGCGATCTTCCGGGGCGATCCCGGGTCCGTCGTCGGCCACCCGCACCACCGCATCGGGGCCGCGCGAGCTCAGCTCCACGAGCACCCCGGAGTCGGCGTACCGCACGGCGTTGTCCACCAGGTTCCGCACCATCCTGGTCAATTGGTGGTGATCGCCGCTGACCCGGACGGGGGTTGAGCGCACCACGATCCGGGGTCGGCGATCCGAGCCGGCGAGGCCCACCCGGGTGGTGTCCGCCACGGTGTCGACGATGTCGTCGAGGTCGACGTCCACCACCACCGGATGCAGGCCCCGCTCGTCCGCGGTCGCCAGCAGGAGCAGGTCGTCGATCAGTGACTGCATCCGACGGGCTTCGGGCAGCAAGGAGCTGCCGATCACGTCCGCATCCAGTGTGCCCGGCCGGATCGTGGCCAACTCCAGCGCGGCGATGATGCCGGACAACGGACTGCGCAACTCGTGGGACGCGTCCCCGACGAACCGCTGCTGGGCTTGTCGGCCGGCCAGCAGGCGGTCCAACATGGTGTTCATCGTGACCGCCAGTCGAGCGATCTCGTCCTCGCTGGGCGGCACCGCTATCCGCTCGCCGAGATCCTCGGCACGGATCCGGGACACCGTCGCCGAGATGGTGTCCACCGGGCGGAAAGCCCTGCCCACCAACAGGTACGTGGCTGCCCATGCCAGTGCGATGGTGAGCGGCCAGGCGATCGCCAGCGCGCTGAACACTGCCCAGACCGTCGACTCGGTCGAGCCCTGGAACGAACCGGTGATCACGACGTAGGTGGCTGACCCGCTCGTCGCTCCGACGGAGACCACCCAGTAGTCGGCCAGGGCGCCGGGTACCTCGAGGAGTCCGCCGTCGGTCTCGACGCCGGGGCCGGGACGTTCGGTGGTGAGGACGACGCGCGGCGCCGACGGCGACTGACGCACCACGCGGCCGGAATCGTCGAGTACCTGCGCGACGACGGCCGACCCCGCGTCTGCGAACAGACCCTCGTCGAGGGCTGCGGGTCCTTCGCCGCTCAGAGCTGCGGCGATCTCGTGTGCCCTCGCCCTCGCGGCATCGTGTGACACAGCCTCCAGGGACACCTTCAGAATGAACAGCACCGCAGCAAAGACCAGGAACAGTGCGGCAGCCAGGATGAGCGCGGACGCCATCGCGGAGCGGGCACGCACACTCCAGCGTGAGGGAGCGGGGAGCCTGCGCATCACCCGGATCCGAGCGGTGCGTCTGCGAAGCACATCGCCACAGTCTGGCACCGCCCGTCTGCGGTGCCGGATCGTTCTCAGCGTCCTCTCAGCAGCAGGTCGGCACTGTTGACGGGATGACCGCCCACCACGCCAGCTCGCCGTTGCCCCGCGTCGAGCTGTCCACCCGCCCGAAGCTGAACCCGGTCGCAGCTCTGTACGTTCCCGGCGCGTTCGTCGCGGTGGCACTGTTCTGCTGGCTGGCCGCCCTGGTGGTGGATCACCCGGGACCGTTCGCCGCGGACGCGAATGTGATGAACGGGTTCATCCAGATCCGCACAGGTCTGTTGACGATCATCGCCCAGGCGATCGCCGTCGGCACGGATCCTGCGGTCACCGCAGGCGTCGTCATCGCGGCGGCGCTGTGGTTGCTGATGCGCAGCAAGGACCGGATGAGCGCTGCGTTCCTGGTGGGCGCCGCTGTGGCGACAGCTGTCGCACTCGAAGCGGCGAAACTGTGGGTGGACCGGCCCCGACCGCCGGCCGCGATGCAGCTGATGCCGGAGACGAACAACTCCTTCCCGTCGGGACACGTCACCGGGGTCGTCGCGGTGTTCGGCGCGCTGGCAATGGTGGCTGTTCTCCGCGGTGTCCGCAGGTTCCTGGTCGTCACGATCTGGTCGGTCCTCGTCGTCCTGGTGGTGCTCGATCGGCTGTACCTCGGCGTCCACTGGTCCAGCGACATCGTCGGTGCGCTCCTGTTGGGCACCGCCGTGCTGCTGCTGGAACTGGCCGTGCTGCGCCGGATGATGCCGACCCACCTCCCGAAGACGGACCCGGTGTCCGCGCATCACCCGTCCCCGGGGCGGTGACCTGACCGTGGGCCGTAGCAGGTGACCTGGTCAAGCCCCGGTTTTCCTCGTGCTGTCGTCCGGATTGCGGACTGCGGTGCTCCCCATCGACGCCCATACCCCTAGGGGGTATGGTGTGGGTTGGATACCTCCTGGGGGTATCTGCACAGAGCGATCACCGTCCGCCAACACCTGTCGGGCAGCGCTCTGACCGGAGGTGGATGAGATGAACGAACAGGGCGCGCACCACAACGGTCACGACACGGCGACAGTGGCGGACCGTCGAGACCCCGGAGCGGATTCCGGCAGTCGCGAGGGTCGCGCCGCGGCGACCGAACACGCCGGCCACGGCGGTCACGGCGGTCACGGCGGTCACGGTGATCACGTCGGGCAGTTCCGGCGGCTGTTCTGGATCATGCTCGTCGTCGCAGTCCCGGTGGTCGGGTTCTCGCGGATGTTCGCGATGCTGCTGGGCTACGAGCTACCACGGGGTGACGGGTGGAGCTGGATCTCCCCGATCCTGGGCACGCTCATGTACGGCTGGGGCGGCAAGCCGTTCCTCACCGGGGCGGTGAGCGAGCTGCGTTCCCGCAAGCCCGGAATGATGCTGCTGATCGCGTTGGCGATCACGGTGGCGTTCCTGGCGTCCTGGGGCTCCAGCTTGGGGATCCTGGATCACGAGCTGGATTTCTGGTGGGAACTGGCCCTGCTGATCGTGATCATGCTGCTCGGGCACTGGATCGAGATGCGTTCCCTCGCGCAGACCACGTCTGCGTTGGACTCGCTGGCCGCGCTGCTGCCCGACGAGGCGGAGAAGCTCGACGGCGAGCAGGTCGTCAAGATTCCGCCGGCGGAGTTGCAGGTCGGCGATCTGGTGATCGTGCGGCCGGGCGGCCGGGTGCCGGCTGACGGCCGGATCGTGCAGGGGTCGGCGAGCATGGACGAATCGATGATCACCGGCGAATCCCGCAGCGTGCGCCGCAGCGAGAACGACCAGGTCGTCGCCGGCACGGTGGCCACCGATTCCGGGATTCGGGTGGAGATCACCGCGGTGGGTGGTGACACCGCGCTGGCCGGCATCCAGCGGCTCGTCGCCGACGCGCAGAACTCGTCGTCCCGGGCGCAGCGGATCGCCGACACCGCCGCAGGCTGGCTGTTCTGGTTCGCGCTGATCTCCGGGGTGATCACCGCGATCGTCTGGACCCTGGTGGGATTGCCAGATGACGCCGTGGTGCGGACCATCACGGTTCTGGTGATCGCCTGCCCGCATGCCCTGGGGTTGGCGATCCCGTTGGTGGTGTCCATCGCCACCGAACGCGCGGCCAAGGGCGGCGTGCTCATCAAGGACCGCCTGGCCCTGGAGAGCATGCGCACCGTCGACACCGTGCTGTTCGACAAGACCGGCACGCTCACCAAGGGTGAACCGACCGTCACAGACATCCACACCGTCGGTGACCACGACGCCGACACGGTCCTGGCGGCCGCGGCCGCCGCCGAAACCGACTCCGAGCACCCGCTGGCACGGGCCATCGTTGGTGCGGCGCACGCGCGCCGGCTGAACCCCGGTGCCGCAAGGGATTTCAGCTCCGCGCCGGCCGTCGGGGTGTCCGCGCAGGTCGACGGTCACCGGGTCCAGGTCGGTGGCCCGAACCTGCTGGATCAGGAGAACGGCCACGAACTGGACGTGGCCGACGCCTGGCGGGCCGATGGGGCGATCATCCTGCACGTCCTGTTCGACGGGCAGGTCGTCGGCGCCCTGAAGCTGGCCGACGAGATCCGCCCCGAATCGCGCAAGGCCATCGACGCGCTGCACGCCCGGAATGTGCAGGTCGTGATGATCACCGGTGACGCCGAGGCGGTCGCGCACTCGGTGGCCACCGAGTTGGGCATCGACCGGTACTTCGCCGGGGTCCGCCCCGGGGACAAGGCAGACAAGGTCCAGCAGTTGCAGAGCGAGGGCCGCAAGGTTGCCATGGTCGGGGACGGAGTCAACGACGCGCCGGCACTCGCGCAGGCCGATGTCGGCATCGCCATCGGCGCCGGTACCGACGTCGCCATCGCCTCCGCCGGGGTCATCCTGGCCAGCGACGACCCCCGGTCGGTGCTGTCGGTGATCGAACTGTCCCGGGCCAGCTACCGCAAGATGAAGCAGAACTTGTGGTGGGCCGCCGGTTACAACCTGCTCTCCGTTCCCCTTGCTGCTGGGGTGCTGGCGCCGATCGGGTTCGTCCTGCCGATGTCCATCGGCGCGATCCTGATGTCGCTGTCGACGATCGTCGTCGCGCTCAACGCTCAGCTCCTGCGACGCCTGGACCTGCGACCGGAAGCCACCCTGCGCGCCGTGCTCGACCCGCGGGAATCTGAGCCCGCGACTCCTGCGGCGCGACCGTGACGGACAGCCACCGACCGCAGGTGATGCTGACAACTCCAGCGCCGCCATCGCTGCGGAAGTTTTCCGTGACCCGGTTGCGGGCGTGCACACTGGGAGGCGTGACCCCGTCAACGCCCGCTGCACCGCGCCCGAGCGTGCGGTCCGCAGTGCTGCGTTGGCTGCTGGTGTCGCTGGTTCTCACCGGTGTGATCGCGATGCATGTGCTCAGCCAGCACGACGCGGCGGGCGGCCATCACGGCTCGATGCTGGGTGATTCCCCGGCCGTGTCGGCTGTCTCCGACTCGCACGACGGGCACGGTGCTGTCGAGATGGCCGCGGTCATGCCCGTTGCCGGGGCAGCGATGGTGATGCCCGCCGCGCCGAGCGGGGGCGATCTTCCGATGACCGCCTGCATCCTGTTCCTGGTCATCGGGGCCGGCGCCGCCGTACTGCTTGCCGTGCTCGCGGCGGTGCGCCGCCGCATCGAACCCTTTGCCGCCCGCAGTTCAGCGAGCCTGGCGACGTCGATCCCGAGGGGCCCACCACTCATCGGGCCGCCTCGGATATCTCTCTGCGTGTTGCGGGTCTAGAAGAGCACCCACACCGACCACCTCCTGGTGATCAGTGTGTTCGCCGTGCTCCCACACCCCCCAACCACACAGGAAGACCTCTGTCATGAACGTTCGATCACGCGTCGGCGCATTCGCCGCCGCAGCAGTACTGACCCTGACCGCCGCAGCGTGCGGCACCGACACCACCACCGCCGGCGCCCCCGGCGCGACCTCGATGTCCATCACCATGGGCAACGGCGCCGGCAGCGCGACCGCCGGGTCCGCCGCGGGCGGCTCGTCAGCCGTGGACACTGCGCACAACGCCGCGGACGTGATGTTCGCGCAGATGATGACCGTCCATCACCAGGGCGCGATCGCGATGGCCGACCTGGCCCCGGACCGCGCCGAGAGCCCCGAGGTCAAGGCCCTGGCCGTGAAGATCAAGGCCGCGCAGGCTCCGGAGATCGAGCAGATGACCGGCTGGTTGCAGGCCTGGGGGATGCCCCCGATGACGCAGTCCTCCGGCATGGGCGGCATGGGCGGGATGAACCACGGCTCCAGCACCGGAAACGACGGTTCCGGTTCGGCGATGCCCGGGATGATGACCGATGAGCAGATGCAGCAGCTCACCGCAGCAACCGGCGCCGCGTTCGACAAGATGTTCCTCGAGATGATGATCGCCCATCACGAGGGCGCGATCGAGATGTCGAAGACCGAGAAGGGTTCCGGTCAGAACCCTGACGCCCTGGCCCTGGCCGACACCATCACCACCAGCCAGACCGCCGAGATCGCCGAGATGAAGGCACTCCTCCAGGGCATGTGAGTCCGGCCCGCCCCCACAGATGTCGCAGGGCGGCCGCGAGCAGCGGCTGGTCGGCTGAGTCGTCCGCAACGATCTGGCCGCTCGACGTCGTGCACCGGCCTCAACCGGCCGTTGGTCGACCACGGGCGACCGGATCGTTGCCTCTCAGCGCGCGCTTCGGCGTTCGATGAGGATGGTGTCGCGCCAGACGCCGTGGTGTCGGGCGATTCGTTCGCGGACTCCGACGGTGCGGAACCCGGCGCGGTGGTGCAGCGCGAGGCTGGCGGTGTTCTCGGGGAAGGTCGATGACTGGATGGTCCAGATGCCCGCGGCCTCGGTGGACGTGATGAGTGCGTCGAGCAGTGCGGCGCCCACTCCGCGGCCGGTGTGCGCAGGAGCGACGTAGACGGAGTGCTCGACCACGCCCGCGTAGACACTTCGTGCGGACACCGGGGATGCGGCCACCCAGCCGAGAACGGCGTCATCGTCATGAGCGACGAGGCGGTGGTCGGTCAGTTTCGACCGGTCGAACTCGTCCCAGCTGGGGGTGGACGTCTCGAAGGTGGCATTTCCCTGGGCGATGCCGGCGGCGTAGATCGCTTCGACCTCCGGCCAGTCCCGGCTGAGCAGGCGTCGGATCCGCACCTCCGGGATGTGGGTCAGTGCGTTCCCCCGGCCAACGCGCGGCTCGCGCCGAGGTCAGGGGAAACGAAGGGACCCGACTGGGTGTCGCTGGACAGCACGGCGGCGAGTCGGTCGAAGGTGGCCGGAACGACGGCGAAGAACGCCCAGACGCCGCGCTTGTCGCGGGTCAGCAGTCCGGCGTCGAGGAGCACCTTGAGGTGGTGCGACACGGTCGGTTGGGTGAGACCGAGGGGCTCGGTCAGGTCGCAGACGCAGGCCTCGCCGCCCTGATGTGCGGCGATGAGCGAGAGCAACCGCAGGCGCGCGGGGTCGGCGATGGCCTTGAACGCGCGGGACAGATCGGCTGCGGCCTCGGCCGTCATCGGCTCGCGTACCAACGCTCCCGCCGGAGACACGTCCGTGATCGGCAGCATCGTGGTCGGGCTCATCACTGCAGTATGCCGGTCACATTGACAGAAGTCGATGTCTTGGTGATGATGACGGACATCGATCAGCGTCTATGAGGAATGTTTGTCAGATGGTCACGACCACCGCCCCGGACGCCGCGCCGGGGATGCGGAAACTCTCCACCCTTGACCGTTTCCTCCCTGTCTGGATCATCGCTGCGATGGCCCTCGGTCTGATCCTGGGTCGCGTGATCCCGGGTCTGCCGACAGCGTTGGACACGGTGAAGATCGGGTCGGTCTCGCTGCCGATCGCGATCGGTCTGCTGGTGATGATGTACCCGGTGCTGGCGAAGGTCCGCTACCACGAGACCCGCAAGGTCACCGGCGACAAGCGGCTGCTGATCTCGTCGCTGGTGATGAACTGGCTGATCGGGCCCGCGCTGATGTTTGCGCTCGGCTGGCTGCTGCTGCCGGACCTGCCGGAGTACAGAACCGGCCTGATCATCGTCGGACTCGCCCGCTGCATCGCCATGGTGCTCATCTGGAACGACCTGGCCTGCGGCGACCGCGAGGCAGCTGCCGTGCTGGTCGCCATCAACTCCGTGTTCCAAGTGATCGCCTTCGGTGCGCTCGGCTGGTTCTACCTGCAGGTGCTGCCCGGTTGGCTGGGTCTGTCCACCACCAGCGTGCAGTTCTCCGTCCGGGCCATCACCGCGAGCGTGCTGGTGTTCCTCGGAATCCCGTTAGTGGCAGGGTTTCTCACCCGGCTCATCGGCGAGAAGACCATCGGGCGTGAACGCTACGAGGCCAAGGTGCTCCCCAGGATCGGACCGTGGGCGCTGTACGGCCTGCTGTTCACCATCGTCGTGCTGTTCGCACTGCAGGGTGAGCAGATCGCGAGCCGCCCGTGGGACGTTGCGCGGATTGCGCTGCCGTTGCTGGTCTACTTCGCCATCACCTTCGGCGTCAGCTTCTTCCTGGGCCGCGTACTGGAGCTCGGCTACGCCCGCACCACGACACTGGCATTCACTGCTGCCGGCAACAACTTCGAGCTCGCCATCGCCGTCGCGATCGGCACCTTCGGGGTGACGTCCGGACAGGCACTCGCAGGTGTCGTCGGACCGCTCATCGAGGTTCCCGTGCTGGTCGGACTCGTCTACGTGGCGCTGTGGGCCGGGCGCCGGTACTTCCCCGGCGACGCGACCGCGCCGCCGGCCCTCGCAGCGAAGCAGGCCGCCCGATGAGCAAATCCTCCCGTCCGTCCGTGCTGTTCGTCTGCGTGAAGAACGGCGGCAAGTCACAGATGGCGGCCGGCCTGATGCGCCACCGCGTCGGCGACACCGTGGATGTCTGTTCGGCCGGCACCAAGGCCGGTGACAAGCTCAACGCGCAGTCGGTGGAATCGTTGCAGGAGTGGGGGATCGACATCTCCGACCAGCACACCCGGCAACTCACCGACGACATGATTGCCGGTGCGGACCTGGTTGTGGTGTTGGGCCGGGATGCGCAGGTGTGGTCGGTCGGCGGGACCCCGGTCGAGGTGTGGGACACCGATGAGCCGTTCGAGCGAGGCATCGAAGGGATGCAGCGGATGCGGTTGGTCCGCGACGACATCGCCGCTCGCGTCGACGAGCTCGCCGATCGGCTGAGCTGAAGAAGTGCGGTCAGACCGGGACCAGTCCTCGGCCGAGAACATCAACCTGCCCAACGCCCGAGGCAGCAGCTGATCAGCAAGGAGAACAGCCATGACATCCACCATCCCTGAGAACGCCACACTTCCGGTCGTGGTGATCGGCGGCGGCCCAGTGGCACTGGCCGCCGCGGCGCAGCTGCTCGAGCAGGGTCTGGAACCGCTGGTCCTGGAGCAAGGGTCGGCGGTCGGTGCCGCGATCAGCCAATGGGGCCATGTGCGGTTGTTCTCCCCGTGGGCATACGACATCGACGCCGCCGCAGCACGGTTGCTGGAGCCCACCGGCTGGCAGCGGCCGGCCGGCGGTGGTCTGCCCACCGGAGCCGAACTGGTCGAGAAGTACCTCGCTCCGCTCGCCGCGACCGACGCCATGGCATCCCGGATCCGGACCGGAACGACCGTGACGGCGGTCAGTCGCCATGGGGTGGACAAGACCCGCACCATCGGCCGGGAGGGCCGCCCGTACCTTGTTCGCACCGTCACCACCGACGGCGCCGTGCAGGACAACATCCTGGCCTCGGCGGTCATCGATGCCTCCGGCACCTGGGGGCATGCGAACCCGCTCGGTGTGTCCGGTCTGCCGGCCCGCGGCGAGGACACCGGAGCCCCGTGGATCGCACCTGCCCTGCCCGACGTTCTCGGCCGCGACCGCACCCGGTTCGCCGGCAAGCGCGTCCTGGTGGTCGGCATGGGCCACTCCGCCGCCAGCACCCTGCTCGCCCTGGTGAGGCTCCGCAACCAGGAACCCGCGACCACCATCACTTGGGCCATCCGCGGACGCTCACCCGCCCGGTTGTACGGCGGCGGATCCGGCGACGGCCTACCCGCCCGTGGCGCACTCGGCAGCCACCTGAAGGACGCCGTCCGCTCCGGAAGCATCGTCCTGCAGAAGGAATTCACCATCACGGCGCTCACCGCGCCGGATGATCGTGCCGGCATGCTCACGGTCTCCGGTACCGGCCGAGACGGCGAGGTGACCTTCGAGGTCGACGTACTCGTCGGGGCGACCGGATTCCGGCCCGACCTGGCGATGCTCCGTGAAGTGCGCCTGGACCTCGACCCCGGCGTGGAGGCGCCGTCGCGGTTGGCCGGCTTGATCGATCCCAACTTCCACTCCTGCGGCACGGTGCCGCCGCACGGCGCGACGCTGCTGGCCCACCCCGACGAGAACTTCTACCTCGCCGGCTCCAAGAGCTACGGCCGCGCCCCGACCTTCCTGCTCGCCACCGGGTACGAGCAGGTCCGCTCCATCGCCGCCGCCCTGGCCGGCGACCACGAGGCAGCCGGGCGGGTCGAGCTGCAGCTACCGGAAACCGGTGTCTGCTCCAGCAACCCCACCGCCCCGGACGACGATGCCGCTCGCGGGTTCACCACCGGATCCGAGCACGACTGGTCCGGCGAGCAACCGACGGTCGTCAGTGCCCCCCCATCGGCCTGCTGCGGAACTCCCGCATCGGAGGACGAGGACGAACTGGCAAGCTCGCGCCAGTGACCGCTGCCCCATCGAACGTCGATCGGCGCCCGCTCCGGCGGGCGCTGATCACTGGTTTGCCGCACTGACCATCGCCACCGCGCTGGCACCCTGGGCCGGCACCGCTGTCGGGACGGCCGTCGGCAGCTTTCCACTGGCGTTCGCAATCTTCGCCGCGCTGATCGCCGGAGCCGTCGTCGCCGTGATTGCCTTCGGCAAGGGTATCGACGTCCACGAATCCCGGGCGGGATGAAACCGCCGGGGCGGTGACGAGGGCATTGAAAGCGGTCGAGGTCGGGCCCGGGGACCAGCAGGGTCTCGTCCGTCGGAAGGGTACATTCCCTGCTGGATACAGATATAGCTGTACAATGAGTCGGTGGCGACCCTCAGCACGACCCATGATCAGGTGCTGGCGCGGTTCGGGCATGCGCTGTCCGATCCGACGCGCACCGGGATCCTGCTGGCTCTCCGGACCGGTCCCGGCTACCCGGCCGAGCTGGCTGAACTGCTCGACGTCTCGCGGCAGAGCCTGTCCAACCATCTGGGGTGTTTGCGAGGGTGCGGCCTGGTCGTTGCGGTGCCCGAAGGCCGTCGCGCCCGGTACGAGCTCGCTGATCCGGGCCTGGGTCGTGCGTTGACGGACCTGTTGGGCGTGGTTGTCGCGGTGGATCCCGCTCATTGCGACGCCTCCGACCGCGGATGCTGCTGATGGTCGCCCGCGACTACCCGAGTCCGACGCTCCTGGAGCGTCGGGTTGTGCTCGGCCGACGCATCCGCTGGTTCGTGGCCGCCACCATCACCTACAACGTCATGGAAGCCGTCGTGGCGATCAGCGCCGGCGCTGCTGCGAACTCCGCCGCCCTGGTCGGGTTCGGATTGGACTCGGTCATCGAGGTGGCGTCCGCCGCGGCCGTGGCGTGGCAGTTCGCCGGTGCTGATCCGAAGGCGCGGGAACCGGCAGCGCTCCGGCTGATCGCGTGGTCGTTCTTCGCCCTGGCCGCGTATGTCGGGGTCGATGCACTCATCACACTGACCGGTGGTCGGCAGGCCGAGCACTCCACGGTGGGCATCGTGCTGGCCGGGTTGAGTCTGGTGATCATGCCGGTCCTGTCCACGGCGCAACGACGTGCGGGCCGCGAGCTCGACTCGCGCAGCGCGGTCGCCGATTCGAAGCAGACCATGCTGTGCACGTATCTGTCCGGCGTGCTGCTGGTCGGCTTGCTGTTGAACTCACTGTTCGGGTGGTCGTGGGCAGACCCGGTCGTGGCGCTCCTCATCGCGGCCGTGGCGATCAAGGAGGGCCGACTGGCCTGGCAGGGTGATGCGTGCTGCGCACCCCGGGTTCCGCACCCGGATCCGGCCGGGGCTGGAACCGACGCGCCATCGACGGCGGAGGCGGGCTGCTCCGGGACGTGTTCCTGCTGCGCCCACTGATCACGCACGACGACCACGGTGCAAGCAATCATCAGTCCGACCGCGTGATCGGGCTGCGGTCTGAGATCTGGCTGATCGATGAAAGCTGTTGTGGCGCAACGACGGAGCGCCCAGCCCGACCCGCGCTGGGCCACAGTGCCGCGGCAGTGATCGTGGCAACCGCTGCCACGACGGCCAGCACGCCGGCGGCCAGATCGAGGTCGATGGCGCCGAGCCAGCCGGCGACCGGATAGGTGATCAGCCAACAGGCATGGGACAGGGAGAACTGCGCAGCAAATGCTGCGGGGAGGTCGCGGTCGGCGACCGCTCGTCGGAGTATCCGACCGACGGGAGTCTCCGCACTGGCCCAGCCGATGCCGACGGCCAGCCACAATGCGCCGATCGACAGGCCCGCCGGCACCCCGGATGCCGTCAGGGCCAGCGGGACGGCGGCGACTGCCGCGGTCAGGACGACGGCGCCGCCGAGCATCAACCGCTTCTCCGGGACGGTGCGCAGCACCCGCGGCAGGACGAACGCGGCCGTCATGGAGCCGGCACCGTTGATCGCGAGCATGACAGCCACCAGACCGTCGCCCTGGTGGAGTAGTGAGCGGACGATGACCACCGTCTGGACGAGGACGAATGCGCCGGTCGCGGCCACCGCGAGGTTCAGGGCGAGGACCGGACGCAACGCCGGTGTCGAGGTGAACAGGACGGCGCCCCGACGCACCCGCGACCAGAACGGCGCGGGCACCTCGTCGGTGTCGGTGCCGCCGTCCGAGCGGCCAGGCAACCGCGAGCCCAGCACCAAGGCTGCGGATGCGGCGAAGCCGGCCGCAGTGCCGAAGAACAGCGCGGAGGACGGGATCAGCACCAGCAGCACCGCTGCAAGCATCGGGGACAGCACGGCTTCCAGGTCGTACGCCATGCGGGACAACGACAGTGCGGCGGTGTAGTCCTCCTCGTCGGTCAGGACGTCGGGGATGACGGATTGGAACGTGGGGGTGAAGGTGGCGGAAGCTGACTGGAGCACGAACACCAGCAGATACACCTGCCACGTGACCCCGACGAACGGCAGGGACGCGGCGACCAGCAGCCGCAGACTGTCGGATCCGATCATCACGGCCCGGCGGGGCCATCGGGCGACGACAGCTGCTGCGATCGGTGCGACCAACACATAGGCGATCATCTTGATCGCGAAGATCGTGCCCAGCACCTGCCCAGCACCCGCGCCGGCGATGTCGTAGGCCAGGAGCCCCAGAGCGACGGTGGCCAGGCCGGTACCGGCGAGCGACAGCACCTGCGCCAGGAACAGGCGCCGGTACAGCGGATGCGCGAGTGCTCGTTTCACCTCCCCATATTGCCGCGTTTCTGCGCAGATACGCAACTATGCACGGTTCGGAGGGCGTGGTGGGATCATCGTGGCATGGCACATGTACGGGCCGGAGATTCGGAGCCGGACAGTCAGCATGTGGAGCTGGCGGTCGAGGTGTTCGCGATGCTCGCCGACGTCACCCGGGTCCGGCTGATCCTGGCGCTGCGGGACCACGTCGAACTGCCGGTCAACCGGCTGGCCGAGCTGGTGGACAAGGCGGCGCCCGCGGTGTCCCAGCATCTGGCGAAGCTGCGCATGGCGCATGGTCACGACCCGGCAGGACGGGACCCGGGTGTACTACCGGCTGAGCGACGAGCACGCTGTCGAACTGGTGCACGCGGCCGTCCTCCAGGCAGAGCACGCCGTGGAATCCACCCCGAGACACCATCGGCAGGCCTGACCCGATCGCGACGTCGCCGACAGCGGTCGAGCATGTCGTCGATGCCCCACGAACACGGACGCCGCAGCCCCCCGAGGGAGTGCGGCGTCCGGCGACCTGATCGAGGTACTGCCCGACTAGCGGGTGACGTGCTTCTTGCCGGAGAAGCGGACCCACAGGAAGACCACGATGATGGCTCCGATGATGGAGCCGATCAGACCCGACGGTTGGAAGGCGCCTGCCTGGGCATCCTTGTGGAACAGCAGGTAGCCGAGAAAGCCGCCGATGAAGCTGCCGATGATGCCGAGCAGGATGGTGAGCGGGATGGACATGCCGCTGGTGCCGGACACCACGAGGCGCCCGATGGCACCGGCGATCAGGCCGACGACGATCATGCTGATGATGAACCCGAGCATGGGGACTCCTTCTGGCTGGTGTCGCGAACGGTTTTCGCGCGCTCTTTCAACTGATACCCAGAAGCTTCACATGCAAACCACATGTCCGTTTTTTGAGCTTCCAACCACCCTTCGGGAGTCGTGTGCTGCGGGGGGAATGCCGGCCATCAACGACCTTGGGGGCCAGGAACTTTCACCCCTGAGGACGGTGCCGCAGCAAGGGCAGCTGTCGGTAGCGTTCCAGGCGACCTGTGTCGCGACGCTGTACCCACGATCGACCGGAGGTGTTCGATGACGGCAGTCGGCGTCCTGATCGCGGGTCGCTACCGGCTCGTCCGGCCGGTAGGCGCCGGCGGGATGGGCTCGGTGTGGGAGGCCTGGGACGAGCTGTTGCAGCGTCGGGTCGCGGTCAAGCAACTGCTGCCGCAGCCGGGCCTGAGCGCTGATGACGCGGCCGTTGCGCGTGACCGGGTGATCCGGGAGGCGCGGAACACCGCCAGGTTGCACCACCCGAATGCGGTGACGCTGTACGACGTCGTCGGATACGACGGCCGGCCCTGCCTGATCATGCAGTTCGTACCATCGATGACCCTGAGCACGCTGGTGCGGATGGAAGGAACGATCCAGCCGCAGTTCGCCGCCCGGATCGGGGTAGAGCTCGCCTCGGCACTGGGCGCCGCCCACGAGGTCGGCATCATCCATCGGGACGTGAAGCCCGGCAACGTCCTCATCGCCGACGACAGTTCAGCGAAGCTCACCGATTTCGGTATCTCGCACGCAGTCGGGGATGCGACGCTGACCTCCACCGGCATGATCACCGGTACGCCCGCGTTCCTGGCGCCGGAGGTGGCTCGCGGCGCCGCGTCCGGCTTCGCTGCTGATGTGTTCTCCCTCGGCGCGACGCTGTACGCCTCGATGGAAGGCGGCCCGCCGTCCGGTACGGACGAGAATCCGATGGCAGTGCTGCACCGGGTGGCCTCCGGTCATCTGATCCCTCCTGAGCACACCGGACCGTTGACTCCGCTGGTCCTGCGGATGCTGGCCCACGATCCAGCAGATCGACCGACGATCACCGAAGTCGGCAACGCGCTGACGCGGCTCAACCAGGAGTTCGCGGGGGGTGCGGCATCGCCGCCGTCCGTCGTTCCCGTGCCTGTCACCAAAACTCTGCAGACTGTCCGGACGAACTCACCCGCCGCCGCGACGTCGGCCCACCCGCCCACCGTGTCGGAGGTACCCCAGGTACCCGTCGAACAGCCGCGCACCGCCACCCTGCTGGAACCGACCGGGCGGCGTCGGCGGATCGGCGGAGTGCCGCTCGCCATCCTCGCTGCGGTGCTGACCGCAGCGATCGTCGTCGCTGTTGTGCTCGTGTCGAACCGCGCCGGCAACGACCAGGCCGGACCGCCCGCACCGTCGCCGAGTGCGAGCGCATCCAGTGGCCGGACCACCCCATCGGGATCGTCCGCAGCGGGATCGTCCGTGGTATCCAGGCGGTCGGGTGTCGCAGTCGGGCCCCCAGTCACCGCACCCAGATCGACCGCAGCAACCGCGCCGTCGACCACCACACAGTCGACCACCGCGTCATCGACTCGGTCGGCGGCGGTGACCCAGTCGTCCAGCACAGCACGTTCGAGCACAACGTCGTCGAGCACAGCGTCGTCGAGCACAGCGTCTTCGAGCACAGCGTCTTCGAGCACCACGTCGTCGTCCACCACGTCGTCGAGCACAACGTCGTCGAGCACAACGTCGTCGAGCACAACGTCGTCCACCGAGTCGTCGACCAGCACAGCGACGAGCCCCGCCGGCGCGCCGTCGACCACCGAGCTGGCTCGCGCAGTGACCGACTACTACGCGCTGCTGCCCGGCGACACGGACGCGGCGTGGGAGCGGCTGACCCCTCGATTCCAGAGCGACACCGCGGTCGATCGCCAGTACTACCAACGGTTCTGGGACAGTGTCGATCGCGTCACGATCCGCGGCGCCGAGGGTTCGGCTCCGGACACGGCCGGCGCGGAGATCACCTACTACTTCCACGATGGTCGGGTCGCGGTCGAAGCGACCCTGTTCACCCTGGTGCGGGATGGCAAACAGCTCGACATCGACTACTCCCATGTGCTCACCAGCGAGGTGCACTGACCGCACCGCACCGGGCGCCACCGGGTCTGCTGACGAGGAGGAAGTCGAGACCCCGTCGAGACCGGTTGTCGCTGAGGGGATCTCGACTAGTTCCTCGCTCGATCATCGAAGTTCTCGGTGGTCGAAAGAGCAGTCCTGGCGCCGAGCAAGGGCCGAAACCGTTGCCCGGCAAGTGAGAACCGTTCGCTGCGCAGAGCGGGCGGGCCCGCCGGCGATCAGTCCTCGTGCGGCTTGCGCAGGGTGATGATGCCGGCGACGGCCAGGATGACGGCAGCCATCCCGATCGCGACCCAGATCCACCAGTCGGGACTCAAGGACGGTTGCTGCACCGGGCTCACGGCCGCCGGGTCGGCGGCGACCGGAGAGCTCGAGCCGGCAGTGACCGCGGCACTGCTGCTGCCGGCACTCGGTGCGGCAGTGCCGGAGCTGCTGGAGCTGCTGAGCGTCTGCGAGCTCCTGGACCCCGAACTGCCCGCGGCCGAGCTGCTCGATCCGGTCGCGCTCGGCGCACCGGGCGTGGACGGCGCCCTCGTCGACGACCCGGGTGTCGTCGAGCCCGACGTTCCAGCACCTGCTGAGCCGGACGACGACGATGCAGTGCTCGTGCCGGGACTGCTGGAAGGCGGTGCGGTGACGGAGAACTTCACCTCGCCCGTCACGGGATGTCCGTCGGCCGAGACCACCCGATAGGCCATGGAGTACGCACCAGTCGGCCCGTCCGTTGACACGGCGGTGCTCACCGCGTTACCGACCACCAAGACAGCGCCGGTGGCGTAGTTCTTGCCGTCCGGGCCGGTGACGACCACGACCGGCTCGAAGTTCTGGATCGTCTCGTTGAAGTCCAGGGTGGCGGTGGCCGGCAGCGTCTGGACGGTCGTCCCGTCGGCCGGATCGGAACTGCGCAGGTACGCGTGGGCCGAAGCGACACCGTTGCTGAGCAGGACCGCGATGGCGGCCAACCCTACGGCGAGCGTGGGACCCAGCAGGCGGGATCCTCTGCGGCGGGGGCCGCTCATCGGTTGCGCTTCTTCGGCCGGCTGCCGGTCCGGGGTGCCGAGGGCGCAGTGGGCGGTGATTTCGGTTGCGGCTCAGCGGATTCCGCAGCGAGCGCGGTCGCCGCAGCAACGGCCGCCGGGCGGCGGAGCGCGATGGCGCCCATCAGGACGGAGAAGGCCGCGATCACCAGAGCCGCGATGGCGGTGACCCGCGCGGTGGTGTCGGTGTTCGCCGCGACCAGTGCGGCCGCATCGGAGGCGTCACTGGTGACTGTTGCGCCATGGTGGTCCGTGCCGCTGTCGGCCGCAACGCCGAGCGTCAGCGTGGGGACCGGATGTTCGGGTTCGGCCGCCCCTGCGGCCTGGGCATCCGCCCACTTCACGACCGTGCCATCGGAGTACTGCTGGTCGACAGGGAACGCGAGCGCAGCGGTCTGCGGCAACGGACCGACGGAGAGCGCGAAGAAGCCGAACCCGCCCGGCGGGATGCCGCCACCCTGCTGGGCGGTCCAGCTGACCGAGGCGATCGCCTCCGTGATCGTGGTGTCACCCACCTTCACCGGGGTGGGTAGCTTCTCGGTGACGGCCTCGGCCGTCCAGCCCGGTAGCTGTTGGAAGCTCACGGATTCCAGCGGTGTGGCCGTCGGGAGGGTGATGGTGATGCCGGTGGTGGAGGCGGCGGCCGATTCGGTCGGCACCTTGAAGGTGAGCACCGAGTAGGCGCCAGGAACGGTGGTGTCGGCCGAGACCCGGACGTGGGCAGCGGCAACGCCGGTACCGATCGCGAGACCGGCCAGGGTGAGTGCGGCGGTGGCCGCGGTACGTCGAAAATTCATGCGAGTGCAACTCCTGGTGTGGATGCGCATGGGTACGCGCGAGGAACCCGTCGCGAGGGGTGACGGGTGCAGGACGGCTGAGGGCGCGTCACTACGCGCCGAGTACCTGCGGTGGTCCGCGGCGTCCGTGCCGAGCCGGGAGTGCGATCGACAACGGGCTCGGCAACCAACTGTCGTCCGGTCGCGGAGGTGCAGCTACCACGGGAGCCGGTGCGCCGGCCAGTGCCGTCAGCGCCGACACCACCCAGCCGGCCACCCGGCGGCCGGCCGACAACACCCCGGTGAGCGCCCGCTCGCCGCTGGCCAGCACCACGGCGCTGACCAGGGCCGCTACGGCGTGGAAGGAGAGCATGGCGACGGCGCCGGTTCCTACTGCGGCGTGCGGGACCGCGCTCTGCGGGGTGTCGATCACGGCGGCGGGGTGGTGGTCCACGGAGTGGCCGGCGGCGCCGGCGAACAGGGCACCGCCGAACTCGAGGACGACGTGCAGCACGGGTTGGGCCAGGGCGAGGACCGCGAGGATCGCCGGGAAGCCGCGGCGGACCGTGCTCAACTGCCAGCAGACCGGCCAGCTGAGGCCGAACGCGACGGCCACCACCGATGGCCCTGGCGCCATCCCGCCGCCCGTCAGGTGCCCCAGGACGGCGATATGGACCATCACGACCGCGAGGATCGACGCGCGCCACCGACGGTGCGGGGCAGACGCCCGTGCGGTCGGCGGGTTCACTGCGGGAGCGAGCTCAGCGGGTGACGAGGAACGTCATCAGATCGGCGTCGATCTGGTCGAGCTCCTTGTTGACGGCCGACAGGGTGACCCGACGGCGGCCGGCGGGCATGGTGATGGCGGCGCGCACGGCGGTGGTCAGATCGGCGATCCGGGTGGCGGCGACGTCGGAGAAGCGGGTGACCTGGAGATCTCCGGTGCGCCGTGCTCGCAGCTCAGCGATCGAGCCCTTGAGCCCCTTCAGACGGGCCTCGGTCGTGCCGGTCGGGCCGCGGAAGGCGCCGACCTCCTCGGGAGAGACACCCAGCTTGGCAGCCTTGCGGTTGTCCAGGTAGTCGCGGGTGGAGGTCGCCGCCTTGAGCGCGAACGGCGCGAGTGCCGGGCCGACGATCTTGGCGGCGCTCATCGCCCGACGCGCCGATTTCGGATCGGTGACCCGGTCGAACAGGCTCTTCGGCGCGATCTTCGCGGCAGCCTTGGCGGCCTTGCGGTCCGCCCGCTTCGCGACGGCGGTCGCCTTGCCAGTGCCCTTCTTCGCAGCCTTGTCTGCGGCGCGCGTTGCCTTCTTCTGCGCCTTCTCCGCGGCCTTGTCGGCCTTCTCCGCCGCCCGGGTGGATGCGGACTTCTTCCGGCCGAACATGATGGCTCCTCACTCCGCGGATCGACGAGCGTCCGACGGACGCGACGACCCTGCTGGACCTGTGGTCGTGCCGCGGCCTCGTACCGGCGCAAGACGACCGTCTCCACCCTAAGCGGTCCGCGCAGCGCTGTCTGTGACAGGGAGGGCTGGGAACCTGAGCTGACTCGGGCACGTTCCGGGATCCGGACGCGCCCGGCGGATCCTGAAGGACCGTCGGTGGCGGCGCCTACGCTCGACGACGATGGCCACCGACCCGATCATGACCGCCGCAGCCGCCCCGTCCGCGCGGCCCAGGAGCGCGCTGCGGTTGACGCCCACCGCGGCCGGGCGCTGCCGGCGGCGGGTGCATCTGGACCATGCACCTGATGCGGCGCGGACCGCGCGGTCCGAGCCCGACGACGGGCTGAAGATGCGGCTGGCAGACATGGACGTGCACGCCGTACAGGTGCTGGAGGTGCTGCCCGCGTTCTCGGGCGGCTGGACACCGGACGATCCGACCCGGCCGGCGATCGTCCGGTCGCCCGTACTTCGGACGGCGACCCGGTTCGGGACTCCTGACCTGCTGATCTGGGACGGCGACGGCTATCTGCCGGTGCTGATCCGCGGCCACCGCACGCTCGACCCCGGCTCGGGTGCCCGGGTCTCGCCGGTGGGTGATCCGCTCCGGACGGTGGTCGATCCCGGTCGGCGGGCCCGCAGGCATCCGGGCGACGAGCTGCAACTGGCCCATCACCGGGCGATGTTGCGCGAGCTGGGCCTGGCGTCGTCGTCGTCCAGGGGTGGCGTCATCGCGCGGGGCTCGCCGTTCCAGGGCGGTGAACTCGCGGCGGAGCTGGCAGCTGCCGGCGTGCAGGGGGTCGACGACGGGGCCGTCGTGCTCTGGCACGACCTCGACACCGTCGAGCTGGACTACCAGCAACGCTTCGACGACCGCTACGCCGTGGCCACCGCGGCGCGGGCCGGTGGTGAGCTGGCCCGCCCGTCCAAGGTCGCGGAGTGTCGCCGGTGCCCGTGGTGGCCGGTCTGCGAGCCGGAACTCGAGGCAGCCCATGATGTCTCGCTGTTGGCGGCGGGAGCGGACGTCGAGGCGCTGCACGCGGTGGGACTGCGCACCCTGGACGACCTGATCGCTGCACCTGCCGAGGTGCTGGCGGACCTCAAGTTGACGGCGGTGCGGGTCGACGAACTCCGGGTGAAGGCACGTGCGCGGCTCCAGGGTCGGCCGCTCGTGCGACGCCAGCGAAGTGGTGAGGCACGTCGGGCCGACGTCGAGCTGGACGTCGACATGGAGTCCTATCTCGATCAGGGCGCCTACCTCTGGGGTGCGCTGTTGCAGGGGCGGGACATCGGGATCGAGCACGGCTACCGCGGGTTCGTCCAGTGGGACGAGCTGCCGGACGGCGGCGCTGCTGCCTTCGCAGAGTTCTGGGCCTTCCTGACGCTGGTGCGCGCGGCCTGCGCCGAGCGGGGGCTGTCCTTCGCCGCCTACTGCTGGTCGCGGACCGCGGAGGAGCGGTGGATGTACGCCGTCCCCGCCCTGTTCGGCGACCACTCCGGGGTGCCGTCGACGGACGAGGTGCGCGCCTTCTGCACCTCGGTGCAGTGGATCGACCTGTTCGCGGAGGTGAAGCGGGTCTTCGTGGTGCCCGGCTCCATGCGGCTCAAGGCGATCGCCCCGGTGGCCGGATTCCGCTGGCGGGACGAAGCTCCCGGTGGCGAGAACTCGATGGCCTGGTTCCGGGGCGCGCTCGGGCTCGACGAGGCCAACGGGGAGGTGGACGAGGCACTGAGATCGTCGCTGCAGCAACGGATCCTGGCCTACAACGAGGATGACGTGCTGGCGACCGCCGCCATCCGCCGGTGGATGTCCGGGCCCGGCCTCGAGCTGCCGACGGTGTCCGACCTGCTGGATCAGGCCCCGCCCCAGTAGCCGGACAGGCTTCCGGTGCCGGCGCGAGTGCCGGTCGAGCGAGGCGATCGACACCGGGCGTAGCTCCGCGTGCAGGCGCTCCACGACTCGGTCGAAGCACTGCTGACCGAGCAGGCCGCCACAGCGGTCCGGCTGCCGGCGCCCGGACCGACGCGCTCCACACTCCGGGGCGTCCCCGAAGCGTCGGCCTCGATGCCGACTGCGATCCGGACACTGGGTGGGCGTCTTCGTTCGCCCAGAACGTGGGGGTGTCAGCCGATGGGCAGTGGGCGCTCGCCCAGTCCGACCAGGGTCATCGTGAGCACCTCGCCGGGAGCGACAGGCGAAACGGTGCACGTCACGCCGCCTCCTGCAGTGCGGGCCTGCTGGTAGTCGGCTTTCCGAAGGGAGCCGCCGTCGTCGTAGCGGTAAGCAATCAGCTCGACCCGCAGTCGTCCGTTCGCAGACGGATCCTGCAGTCCGGTCAGCTCGGACACCAAGGCCCGGCAGGATTCCAGGCCTTCAGCTTCGCTCGGTCCCAGGTTGAACCCGTCAGCGACCATCTCGTAGCGGTGCGGCCCGCCGCAGGGGGTGAACTCGGTCGACAACGGCGCATCCGAGCAGATCGCGAACGGGTCGAACGCGGTGCCGCCTCGCGTCGCCGCATCCCGGGCGCTCTCGATGAGGGGCCGTGGCCGGAAGTTCTCGGTGTCGAGGCCCACCAGCACGCAGGCGGACCAGAGCTGACCGGCCGCGACCTGCAGCGGTGACGGGCCGAAGGTGTAGCTCATCGCCGCTGTTCGGGTCTGCCATGCCGTCTCCGACTTCAGGAATGGGCCGGCCGTCGCGGGAACACCCAGATAGCCCAGCGTCGGGGTCCAACAGTCGCCCTGTGCGTACGCGCGCTGGTCCTCGAGGGACGCCACCTCGCCTGCGCGGGCGCCCTGGCAGGGTCCGGAGACGAGCACCGGAACCTCACCCTCGTTCATCTGCTCCAGTACCTGATCGGTGTCCGGGATCGAGACGCAGTCGCCGATCTGCGGCGGTGGAGGCACCACCGCCACCCCGGACACCTGCCGTGCACGTCCGGCCGTCAGCAGCATCATCGCGATGACGGCGACCGCGATTACCGTGAGTCCCGTCAGTCGCCGCCGACCGGTGACGTCCTGGGGAGTGCCGTCGCGCAGCTGGACGATGGTGCCCTGCGTCGGCGTCACGGGATCGTCGTGCATGCCCCCATCATCCCGCTTGGCCCACGGCACCGCGCTGTGTCTGCTGACCCCGTTCCGGCGTCGGACGCGACCGGCCTCGCCGATCCTCGGCCACCTCCCGCTCCCGGTTGGTGACCCCGGGCACAGACCTTGCCCGCGGGCCCTGCGATGTGGTCTCATACTCCAGGTCGACTATTCCAGTTGGAATAGTCGGCGCCGAACAGATTCTCGGGAAGGGGTTTCGAGTGATGAGCAAGTTGCTCGACGCGCAGCTGAGTCCGTTGGCGATCGCTGCGCTCGCCCTCATCGACGAGGAACCACGTCATCCGTACGACGTGTACCAGGTGATGATGCATCGCCGGGAGGACATCCTCGTCAAGATCCGTCCCGGTTCGCTCTACCACGCCGTCGGGAAGTTGGCCGAGAACAAGTACATCGAGGAGATCGGTACCGACCGCGAGGGCAACCGTCCCGAACGGACGACCTACCGGATCACCAGGGCGGGCGGAGTCGTCCTGAGATCGACGATCGCCGACCGCCTGGCGAACCCGCGCAAGGAGTACCCGATCTTCCCGTTGGCTGTCGCCGAGGCGCACCATTTGGCGAAAGAGGATGTGCTGCAACACCTCTCGCACCGCCGTTCCGTCCTCGCCCGCGACCTGACCGAGGTCGAGGACATCTACCGACACGTGATCGACGACCGCGGCAAGCCTGCGCGGTACGTGCTCGACATCGACCTGATCATCCACCAGATCCGGGCTGAGATCGCCTGGGTCGACACCACCATCGCCGCCCTGCAGGACGGCCGTCTCGAATGGACCGCATCATGACCTCCACCGACACCTCGTCTGCCGACGCGCAGCGACCGACCGGCGAGCCGACCCTCACCACGCCTGCTGGGCCCGCCCCTGCGGTGACCGACTCCAAGCGGTGGGCGGCGCTCTGGGCGCTCGTCATCGGATTCTTCATGATCCTCATCGACTCGACCATCGTGTCTGTCGCGACGAATGCGCTGCTGGAGGAGGTCGACCCGAACCTGAACAACATCGTCTGGGTCACCAGCTCCTACCTGCTCGCCTACGTCGTGCCGCTGCTGGTGAGCGGCCGGCTCGGAGATCAGTTCGGGCCCAAGCGGATCTATCTGATCGGCCTGACGATCTTCACCCTGGCCTCGCTGGCTTGTGGGTTCTCCGGGACCATCGGCATGCTGATCGCCGCCCGCGCCGTGCAGGGCCTCGGTGCCGCCCTGATGACGCCGCAGACCATGGCCGTCATCACCCGGACCTTCCCGCCGCACCAGCGCGGAACGGCCATGAGTATCTGGGGATCCGTTGCCGGCGTGGCGATCCTGGTCGGCCCGTTGGCCGGCGGGGTGCTCGTCGACAGCCTTGGCTGGGAATGGATCTTCTTCGTCAACGTCCCGGTCGGGATCGTTGCGTTCGTGCTGGCCTGGCGGTTGGTCCCGACGCTGCCGACCCACCGCCACCGGTTCGACTTCCCGGGCATCGCGCTCAGCGGGCTCGGATTGTTGGCCCTGGTGTTCGGGATCCAGGAGGGTCAGAAGTACTCCTGGGGCACCATCGCCGGCCCGATCTCCGTCTGGTCGTTGATCATCGTCGGACTGGTCTTGCTGGTCGCATTCGTGTGGTGGCAGACCCGCGCGCCCGAGCCCTTGATGAGCCTCTCGCTGTTCAAGGATCGCAACTTCTCGCTCGCGAACATCGGCATCGCGACGATGGGCTTCGCCATCACCGGCGAGGCCATTCCGCTGATGCTGTTCGCGCAGAAGGCGATGGGTCTCACCCCGACCCGGGCAGCCCTGCTGTTGGTTCCGCTCGCCGTGACCGCCGGCGCGCTGGCCAGGCCGGTCGGTACGCTCACCGACCGTGTCCATCCCCGCTACCTGGCCGGGGCCGGCTTCGTCCTGACGGCCATCTCGATGTTCTGGCTCGGCGCCGTCGTCAGCCCGACCGCGTCCGTGATCGCTGTGCTGCTGCCGATCACCCTGATGGGCATCGGCAATGCGTTCATCTGGGCGCCGCTGTCGGCAACCGCGACCCGCAACCTGCCGATGCAGCTGGCCGGGTCGGGCGCGGGCGTCTACAACATGACCCGTCAGGTCGGTGCCGTGCTGGGCAGCGCCGCCGTCGGGGTGCTGATGCAGAACCGGATCGCGGCCCAGTTGAGTGCCGCTACCGGTGGTGGTGGCTCGGGCGAGTCCGTGCAGGCGAGCACCGGTCCGTTGCCGGACTTTCTCAAGGCCCCGTTCGCGGATGCCATGGGGCAGAGCATCTTCCTGCCGGCAGCCGTCCTGCTCGTCGGTGTCGTCGCGGTGCTCTGCTTCGCCGCACCGACGCACTCCCGCGCCGGTCAGGGCGCTCCGGCAGCGGCCGGTCACTGACCGGCTCGTCCCACTCGACCACTGTTGCCGCGCCCGGGTGACGGTGGTCGAGCGGTTCACGCATGCTGTTGTGCCCGGCGCATGCTGTTGTGCCCGGCGCATGCTGTTGTGCCCGGCGCATGCTGTTGTGCCCGGCGCATGCTGTTGTGCCCGGCGCATGCTGTTGTGCCCGGCGCATGCTGTTGTGCCCGGCGCATGCTGTTGTGCCCGGCGCATCCTGGATGGTCGTCTGCGGGCGCTGAAAGCCCGTTCGACGACACTTCGGAATGCGCCATGGGGTTGCGGCCGGTTCGTCACGTCCGCTCGACGTGAGAATGCCGACCCGGCGCCGGGAGCACGCATCCGTACCGATCGGCTGGGCGCTCACTGATGTCCCAGCCACCCGACGAGTGAACTCCGGACCGTCGATAACCCGTACGCGTGTCCGTAGGCGTAGACCTCGTGTGACGATCGACGCGCACAGCTTCCTTCCCGCTGCGGGGACGCTACGTCGGGCGCTGGCGACGACCGGGGGAGGGCGACGGGTGGACGAGCTGGTGCCGGCCGCCCCGGAGCTGTCCCCGGTGGCGGGCACCGAGCTGTCGTTCGCCGACTGGGTGCAGCCGCACTGGCAGGTGGTGCAACGATTCGCGGCCAGGCTGGTCCCGGCCGATGATCGGGACGACCTGCTGCAGGACGTCCTGGAACGGGCTTGGCGGAAGCGCCACACCTTCGATCCGGCACGCGGTTCCGCGCAGAGTTGGCTGCTTGCGGTGACCGCCGATCGTGCCCGCCGGTTCCGGGTGCGTGCACGACCTCCGGTTGCGCTCGATGACCGCCGTGACGCCGCCGCTCCGACGACAGATCGGGACGACGACCTGGTGCTCCGCGCCGCAGTTGCGCTGTTGTCCGATCGGCGGCGGCTGGCCGTAGAACTGCACTACTACGTCGGTTTGCCGATCGCCGAGGTCGCCGCGGTGATGGGCTGCGCCGACGGCACCGTCCGCGCGACCCTCGCGGCGGCCCGTGCTGAGTTGCGAACCACTCTGGCCGAGCAGGAATCCCAGGAGCGTGCCCGATGAAGTTCCGCGATCGTGATCAGGGCGAGCCCGAACTCCAGGATGGTCTTGAGGCGCGGTTGACGGCCGATGCCGAGTCCTGGCTGCGGGGGACGATGCCGTCGTTCACCGAAACTCCAGCCGCGCTGCCGCCCGGCACTGTCGATGCTGCGGCTACCGGCCCCGAACCGCTCGTCGAGCGGGATGACGATCTGACGAGCGAACCGTCGGTCTCCGCTCCGACCAGAGGCGCGTGGGCCAGGCGGGCGCCGTTGCTCGTGGCTGCTGCCGTCATCGCGCTGGTGGCTGCCGTCGCCATTCCGTTGGTAGCCAATCGGTCCCACACTGCTGCGCCGATTCCGGGTCGGGATGACGTCGGATTGACGACGGTGGCTGCTTCGGCGAGTCCCGTTGCCGCGCCGCGGTGCCCGGGAACCGATGGCGGCCCGCTCGTCGATGCGGGATCGATCGACCCGGCAGCCGGCTCGTTGGTCCCGGCCGAGGTGCCGATCTCGATGCTGATCTGCGAGTACCCGCTGCCGCTGCATCCCGAGCCGACGGACGCGACGCACAGTGTCGGCGCGACCGTCGCCTTCGACTTCCAGGACCTGCGGAGCTCCCGCACGATCACCGCCGGGCTGTCATCGGTGCCGGATGACCTCTCCCGATTCGCGCTCAGCACTGAGGAAGGCTGCAGTTTCTTCACGGCGGGCGGCCTGGGAATGTCACCTCCGTCGGGATCGGATTTCCGGGTGGCCCTGAACTATGCGACGGGCACCGTCTGGCTCGCAGATTCGACCGGACCCGACACATGCACGGTGGCGACGGGAAGCGTCGCGATATCGACCGGTTCGTACGCCGACTTGTTCGTGCGCTCCGTGACAAGCGGTACCTGGCAACCGAGTGACCGAGCGAGCGTCGAATGCCCACTGCAGCTCGACGCCAGCCCGTTCGCCGGCCCGGAGGCACTGCCGAAGCCCACGGTGGTCACCGACGGCCGGCTGGTTCCGACGGACACGCCCGCGGCCGTGGTGCTCTGCGGGTACGGGCAGGTCCAGCCGGAGAACCAGCCCGAGGCGAAGGATGTGCCCGAGTCCGACCTACCGATCGGTTTTATCCAGCAACGCTTCGAGCTGCAGGGTAACTTCGTGCCACTGGTCTCCGAATTGCGTTCTTCGTCACCGGCTGATCCGTCGAAGATGCGGTGTCCTCGTCGCACGGACACCCCGACTCCCCAACTGCTGGGACTCACCTACGGAAAGGGCGGCCAGCGGCGAACCCTCTGGGTCGACGCGCGCATCGGCGGCACCTGCGGCCTCGCAACGAATGGCCTCATCTGGGCACAGGGTGACCTTGCCGAGTCGGTGCGAAAAGCTCTGTACGGCACGCCGTGGCTGGGGCTGAGGGCCGTCGACCTGCTACCGGACATGCCTGGACCCATGCCGTCGGCGCCGCAGACCTCACCGTCGACGGACCTCACGACGTCTGCCGGAGTCGGGTCGCTCGACGTGTCGTCCGGCACTGCGCCGAGCTCGCTCTCGCCGCAGAACGAGGCGTGTGTCAATCCGCGATTTGCAGGAGAAGGGCTGGAGCGGACGATGATCCCGGCCGGGTACCGCTCGGTCTTCAACTGTGCTGACGGAGCCGTACAGATGCCGGCGGGCCTGGTGGACAGGATCAACGGTCTGTCCGAGCCGGTCGACGCGTCAGGCTGCCCGGACGGCGACAGCCTCGAGCTCGTTCAAGGGGCACCGTTCCTGGTGTTCCTGTACGCCGACCGCCCTCCGGTCCTGCTGAACTTCGTCGACTCCTGCGCACCTACGGTCGGCAACGGCGTGCGCAATGTCGCCGCTCCGGATGACGTCCTCGATCAGCTGCGGGAGCTCGCCGGCTACTGACCCGGCCCGGCAGCTCATCGGGTCGGCGTAAACACGCCGAACGGGCGTCGGGAACACGCAAACGAGCCGATTCGATGCCGGGCGCCCGGTGCTGGGTTCCTATCGTCGGGGATCTCGTCACGCTCGTGCCTCGCTGCTCGATCACCGGGTCCGGCGATGGGCTCAGCCTTCCGGGGATGTCGTCACGCTCGTGCCTCGCTGATCGATCAGCGCGGACTCACATGCGGTCGGGCGCCGAGATGCCGAGCAGCCCGAGGCCGGTGACGATCACCCGCAGCGTCAGGGCGCACAGGGCCAGGCGGGAGTCCCGGACCGCGGCGTCGTCGGCCTTGAGTACCGGGCAGCTCTCGTAGAACCCGGAGAACGCCTGCGCCAGCGAGAACAGGTAGGCGCACAGTCGGTGCGGCTCGAGCTGGTCGCCGACCTGGGCCACCACGTCCCCGAAGCCCAACAGTTCCAGGGCCAGCAGACGCTCGGCCGGCTGGACGATCGAGATCGGCCCGACCGCGGACTCGGGGGCGAGCCCGGCGTTGCGGAAGATCGACCGCACCCGGGCGGTCGCGTACTGCAGGTACGGCCCGGTGTTGCCGGTCAGCGAGACCATCCGGTCGAGGTCGAAGACGTACTCGGTGTCGTGCGCCACCGACAGGTCGGCGTACTTGATGGCGGCGATGCCGACCTGCGGCGCGATGGTGGCGCGCAGTGCCTCGTCCAGATCCGGTCGCGCTTCGTCGATCACCTTCCGGGCGACCAGGGTCGCCTCGTCCACCAACTCCATCAGCCGCAACGGGTTTCCCGACCGGGTCCGCATCAGCTTGCGGTCCGGTCCGAGGACGTTGCCGATCTGGACATGCACCACTTCGACCCCGTTCGGCAGCCAGCCGGCCTTGCGGGCGGTGTCCCACACCATGTTCAGGTGCAGTGCCTGCGGGGAGCCGATGACGTACAGGATCCGGTCGGCGCCGAGGTCCTGCACGCGGTACTTGATGGTCGCCAGATCGGTGGTGCCGTAGCCGTAGCCGCCGTCCGACTTCCGGATGATCAGCGGTACCGGCTTGCCTTCGCGCCCGGTGTAGCCATCGAGGAACACGCACAGTGCCCCGTCGGAGACCTCGGCGATACCGCGGGTCTCCAGCTCGTCACAGATCTGTTGCAGCACCGGGTTGTAGCGGGACTCGCCGGCCAGGTCGACGTCGGTGAGGGTGACGTCGAGCGCCGAGTAGATCCGGTTGAAGTACACCTTCGACAGGTCCACCAGCCCCTGCCACAACTGCAGGGTCTCGGCATCCCCGGCCTGCAGGGCCACCACCCGGGACCGGGCACGGTCGGCGAACGCGTCACCGCCGTCGAACTTGGCGCGGGCATGCTGGTAGAACGCGTTCGGATCGGTGTTCACCAGCCCGGCCTCGTCGGACTGGACGCCCACGTCCAGCAGGTGCTCGATGAGCATGCCGAACGGGGTACCCCAGTCGCCGATGTGGTTCTGCCGGACAACCCGATGCCCGAGGTGCTCAAGGGTCCGCGCCAGTGCGTCGCCCACGACGGTGGTGCGCAGATGCGCGGCGTGCATCTCCTTGGCGACGTTGGGAGCCGAGTAGTCGATGGGAATCGTCTTCGTCTGCTGCACCGGCACACCGACGCGCTCGTCGGCGGACTGGGTCGCCGCCTGGGCGGACAACCAGCCGTTGTCCATCGTCAGGTTGATGAACCCGGGACCGCTGATCTCGACGGCGCTGCACACCCCGGCGACGTCGAGCTGCGCGACGATCTTTTCGGCGACCACCCTCGGCGGGACACCCACGCGCTTGGCCAGGGCGAGCGCGACGTTGGCCTGGAGGTCGGCGAACTGGCTGGCGCGCAGTACCGGATCCGTGCCGAGGTACGCGTCGCCGAAGGCGGCGGCGATGGCGGTGGAAATCCTCGGCGTGAGCTCTGCGGCAGGTGTCGGCACGTGTCCAGTTTACGAGCGAGTACGAACCGGTTCGGACGTGAGAGCGGTTGTCGAGCCGACGGAGTCCCGTGTCGGCCGTCGCTCCGACCGTGAGGTCGCTCGAGGGGCGGGCCCGGTGGATCCGTGGTCGGCTGGTCGCGAACATCCGCCACATCCTGGAGGTCTGTGATGAGTCGACGTCATTCGGTGACGTTCCTGTTGGTGGCGCTGGTCTCGGCGCTGCTCGCCACCCTGCCCGGGGTCACGGCCGCATCCGCCGCTGTACCGGCCGCGACACCAGCTCACCGTCCGCCGATGCCGAAGCTGACGGTCGTCGCCTACAACATCCACCACGCGGTCGGCGTCGACCAGCAGCTCGACCTGGAGCGGATCGCCCGGGTGATCGAGACACAGCATCCGGACGTCGTCCAACTGTCCGAGGTCGACAAGTTCTTCGGCGACCGCAGTGGCAACCTCGACCAGGCCGCCTGGTTGGGTCAGAGACTCCGCATGCAGGTGGCCTTCGGCAGGAACCTCGACCTTGACCCGCTGACTCCCGGCGCACCGCGCCGCGAGTTCGGAACAGCGGTCCTGTCGAGGTTCCCGATCGTCTCGGCCCGCAACACGCTGCTTCCGCTCGCACCCGGGGGCGAACAGCGCGGGCTGCTGCAGGTGCAGGTACGCACCCCGTGGGGTCCGGTCCGGATCCTGGGCACCCACCTGCAGCACACCAGCACTCAGGAGCGGCTCGACCAGGTCGCGGCGATCAAGGAGCTGACGAAGAACTGCCTGCAGCCGACGGTGCTGATGGGTGACCTGAACGCCTATCCGGACAGCCCGGAGATGGCGAACCTGCTGGAGAAGTTCCGCGACAGCTGGCCGGTGGTCGGCCGTGGTGCCGGGTTCACCTTCGACTCCGACGACCCGAAGGGCCGGATCGACTACGTGCTGACCCGCAATCTGGTGTTCCCGTTGAGCGCCAGGGTGATCGCGACCCAGGCCTCGGACCACCTGCCGGTCCGCGTCGATCTGGCGTTCGTCCCCTGGCCGCTCCGCGGGTGCTGATCGCGACGGCGCCGGCGGTTCACCAGGGCTGGATGCCCTCCTCGTCCCGGAACGTGCCGCTCGGTCCGCCGGCGGGGAGGGTGGCCAGCTCGAGGAAGATCGCCGCGCCCTGCTCCGGGGTGCGGTGTCCCTGGTGACCGTTGAGGTCGGTCGCGACGTAGCCCGGGCAGCCTGCGTTGACGAGGATGTCGGTGCCGGCCAGTTCCTTGGCGTACTGGACGGTGACGGCGTTGAGATAGGTCTTGGTGGGCGAGTACGCCGCCGAGATCGGCCCGACCGCGTCCGCCTGCGCGGTCTGCAGGGTGAGCGAGCCGACCGTGCTCGAGACGTTGACGATGCGCGGCTCGGATGCCCGCCGCAGCATCGGCAGCATCGCGTTGGTGACGCGGATGACGCCGATGACGTTGACCTCGACGACGGATCGGACCTGATCCGGGCTCACCAGGGTGGGCTCCTGCGGCATCCCGCCGGTGATGCCGGCGTTGTTGACCAGCACGTCGAGTCCGCCCTGCTGCTCCAGCTGCGTGGCAGCGGCTGCCACGCTCGCATCGTCGGTCACATCGAGCGGAACGGCGAAGACGTCGTGCCCGTCTGCCTGCAGCCGGGCCACGGCGGCGCCCCGGCGATCGGCATCGCGCGCGCCGACGCCGACCCGGAAACCGCGACGGGCCAGGCCCGCGGCGATCTCGTAACCGATGCCCTTGTTGGCGCCGGTGACCAGAGCGATCTTCTTCGTGGGGGTGGGGTCTGTCGTGTTCACTGTCATGTTCCGAGTGTGGGCCGAGGGCTCCGAAGAGCGCCAAGACCGATCGGGTGTGCCTTGATACCGCAGCGGTATGACGGCAGGTCAGACGCGGCGTATCCTCGTCGAGGTGGAGACCCGGGAACTGCGCTACTTCGTCACGGTTGCGGAGGAGTCGCACGTCGGCCGGGCGGCTGATCGGCTGGGCATTGCGCAGCCGCCGCTGTCCCGGGCGATCGCTCAGCTCGAGCGCCGACTCGGAGCGCAGCTGTTCGTCCGCACACCGCGGGGCGTCACGCTCACCCAGCCGGGGGAGACGCTGCTGCGGGAGGGACGGGCCGCGCTGGCCGCGGTCGAGGCCGCCGAGCGTCGGACACGACGGAGCGCGGTCGGCGTCGGTCGGTCCCCGGTGATCCTCACCGCCAAGGCCGGTGCCTCGAGCGAACTGATGCTCAAGCTGCTCGACTCCTACGCCGGCACACCCGACGCGGTGGCGGTCGAGGTCCTGCTGAGCGCGCCCGCGCACCAGGCGCCGATGCTGCGCGACGGACGCGCCGATGTCGCGATCCTGCACCGGCCGTTCGACGACACCAGCGGATTCGACGTCGTCGAGCTGCAGGTCGAGGAGCAGGTGCTGATCCTGCCCGGCGGACACCCTGCGAGCAGCCGCAGCTCGATGACCGTTGCCGAAGCCACCTCGATCCCCGGCCTGCCGATGCCGCGCTGGCCCCAGCTCGACGGCAGCTACCCGGACGGGCCCGGTCCCGAGCTGCGGGACCTGACCCAGGTGCTGCAGCTGGTGCAGCTCGGGCGCACCGCCGTCGTGCTGCCCGACTCGGCCCGCGCCGACCTGCGCGGCGGGCTGACCGTCGTCCCACTGTCGGATGCGCCGCAGGTCACCACCGTCCTGGCCTGGCCGCCGCACAGCACGTCGCTCGCCGTCGCCGGGCTGGCCCGCACCGCCGCCGAACTCTGATCATCAGCGACGTCCGGGGGATGCGCCGTCGTCAGCGCGGCGCCATCCGCAGCGACCCGTCCATCCGGATGACCTCGCCGTTCAGGTAGTCGTGCGCGACGATCATGCCGACCAGCTGCGCGTACTCCGCCGGCGTTCCCAGCCGAGCGGGGAACGGCACGCTGGCCTCGAGGGTCTTCTTGAACTCCTCGGTGATGCCCTGCATCATCGGCGTGTCGATGACGCCCGGAGCGATCGTCATCACCCGGATCCCGAACTGAGCGAGATCGCGCGCCGCAGGCAGCGTCATCCCAGCTACCCCACCCTTGGATGCCGAGTAGGCGATCTGACCGATCTGGCCGTCGAACGCAGCCACCGACGCGGTGTTGACGACCACGCCCCGCTGTCCGGACTCGTCGACGGTGTCGTTGGTGGCGATGGCCTCGGCGGCCAGTCGCAGCACGTTGAAGGTGCCGACGAGGTTGACGGCGACCACCTTCTGGAACAGACCGAGGTCGTGGACGCCCTTCTTCGACAGGATCCGTGACGCCCAACCCAACCCGGCGCAGTTGACGACGATGCGCAGTGATGCGCCCTCGTTCGCCTGTGCGACCGCCGCCTTGACGTCGTCCTCGGAGGTGACGTCGCCGTGCACGGCGGTCACGCCCTCGGCCGGGTCGCCGCCCTTCTCCCAACCGCCGGCCAGGTCGAGTCCGAAGACCTGGACTCCTTGCGCCGCAAGAGCTGTGGCGGTGGCGCTGCCGAGTCCGGAGGCGGCTCCGGTGACCAGTGCCGCGGTGTTCTGCACCTGCATGACGTGTTCTCCCGTAGGGTCTCGTCCCGCGCAGTCGGCTCGGCCTCGGTGTCGGCGCCGAGCGTGGTCCGGAGAGCTCCGGCGGCGCTGCGCGGGTGTCCGTCAGCGTAGACCGGCGCGCCGGGCACCCACCGTGACGATCGACACCGACGGGTGGTTGTCCGCATCACGGAACCGCGCGGTGCATGCGGTGGTCAGACGTTCACTGCACGGCTGTGTCTCGAGTGAAAGGGTTACCTGATGAAGACCGACTGGAAACGATCGATGGCTGTCCTGCTGGGAACGGGAGTGATCGCGCTGACCGCGGCCTGCGGTTCCGAGGTGTCCGGAACCGCCCAGGGTGGGATCCCCGCTGGTGCAGGTGTCGGGAGCGCGCAGCAGGGCACGACCACCGGCGAGAGCTCCGATGAGGTCACGATCTCGAGCAGCGAACAGGAGCCCGCACCGGCCACCAGCGTTGCCGATCCCCCCACCTCCCCCGACCCGACGTCGGACGGTGGCCAGACGGGCGGGGCGAACTCCGCCGCCCCGAACTCCGTGACCCCGCAGCCGGTGACGCCGCAGCAGTCCGAGACGACCTCCCCCGGTGACGAGAGCTCGGCGCCGGCCCCGACGTCCTCGAGCAGCAGCGCATCGGCCGAGGAGTACGCGTTCCTGAAGGACTACTGCCTGCTGATGCCCAAGTCGTACACCACGGGTCTGCAGAAGGACACCACTCGGAAGCCGGAGCTGAGCTGCACGTACCGGGCACCGGAGTCGTCCAAGACATACCGCGCCGTCACCGTGACCGGCGGCTTCGCCTTCAGCGACAACGAGTTGAACCAGTCGTACAACGTGGACGCGGCGAAGGTGAAGATCGACGGCCGCGACGGGTACACCTGGACGAACTCGTCCAAGTCGCTGTACTCCGCGACCTTCAACCTGCCCGAGCCGGACGGCGGTGAGATGTCGATCCTGGTGATCGTCAGCGACGACACCTCGCTTGCCGAGATGAAGAAGAAGGCTCTGGCGCTGGCCGCAGAGGTCTCCGAAGAAGTTCCTCGCTGAGCTGCGTGCTCCCGGAAACGAACGATTCTCCCGACCGCTTCGGTCGGGGAACTCGTCCCTGCTCACGTCGGAATCACCAGATGCGGACGCGCTCGCTCTCCGCCAGCCACATGCCGTCGTCCTCGGTGGTGCCGAACGCCGCGTGGAAGCCGTCGATGTTGCGTGCGATGTTGGTCCGAAGGTCCGGCGGCGAGTGCGGGTCGATCTGCAGGTACTGCCGGGCGAGCTGTTCGCGGCGCTTCGAGCGCCACGCGCGTGCCCAGGAGAAGAACACCTCGCGGCGGTCCTCGTCGGTGGCGGCGTCGCCGGCAGCGATCTCGTAGGCCTTCAGGCCGATCGTCAGACCGCCGAGGTCGCCGATGTTCTCACCGACCGTCAGACCGCCGTTCACCGGCACATCGGGCACCTCGATGCAGCGCAGTGCGGAGAACTGGCTGATCAGGGCCTCGGACCTGGCGGTGAAGGCGGTGCGGTCGGCGTCGGTCCACCAGTCGGAGAGGTTGCCGTCACCGTCGAACTGTGATCCCTGGTCGTCGAAACCGTGGCCGATCTCGTGCCCGATCACGGCACCGATCGCGCCGTAGTTGGAGGCGTCCGAGGCGTCAAGGGCGAAGAACGGCGGCTGCAGGATCGCTGCCGGGAAGCAGATCTCGTTGGTACCGGGGTTGTAGTACGCGTTCACCGTCTGCGGCGACATGAACCATTCGCTGCGGTCGACCGGACTCCCGATCTTGCGCAGCTCCCGGTCGGTCTCCCAGGCCCGCGCCCTGCGGACGTTGCCGACCAGGTCGCCGCGGTCGACGACGATCGCGCTGTAGTCCTTCCAGGTGTCCGGGTAGCCGATCTTGGGAGTGAACCGGTCCAGCTTCTGCTGGGCCCGCGACTGGGTGTCGGCGCTCATCCAATCGAGCGTGCTGATGCTCTGCCGATAGGCCTCGATGAGGTTCGCGACCAGCTCGTCCATCCGTTCCTTGGCCGCTGGCGGGAAGTGACGCTCGACGTAGATCTGCCCGACGGCCTCCGACAGGGTGGATTCCACCAGGGCGACGCCGCGCTTCCAGCGGTCCCGCTGGTCCTCGGCGCCGGAGAGGATCCGCGAGTAGAAGTCGAAGTTCTCGTCGACGAAGGCTTGCGAGAGGTAGGGGGCGTAGGCGTGCACCAACTTCCAGCTGAGCCACAGCTTCCAGTCGTCCATGGACGTGTCGGCGAGCACCGTCGAGAGCGTCTCCAGGTACGACGGCTGGCGCACGGTGGCTTCGCCGATGGTGCCGTCCGGACCTGGGGTGCCGCCGAGTGCCACTACCCAACCGGTCCAGTCGAACGCCGGGCAGAGCGCCTCGATCTCGGCGAGGGTGCGCAGGTTGTAGGTCTTCAGGACGTCCCGACACGCCACCTTGTCCCAGTGCCCAGCGGCCAGCTTCTCCTCGACGGCGTAGACCCTGGCAGCGGCGTCGGCCGGGTCGGCGATCCCGACAAGGGCGAGCATTCGCTCGACGTGGCTGCGGTACTGCTCACGGATCTCGGCGAACTGCTCCTCGCGGTAGTACGCCTCGTCCGGCAGCGAGGTGCCGCCCTGCAGGAGGTTGACCACATAGCGGTCGGAGTTGCGGTCGTCGTTGTCGACGTAGCTGCGCACGATCCCGCTGACCCCGGACCGCTCGAACTCGCCGAGCAGCCGGGCGAACCCACCCAGATCGGCCAGCGCCTCGATCCGGCCCAGGTCGGCCGCCAACGGGGTGGCGCCGAGCGCTTCGACCCGATCGGTGTCGACGAACGAGGCGAACATCGCACCGATCTGGTCGTACGGGCCGCGAGCACCCGGATCGGCGGCGGCGGCCTCGCGCAGCAGCTCGCCGACGTGCCGCTCGGACTCCAGCCGCAGGTCGACCATCGCCCCGATGGACGACAGGTCGCCGGGGATCTCGGCCTCGGCGAGCCAGTCGCCGTTGACGCTCAGGAACAGATCGTCCTGCGGGCGGACGGCGGTGGTCGTCGATGCCGCGGGGGTGCGGTCCGGTGAGGTCATGACGGCCAGCCTAATGACGCGCGCAGCAAGCCCGGGTGGGTGCGCCGGCAGAAGTGGGTCACCGGCACCCTCCCCGGTGCGATCGGCATCGAGCTGGCGTTCGACGCACCAGCCCCCGCTGTGTCCGGCTGACGTCGGCACGGACGCTGATCAGCCTCAGGCCTCAGGGCCTCAGGGCATCAGGGCCTCAGGCCTCAGGATCCGGCAGGTAGGCGACCTGCATGAGTTGCGGCTTGCGCCCGCGCCGGATGAGGGTGCCGCGGCCGGGGGGCTGCGGGCTCAGGTAGACACCCGGGAAGAGCTGCCCCTCCATCCGGTCACCGGACAGCAGCAGACCGGTCGCCCCGGTCTCCTTCATCCGTTGCGGCAACGGCTCGAACATCGCCCGGCTCGCTCCGCCGGAGCGACGGCAGATGAGCATGTGGAAGCCGAGATCCTTGGCCTGCGGCAGGAACTCCAGGAACGGCGACAACGGGCTCGGCCCCCCGGTCGCGAGCAGGTCGTAGTCGTCGCAGACCACCACGATCTCCGGCCCCTTCCACCAGGATCGGGAGCGTAGCTGAGCGGCGGTGACGTCATCGGGGGGCAGCCGCTTGCCGACCTCGGAGGCCACCGCCTGCGCGGTGGGTCCGGCCAGCTGCGCGGTTCCGGCGTACGCGCCCAGGTACTCCTCGGGGACGACGTCCAGCAGCGTGCGGCGGATGTCGAAGACGGCGAAGACCATCTCCTCGTCGGTGTACTTGCTCGTGAGGTCGGTGATGATGGCGCGCAGCAGCGACGTCTTGCCGGACTCGGCGTCGCCGAACACCAGCAGGTGCTGGTCGAGGCCCATCAGGTCGAGCACGACGGGCTTCAGCTCGGTGCCGTCGACACCGATGATCGCGCCCTTCGTCGGACCGGTCCTGGCGACCAGCTCGGCATGGTCGACGAGCGTCGGCACCATCCGGATCACCGGCACCCGTTCGCCGGGCCAGGCCCCGGCGATCCGGATGATCAGTTGCTCGGTGGCGCCGCTGCCGTCAGGTGCGCCGCCGCCGGGCGCCGGCTCCAGCAGCTCGTCCGGCTGCTCACCGGTCTGTCCGGGCGCGCCGTCCGCCGGGTCCGCGGACTCGCCACCAAGCAGATCCAGGGCATCGGCCAGCGCCGCCCGCTCGTCATCCGGCTCGGCGGCCGTCTCTGTCACTGGCGGCCCGAAGCCGTTGTCCTCCACCGGTTCTCCGGCGAGCGCGGGATCGAGAGCGCGGTCGGCCGCGAGGGTCGGCAGGCAGACGTGCACCTGCAGACCCGGATCGACGATGGCCCGACCGGGGGTGTCGGAGCGCAGGTTGGCAGAGAATTTCCGGCCGATCGTCGAGTCGATCGGGTCGTTGATCCGCAGTTCGATCTTGGCACCGATCGCGGCCTGCAGCACGGTCCGGACGTCGGCCCAGCGACCCATCGTCATGATGATGTGGATGCCGTAGCCGGGGCCGCGGGTGGCGAGGTCCTGGACCAGGTCGGCGAGGTCCTCGAAGTCGGCGCGCAGCACCGGCCAGTTGTCGATCACCAGGAAGATGTCGGCGACGTCCATCTGGCGGAGTCGGCCGGTGCGGAAGCGGTCGCGCATCTGCTCGACCGAGTCGATCCCCATGCGCGCGAACAGTTCCTCGCGTTCGGCGAGGGCGGTGGCGACCTCGGCGACGGTGCGCCGCACCCGGTCGGTGTCGAGCCGGGCAGCGACGCCGGCGACGTGCGGCAGTCCCTCGAGCAGCCGGAGCGCGCCGCCGCCCAGGTCGAGGCAGTAGAAGGCGACCTCGCCCGGCAGGTGCGTCATCGCGGCCGCGACGATCAGGGTGCGCAGCAGCATCGACTTGCCGGTCTGCGGAGCGCCGATGATGGCCAGGTGGCCGCCGGAGGAGCCCAGATCGATGAGGTACGGCTCCTGCTTCTGCTCGGCGGGTTTGTCCAGCATCCCGATCGGCACCCGGAGGTTGCCGCCGACCGGCAGTCGCAGCCCGCGGACCGGGTCCGCGATCGCGTCGCCGGCGAGCGTGTCCAGATCCAGCCGTTTCGGCAGCGGCGGCAGCCAGATCTGCGCGGTCCGGGTGCCGACCTCGGCCATCTGCCGGACAGCCACGTCGAGCACCGTCGGCAGCAGCGCCTCCGCGTCGTCGTCCTCCGGCTTCTCGACCACCGCATCCTCGGGCGCCATCGCGGCCAGATAGGCGGCGGTGTCGTTGAACAGCGGGAACGGGGCGACGATCGGATCGGTGTCGATCACGGTGTCGCCGGTGATCGGCGGCTTGTAGGTACCCGAGACGTAGCCGGCCTTGAACCGCTGGAAGACGGTGGTGTCCACGGCCAGGTACCCGGACCCGGGGATCGGCGGCAGCTCGTAGGCATCCGGCACGCCCAGCACGGCGCGGGACTCCTGCGGGTTGAACGTCCGCAGCCCGAGTCGGTAGCTCAGGTACGACTCGAGCCCACGCAGCCGACCTTCCTCGAGCCGTTGGGACGCCAGCAGCAGGTGCACGCCGATGGAGCGGCCGATCCGTCCGATCGCCAGGAACAGCTCGATGAACTCCGGCTTGGCGCTGAGCAGCTCGCCGAACTCGTCGATCACGCAGAACAGGTTCGGCAGCGGCTCCAGCTCGGTGCCGTTGCCCTCGGCGATGTTGGCGTCCCGGCGCCGGTTGTACTCGGTGACGTTGGGGACGTTGCCGGCCAGCGCGAGCAGCTGCTGACGGCGTTTCATCTCGCCGAACAGGGCGTCGTGCAGGCGGTCGACGAGCCCGTCGTCGTCGGAGAGGTTGGAGATCATCGCCGCGCAGTGCGGGGTCTCCTCGAGGCCGGCGAAGGTCGCGCCACCCTTGTAGTCGACCAGCACCAGCGCGAGCCGTTCGGGCGGATGGTTGATCGCCAGGCAGAGCACCAGCGTGCGCAGCACCTCGGACTTGCCGGAGCCGGTGGCCCCGACGCAGAGCCCGTGCGGGCCCATCCCGCCGAGGGCGTTCTCCTTGAGGTCCAACCGCACCTTCTCGCCGGACGGGCCGAGCGCGAAGGGCACGTTGAGGAAATCGGGCATCGACCGTTTGGTCCAGGCGGCGAGCGGGTCGAAGTGGCCGGGATCCTCGACGCCGGTGAGGTCGGACAGGGTCAGTGTCGACTCCAGCGGTGCCGCCGTCGCGCTCTCCTCGACCAGTCGGACTGCCGTCAGCTCCCGGACGAGGCCCTGCAGTACGGCGTCCTCGATGAGGTCGAGGTCGCCGGCCCTGGCGCCGGCTGCGCGGCGCTGGAGCTCGGCGTGCGTGTCGTCGGGGTCGACCACGCGCAGGTCGTCGACCCGGACGGCCGGAGCATCACCGTCCCGACCGCTCGGACCGTCCGTCGCCGGGTCACCGCAGGTCAGCCGGATGTCGCAGCGCTCGGGTTCGTGGCCGGGGTCGTCGACCAGGGTGATGCAGTGGATGTTGAGGCGGGCCGGCGAGATGTCCGGGGGCAGTGCGCCGAGCACGTCGGGTGCGCCGCCGCCGACCCCGTCGACGACGATCACCAACGCCGCGCCGAAGCTGGAGGGGGCGGCCGACCTGGCCCGGCCGCTGCGGGTGAGCTCGGCGACCCGGCGGGACAACTCGCCGGCCAGCCACTCCATCAGCTCCTGCGGGTCGGAGGTGACGTGTCGACGGGGTGCTGTGGCGTCCACCTCGTCGTCGGACAGCACGTGCGGCATCCACTTGAGCCACTCGACCCAGCGTGCGGCGTGCCGCGGGGTGAGCGCGAAGACCTTGACCTCCTCCGCGCCGTGGAAGGTGACGAGCTGGGCGAGCGCCGCGGACATCGTCCGGCGGACGAGGGCCGGCTGGCCCAGCACCGTCACCCGGCCGGCGATCGGCAGGCAGACCGGCATCCCGCCCACCATCCGGTCACGCTCGACGATCCGGTGCACCCCGGCGGCGGTCACGATGTCCGGTTCGGCCAGCGGATCTGCGGCGGCGGGAGCGGCGACCCGCTGCCAGAGCGGCGCAGCACCGGTGCCGACCCGCACGATCAGGAAGTCGGGGTCCGACGGCCGGCGTTCCCAGAGTCGCAGCGTGTCCCGGGCCAGGTCAGGCAGCAGATCGGGGCGCGGATGGTGGTACTCGGCGATCTCCCGCTGCACCTCGGCAGAGCCGGAGACCTTGCCGCGCACCTGCTCCAGGTACTCGAGGTAGCGCGCCCGCATGTCGGCGGCGCGCTTGGTCGCGCCGGTGCGCTGGGCGATGAACATGACGATGCCGCCGACGACGGTGACGACCAGCATGATTCCGCCGGCGATCAGCATGATCGGGTTCCGGTTGGCCAGGATCATCACCAGCGATCCCATGCCGCCCATGATCGGCATCAGCATCTGCATGACGCCCTGGATGCCGGCGCCGGCATCCGGCAGTCGTGGCGGCGGGATCAGCTCGATCGGCCGGAGGTCGGGCTCCGGCGGCCTGCTACGCGCCGGTCGGTGGACGAGTCGCTGCGTCACGGAGCCTCCTCGTCCTGTGCTGTTCGACCGATGTCCGCGGCGGAGCCGGTCGGGTCCGTCGTCGGTCACCCGACGGCCGTCGGTGCGGGCGCCGTCCCGAGCATGAGGCTCAAACGCCGGTTCCGGGCGTCCGGACATGCCTAGACTACGGTCGGCCCGGCGGCGCCACCGTCGTTTCGCCGAAGCCTGACAGGTGGCCGGACGCTTCGTCGCCCGGTGCTTCCGACGGCCGGCCCCTTCCTTTCGAGCAGGTGTGGAGAGACCGCGATGGCGACCCGCTTCACCAGGGTGACGATTGCCGCCACCGACCGTCAGGTGGACGTCTCCCTACCGGCCGCCGCCCCCGTGGGCGAGCAGCTGCCGATGGTGCTGCGCCTGCTGTCGGTCCCGACCTCCTCGACCCCGCGTCGGTGGGTGCTCTCCACGCCGGAGCTGGGTGTCATCCCGCGTTCGGCATCGCTGGACGAGACCGGCGTGCTCGACGGCATGGTGCTGCATCTGACCGAGGCACAGGAGGCGGCGCTGCCGCCGTTCGTCGACGACGTCGAGCAGACCGCCGGCGATCTGGTGGCGCAGGAGCCCGCGTTCTGCGCGGGTGACCGGAGCTCCGGCATCGCCGGCCTGCTGGCCGTCCTGCTGCTCGGGGCGTGCGGCCTGGGGTTGGTGGCTCCGTCGCCGATCGACTGGGTGGCCCCGGCGCTCGCGTTGATCGGCGCCCTGGGGATCGGCGCGACGATGACCGGGCTCGGCGCGACGCTCGCGGCGATGACGGCCGTGCCCGCCGCAGTGCTCGGCTTGTCGGCACTTCAGTCGGGTGCATCCGCGGGTGCGACGGTGTTGCTGCCGGTGGCAGCTTCGATCGGGTTGCTCGGTGCCGGCCTGGTGCGCCGGCTGCCGGTCGCCACCGCGGGAGGCATCACCGCCCTGGTGTTCTCGGTCCTCACCTGGGTGATGACGGCGACCGAGCTGCAGGGCTACCGGACCGCGGGCCTGATCGTCGTGCTCGGGGTGATCGTTGCCGGTCTTGCCGGTCAGTTCGCCCTCGGTGGAGCCGGTCTGGTGAATCTGCTGGTGGCCGACGAGCGTGGCGAGAAGGTGCCGCGGACCGCGGTGGTCGGCGCGGTGAACCGGGGCGGCGCGATCGCCACCGGCATGGTCTGGGCGGTCTCGGTCGCGGTGTCCGCGGCAGTGGTGCTGCTGATCACCGCCCCCGTCATCGGCATCAAATCCGGCTGGGCGATCCCTGGTGTCGGCATCCTCGGGGCGCTGGTGTTCGCGCTGCGCAGCCGGATGTATTCCCGGGTGCGTCAGGTGGTCCCCATGCTCGCGGTGCCGGTGCTCGCCGGCGCTGCCATCGGGCTCCGGATCCCGGCCTGGTTCGGCGTGACCGATGCCAGGACCGCCGCCGGCATCACGCTGGGGGTACTGGTGCTGATCGCCGTGCTGTTGCTCGCCACCGGCCTGAGCACGCTCGCCGAGGTGCCGAAGGCCCGGCTGCGCCGCTTCTACGAGGCGATCGAGTTCCTCGCCGTCCTCGCCCTGCTGCCCGGGCTGCTGCTGGTGTTCGACGTCATCGGCGCCGTCCAGCGCTGGCTCGCCTGAGCCTCCCGCGCGTTCATCCCGACGCTGATCGAGCGTGTGTCGGGGACGCTGATCGGGATCCGTCCTCGGATGTCATCCGATCGGCAGGAATGCGTGTTCCCGGGCCCCGTTCGGCGTTTTTGCGCCGACCGGAAGTGCCGGCGCGCCGCCGCCACGATGCCCGATCGCGCCCGCTCGAAGGGGTGGACTACCGGTACAGAAGAGCGCGGGGGATGATGGGGCGGTTCCCGAAACCACCACACTCTGGAGAGTCGATGCAGACCTCTGTCCAGCTGTACACCGTCCGTGAACCGCTCGTCGCAGACTTCGGCGGCACCCTCCAGCGCCTGGCCGACATCGGCTTCACCGCGGTGGAGGCGTTCGACTTCGTCGGCACCGTCGACGTGGTGGACACAGGCGATAACGGTGACGCGCCGGCCGCGGTCGAGGAGACCGACGCCACCGACAAGGCCCAGCGCTATGCGCAGGCGCTGAAGGCCGCCGGTCTGATCGCGCCGAGCGGGCACGCCCACCTGGTCGGACAGGACATCACCGCCGCCTTCGACGCCGCCGAGATCGTCGGGGTGAAGACGGTCATCGAGCCGATGGTGCGGGACGACAAGTGGGCGACCGCGGAGGACGCGGTACGCATCGCCGAGTCGCTGAACGCGGCCGCCAAGGTTGCCGCCCTGCGCGGTCTGCGCGTCGGCTACCACAACCACAACTGGGAGCTGGCGACGAAGTACGACGGCGTCCCGGCGCTGGAGTTCCTGGCCCAGCACCTGGACCCCGACGTGGTGCTCGAACTCGACCTGTACTGGGCCTGGGTCGGCGGTGTCGACCCGGTCGGCCTGCTCGAGCGGCTCGGCGAGCGGGTGCAGCTGGTGCACGTCAAGGACGGCCCGACCGGCGGCGGACTGGACGCGCAGATCCCGGCCGGCACCGGCGACGTTCCGCTACGCGCCGCACTGGCCGCTGCGCCGTGGCTGGATCTGGCGATCGTCGAGTTCGACGTCTACGGCGGCGACATCTTCGACGGTGTCACCAACTCGCTGCGGTGGCTCGAAGCCGCGACCGGCTGATGGGGGCTCCGCACCAGAACCGCACCGGGCCGGTCGGCGTCGCACTGGTCGGGACCGGCGTCATCAGCGGGGCGTACCTGGAGAACCTCACCAGGTTCCCGGACATCAACGTCGTCGCACTCACGGATCTGCTGCCCGAGGTCGCAGCGGCGAAGGCCGAGGAGTTCGGCATCGACCTCTCCGGTGCTCCGGAGCTGGCGTTCGAGCATCCGGACGTCGAGATCATCATCAACCTGACGATCCCGGCCGCTCATCTCGAGGTCTCCTCGCGTGCCCTGGCCGCCGGCAAGCACGTCTGGACGGAGAAGCCGCTCGCGATGAACAGCGTGGACGCCTCCACCCTGGTGGACGCGGCGGCCGCCGCGGGTCTGCGGCTGGGTTGTGCTCCGGACACCGTGCTCGGCGCCGGGATCCAGACCGCCCGCCGGGTGATCGAACGGGGCGACATCGGCGTTCCGCAGACCGGTTTGACGTTGTTCCAGACGCCCGGTCCCGAATCGTGGCACCCGGCGCCGGAGTTCCTGTTCCAACCCGGCGCGGGCCCGCTGTTCGACATGGGGCCGTACTACCTGACCACGCTGGTCGAGGTGTTCGGGCCGGCGGCCGGCGTGCTGGCGCTCTCCCGCAAGGCAAGGGCGACCCGGGTGATCGGCAGCGGTCCGAAGGCCGGGACGGAGTTCGAGGTCGGCGTGCCGACGCACGTGGGTCTGCAGACGGACTTCGTCGAAGGTGGTGCCTCGCAGAGCATCTTCAGCTTCGAGTCGCCGCGGGTGCGCGCCGGTTTCGTCGAGGTCACCGGCACCGAGGCGACGCTGTCGATCCCGGACCCGAACAACTTCGACGGCGAGCTGCGCATCTGCCGGACCGGTGAGGACGAGTGGAAGTCCATCCCGCTGGTCGGCCCGTCCGACGGCCGCGGCATGGGTGTGCTCGACATGGCCCGCTCGATCCGTGCGGGTGCGCCGCACCGAGCGACCGGCGAGCGAGCCAGGCACGTCACCGAGCTGATGGAAGCAGCGATCCGGTCCGCGGACAAGAAGGCCTACGTCCCGCTGACCAGCACCGCTCCGCGCAGCGAGCTGCTCCCCGACGGTTGGGATCCGGTCGCCGCGACGCTCTGAGATCTCCTGCACTGCAACACTTCCGGTCCGCACCAGAGCATCGGTGCGGGCCGGAGGTGTGCTGTCCGGACGCCTGGAGACCCCGATCCGTCGCGACCGGTCGAATCACGACGGGATCTCGACTCACTGCGTTCGCTCGATCGGCGCCGCCTGCAGCGGGCCGTCAGCCGCGGACGATCGTCGTCCCGGAGACGGCCAGCAGCAGCACGTCCAACGCCGCTGAGGCTGCCAGCACCCGGAACAGCGCCCGCCCCGGAGCCGCGGCCGACCGCGCCAGCACCCACACCCCCGCGACGACGAGCACACCGAACGCTGCCCAGCGCCACCAGGAAACCGGCCCGGCCGGCCCGAAGAGCAGAGCAGCAGCAGCGACCAGCACCAGCAGCATCGTCGCCGCCATGCTGCCGCGGACCCCGATCCGGTGCGGGAGTCCGCGGATCCCGTTGCGCAGGTCGTCGTCCAGGTCGGGCAGCACGTTGAGCAGATGCGCCGCGACGCCCAGGGCGGCGCCGGCGGTCATCGCCCACCAGAACGGCCAGGGCGCACCCGGCAGGGCCAGCGTCGGCACCGCGGGCAGGACGCCGAACGCGATGACATAAGGGACGAAGGACAGCGCGGTCGCCCGCAGGCCCAGGTTGTAACCCCAGCCGCACACCACGATCACCAACGCTGCCCCGCCGGCCGGGAAGCCCAGCAGTACCGACAGTCCGATCGTCGCGACCGAGGCAGCCGCGGTCGCGACCTGCAGGGTCCGCCGGTCGACGCCTCCGGTGGCCATCGGCTTGTCGGTGCGCTGTGCGGAGCTGTCCCGCTCGGCGTCCAGCAGGTCGTTGTGCCAGCCGATCGACAGCTGCCCGGTGAGTACTGCGCCCACGACGAGCAGCACGGTACCCACCGGCAGGCCGACGGCAGCAGCGAGGAAGGCCGCCATCACGGTCACCGCGAGCGTCGGCAACGGGTGACAGGCCAGCAGCAGACCGCGCACCCGGCTCATCCCTCGATGTTAGGGGGCACCGCTCCGCGGGTACCGCCGAGCGTGTCCACCCCCCAGCACTGCCGGCTCCAGCTCCTGGGTCGCGGCCGTACGGTGAGGGAATGACCACCCTCGTCGCCGTGCACAGTGTGGTCCCTCCTCACCGATATCCGCAGGCCGAGCTGACGGCCGCGTTCGCCGAGTTGTGCCTCCCCGACCCGACCCGACGCGGGGTCCTGGAGCGGGTGCACGCGAACGCCGGGGTGGAGTTCCGCCATCTCGCCCGTCCGCTCGAGGCCTATGCCGGTCTCACCGATGTGCGGTCCGCCAACGAGGTGTGGATCGAGGTGGCTTCCGAGCTGGGGGAGCAGGCGGTGAAGGGTGCGCTGGCCGTGGCGGGCATCGCGCCCGGCGAAGTCGATCTGATCATCTCGACGACGATCACGGGGGTAGCGGTGCCGTCCATCGAGGCCCGCATCGCCGGCCAACTCGGTCTGCGGCCGGACGTGGTGCGGATGCCGCTGTTCGGACTCGGCTGCGTCGCCGGCGCCGCCGGGGTTGCGCGGCTGCACGATCACCTGGCCGGACACCCCGACCAGGTCGCGGTGCTGCTGTCGGTTGAGCTCTGTTCGCTGACGGTCCAGCGCGACGACCCGTCGATGGCCAACGCGGTGGCGTCCGGCCTGTTCGGAGACGGCGCTGCAGCTGTGGTCGCGGTCGGGGCCGAGCGCGCCGCCGCCATGGGAGCGGACGGCCCGCGGGTGATCGCCTCCCGCAGTCATCTTTATCCGGACACGATGCGCACGATGGGCTGGGACGTCGTTCCGTCCGGACTCAAGATCGTGCTGGACGCCGGCGTCCCCGAACTTGTCGAGAAGTGCCTCGGTCCGGATGTCCGGGAGTTCCTGGCGGACAACGGCTTCACCATCGACGACGTTTCCGCCTGGGTGTCCCATCCCGGCGGTCCCAAAGTGATCAGGGCCATCGAGACGACCTTGGATCTCCCCGACGGCGCACTGCAGCCGACGTGGGATTCGCTGGCCAGGGTCGGGAACCTGTCGTCCGCCTCGGTGCTGCACGTGCTGGCCGACATCGAACGAGATCGACGGCCGGCACCCGGCGAGATCGGCGTGATGATGGCTCTGGGGCCCGGATTCTGCTCCGAGTTGGTACTGCTGCAGTGGTGATCGCCTACCTGGTGCTGGTCGTCGTCGTCGGACTGGAGCGGGTCGCCGAACTGGTGGTGAGCACCCGCAACCTGGCCTGGAGTCGCGCCCGCGGTGGCCGCGAGTTCGGCCGCGGCCACTATCCGGCCATGGTGGTGCTGCACGTCGGTCTGCTGGTCGGCTGCGTCGTCGAGGTACTCGTTGCCGATCGACCTTTCCTGCCTGCCCTCGGCTGGTCGATGTTCCTGCTGGTGCTGGCTTCCCAGGCGCTGCGTTGGTGGTGCATCAGCACTCTCGGTCGGCAGTGGAACACTCGGATCGTCGTGGCGTCGACCGTCCCTCTGGTGCGCTCCGGCCCCTACCGGTGGCTGCGGCACCCGAACTACGTCGCCGTCGTGGTGGAGGGCGCCGCGCTTCCGTTGGTGCACTCGGCCTGGATCACCGCGGTGGGCTTCACGGTCCTGAACACCGCCGTGCTCACGGTGCGCATCCGGGCGGAGAACGCGGCGCTGGCCACGGTGACAGCATGACCGACCTGGTGGTTGCCGGAGCCGGACCCGCCGGTCTGATGACGGCGTTGCACGCGCGGGCCGCAGGGCTCGACGTGCTGGTCGTCGACCCCCGCACCGGACCGATCGACAAGGCGTGCGGAGAGGGATTGATGCCGGGGGCGCTGCGCTCCCTCGAGTCGTTGGGACTGGATCTCCAACGGGACGTCCCCGGCCGTCAGATCCGCGGAATCCGTTACCTGGACGGCGATGTGCACGCCGAGGCGCACTTCCGGGGCAGACCGGGACGCGGAGTCAGACGCGACGTCCTGCAGGGCGCGCTCGCCCGGCTCGCCGCCGAACGCGGAATCCAACGGGTGGCCGGCCGCGTCGGTGACGTCCGGCAGAGTGCCGACTCGGTCACTGCGACGCTGCACACCGCGTCCGGGACGAGCGCCGTCACCGCGGACCATCTGGTTGCTGCCGACGGGTTGCACTCACCGATCCGGCAGCGCCTCGGTCTGCAGCTGCCGGCCACCGGCCCACCGCGGTGGGGCTTGCGTCGACATGTGGCGGTAGCTCCCTGGACGGATCTGGTGGAGGTCCACTGGGCCACCGGGGCAGAGGTGTACGTGACTCCGGTGGGGGACGACGAGGTGTCGGTCGCGGTGTTGAGCGGGCGCCGTGCGTCGTTCGACGAGCACCTGACCGCGTTCCCGGGGCTGGCCGACCGGTTGGCCGGGGCGAACGCGGATGACGTCCGTGGAGCGGGCCCGCTGCGGCAACGGGTGAAGGGACGGGTGTCCGGCCGGGTGCTGTTGGTGGGCGATGCCGCCGGGTACGTCGACGCCCTGACCGGGGAGGGCATCGACATCGCCGCCCGCGCGTCACTGCGGCTGGTGCAGTGTCTGGTGGCCGGGCGCCCCGACGACTACGAACAGGCCTGGCAGCAGGTCACCCGCCGCTACCGGTGGATCACCGGGTCGTTGCTCGCGGCGAGCAGGCAGAAGCCGGTGCGTCGACGGCTGGTCGGCACCGCAGCCAGGCTGCCCAGGGTGTTCGATGCTGCGGTCGACCAGCTGACCCGATGACGCTCCGAGACCATGCGGTGTCTGCTTGCGGGCGAATCGGGCAGCAAACGGGTCTGAAGCAGCTGCCTGCGGGCTTGTCCGGCAGGCCAACCGGATCGATGCTGGGTTGATGAACGGTCACCCGGTCGAGCGCCGTGCACGAAAAGCGATGCCGTCGGCCACGAGCGGAGGTGGTCGGGGATGAGTCGGGTCGTCAACGCCGAGCGTCGGCGCAGCATCGTGCTGGCCACCCGCGCGGAGGGGCACATCGAGGTCGCCGAACTTGCCGACCGCCTCGGTGTCGCGCCGGAGACGGTTCGTCGCGATCTGACGGCGCTGGAGGCGCAGGGACTGGTCCGACGCATCCACGGCTCCGCGTATGCGTTGTCCGGGGCGGGCTTCGAGACCAGCCTGGCATTCCGGTCCACCCAGCTGGTAGCCGAGAAACAACGGATCGCGGATGCTGCGATCGACCAGCTCGGGGCCGCGGAATCGGTGTTCCTGGACGACGGGTTCACCCCCCTCCTGGTGGCGCAGCGGCTGGTGACCCTCGATCGACCGCTGACGGTGATCACGACGTCCATCCCGATTGCCGGCACCCTGGCCGCCGCCGAGGGTCACACGGTGATCGTGCTCGGCGGCGCCGTCCGCTGCCGGACGCTGAGCACCGCGGGCCCGTGGTCAGATGACATGCTGGCCGATCTGGTGCTGGACCTGGCGATCCTGGGAACCAACGGGATCTCGCCGGAGCGGGGGCTGACCACTCCGGATCCCGAGGTGTCAGCATTGAAGTCCCGCGCGCTGAGACGCGCTCGGCGCAGGGTGTTCGTCGGCGTGCACTCCAAGTTCGGCGTCGACAGCTTTGCCAGGTTCGCCGACGTGGGCGACTTCCACGTGCTGGTGACCGATCGGGGCTTGCGCACGGTTGATGCAGCCAGGTATAGCGCCCTGGGGCCCGAGGTCGTCAGGGCCTGAGCAGCACCCCGGAGGCGACTGCCCCCGGCCCAGCGAGAGCAGGAGAACGATGAGCAATACGAGTGCGGTGCTGCACGGTCCGGGCGATCTGCGGATCGAGGACTGCCCGATGCCGGAGCCCGGCGCCGGCCAGGTGCTGGTCAGGGTCGTTGCGGTCGGCATCTGTGGATCCGACGTGCACTACTACGACCACGGCCGGATCGGCGGCTTCGTGGTCGAAGCTCCCATGGTGCTGGGGCACGAGTCCGCCGGACGGATCACGGCGGTCGGGTCCGGGGTCGACGTCGCCCGGATCGGACAGCGGGTCGCCCTCGAGCCGGGGGTCCCGTGCGGTCACTGCGTCCAATGCCGGGCCGGCCGCTACAACCTGTGCCCCGACGTCGTCTTCTTCGCGACCCCGCCGGTACACGGCTCACTGGCGGAGTACGTCGTGCTCGACGCCGCGTTCGCCCACCCGGTCCCCGCCGGCCTGACCGACACCCAGGCGGCGATGGCAGAACCGGTGTCGGTCGGGATCTGGGCCTGCCGCAAGGCCGCGGTCACCGTCGGCGACCGGGTGCTGGTGATCGGCGCGGGTCCGGTCGGTCTGTTCGCGGCGCAGGCAGCCCGCGCCTTCGGGGCCGCATCCGTCGCCGTCACCGACCTGTCGGAGCACCGCCTGGGCGTCGCCGCATCGTTGGGGCTGGACATCGTGCGACCGGATGACGTCGATGAGGGAAAGGTCGACGTGCTGCTGGAGTGCTCGGGATCGGCGCGCGCGCTGCAGGCGGCGTTCCCGCGGGTGGATCGCGCGGGCCGGGTCGTGCTGATCGGGATGGGACAGGACGAGGTACTGCTGCCGGTATCGCAGATCCAGAGCCGCGAGATCTGGGTGACCGGGACGTTCCGGTACGCGAACACCTACCCGGATGCGTTGCAGCTCATCGCGTCCGGGGCGGTGCAGGTCGATCCCGTCGTCAGCCACAGCTTCCCGCTGGCCCGCGCTGAGGACGCTCTGCTGGCGGCCCGCACCGACCCGACAGCGCTCAAGTCGGTCGTGCTGCTGGAGGCGCCGGAGTCCTGAGCGCCGGTGCCGGTGGTCGATCCGGACGGCGGGTCTTCGCAGGTACGGCCTCGGCGAGTTCGGACCACCAGTCCAGTCGCTGGGGCCGTCCGCCGTGGTCCTTGCGTTGGTTCGCGCCGCTACTGCTCGGCAGCACGAACACCCGCGAGCCGGCGAACATCCAGTCCTGGACGCCCAGCAGCGGTCGTGGTGCGCCGACGGTCAGCGCGACGGCGTCGGCGCCCACCCGCCCGTTGAACGCGATCCACCGCGGAGGTGCCTGGCGCAGGACGGATTCCAGGCGCGCCACGTCGAAGCCGCAGGGCAACGTCGAGTCCTTGACGAGGTCGACCAGCCCGATGTCGTGGTGCGGCAACTGCGACTCCTCGTCCGCGGCCAGCATTCGTGGCGTCAATCCACTGTCGTGCAGCAGTCGCCAGAATCCGTTGCCGCGCTGGGCATAGTGGTGGCCCCGCTGCACCGCACACTCGCCGACTGCGGTTCCGCAGACGACCAGGCCGACCCCGGGGCGCCAGATGTCATCGAGTACGTTCACGCCGCAGCCGATACCCGCTGCGACGGGGACGAAGCAGCTCGCAGTCACTTCTTCGGCAGCGAACCCAGCCGCGACGCCACGTAGAAACCGACCACGATGACCACGGCCAGCACCAGCCCGGCGATCAGTGCGGACATCGGCTTCTTCGCCTCCCGCGGCGACCGGTCGTGGCCGTGCAGCAACAGCGCCAGCGCGACCGCGCTGCGGGTGGCGTGAGCCTGCAGGATGATCTTCGGGCGGGGGTCGCTCACAGTGCGGCGCTGCCTGCCGGGCCGTCTGTCGGGTCCCCGTCGGACGATTCGCCCGCGTCGGTGGTGTCCGGGTCGGTGGCTACCGGCTCCGCGGTGTCCGGTCCGATCTTCTTGCGGATCAACGTGGTGAACCCGCGTTCGATGCCCGGCCCACGCGTCGACGAAGCCTGCTCGAACTGCTCGGCCGCCTCGTTGTCGTCACTGTGTTTGTCGTCGTCGGGGTCCGCATCGGGGTCCTCGGTGAGCCGCAGCGACACCGCGATGTTCTGCAGCAGCATGGTCACCGGTTCGGTGAGTTCGGGGTGGGCGCTGGCGGTGGCCAGCACTACGGTCCAGCTGGTGCCCTGGATCGGGGCGAAGATCTGGATGCTGGTCATCGACACCAGCTCACCGCTGCCCGGAGGCATGAAGGTGGTGCGTTCGGAGCGTTGCAGCGCCGGGCCCACTCCGGAGTCGAGCTCGACGACGGTCCCCGTGCGGGGCAGCGAATCCCGGATCCGCCCGACAGTGCTCTCGGTCTGCTCGTCGACGAAGGCGATGTGCACACCCAGGCTGGCGGCGACGCCTTCCCGCAACCGGCCGACCTGCAGGATGCTCAGCGCCGATCCCGCCTGCTGGCACTGCTCGACCAACTGTCCGAAGAACCCGATGACCTGCCGGCGTTCCTTACCCGTCACCCGGGAACCGTGGAAGGTCTCGTCCACAATGCTTTCAGCGGAGCGCTGCCAGGTGGCCGGGTTGGTGTCCAACAAGGTCCACGTGGTCGGAACGGCCAGGTACACCGGGAACGGTGGGTAGGTCGCATCCGGGTTGAGCTCGAGGCGGTCCGTCAGCTCGCTGAGCAGCGTCATGCGGGCGAGTTGCCGCCGCCACCGCTGCCGGAACCACCACTGGGCTTCAGACCCTTGGCCAGGTCGGAGTCGAAGCCCGCGACCATGGTGCCGATGTTGCCGGAGAGGGTGCCGAGGGTGCCGATGTTCTCCTTCAGCTTCTTGATGCTGGCGTCCCACTCGTCGCGGAAATCACCGATCTTGTCGTTGATGTCGCCCTGGTCGCCGGAGAGCCCGTCGACGTTCTTGGCGCCCTTGTCGTCCGAGTCCAACGTCTGGTGGATGCCGGTCAACTTGCTGCCGATCTGCGTCAGCGTCTCGTGCGGATACTGGGCGTTGGGGGTTCCCATGAAAACGTCCTCCACTCGTGATGAGCCTGTGAACCGAGCTGGGTGGATCCGGCCCGGTAGCGAACCCGAACTGCGGTGCCGACCCTGCGGGAGCATTCGCAACGCGGTCTGTCGAGGTTCAGACTAGGGGCAGTCCCGTCTCGTTCCACGGTGGATCGACCCAATTGGGGACAACTCCCCATGGCCCTTCACCGGACGTGCGACAGTCTGGTCCTGGAGCGGATCGACTGGATGAGCAGCGGGAGGGACAGCGGTGGACACGGAGTTCGGACGGGTGCGCGCGGCGGTCGCCGCTGCGATCAGACCGTCGTTGACCGAGGAACTGGCCGGCTTCGAGTCCGCCCGCACCGCTCTCGCCGCGACTCGCCCGGTGCCGACCACCGTCGCCGTCGTCGGGTTGACCCCCGGCGAAGGACGGACCTCCGTCGCCGCGCTGCTCGCGCTCGTGGTCTCCGGTTGGTCGGACCGCCGGATCACGGTGCTGGACGCGGTCGCCGCGCCCGGAGCGCGCAGGGATCCGGTCAACGGCGTCGCCGGAGTTCGCGACACCGCGGGCCGGTCGGTGACTTCGCTGCTCGCCGGTGACGTGGCCCAGGGGCGGCTCGCGGCGCTCGTCGACGACTCCTCGCGGCCCACCGCCACGTCCCGCAACCGAGGTCAGACCTCGGTCCTGGCCGCCAAGGCACAGGACGTGGTGCGCAGGGCGCGGATCCGTTCGGCGCTCACCCCCGGCACCGCGGTGCCGGTGTTGTCCCTGCCGGCCGGCCGGATGTCGGCAGGATTTCCTCCCCAGGATCTCGAGCGGGCGATCGCCAGGCTCGCCTTCCGATCCGACCTGGTCATCGTCGACACCCCGGCAGGTCCGACGGCGCCCGTGCTGCACGCGGCGCTGCGACACGCCGATCAGCTGGTCGGGGTGGTCCGCGGCGACGGTGACGTCGATGCCCGGCTCCGCGCGCTCCGGCAGTGGGCGGCGACCGCGCCCGGCGGGAACCCGGACCGGCCGCTCATCGGCGTGGTGGTGCAGCGGGGGCTGCGGCGCCCACGGTGGACCGACCCCGGTCATCCGGTGTTGCTGTTGGGTCGGGACGAGGGCCTACGTCGACGCTCGGTCGGCCGGATCTCCCGGCGCACCGTCACTACCGGCCTGGACCTGGCGGCAGCCGTCGCCCGGACCGCCGAGCGCTCGCGTGAACTTGTTCTTGCAGGTCCGGGGGCGGAAACTGCCGCCGGATCCGCGAACTTGATGGGGACTCCTCCCCATCTCGGTGGGATGCGGGAACCGGTCCCGCAGCACTAGCGTCGGTACCTGCAGGTGCGGGAAGTACTCGTACCGCGAGATTCCCCGACAGAAAAGGGTGTGACTGAAGATGGGTCCGAAATTCGCAGTCCGTGACAACTCCGTCAACCAGCACGGCTCCAACCTCCAGACCTCGGAGGATCAGATGAACCAGCGTGCCAAGGCCTTCATCGAGGCCATCGCGCCGCTGGAGGACAGCTGGAAGGGCACCTCGTTCGGTAGCTGGCAGGAGCTGACCAACGCCTGGAACGAGGCGATGGCCGGCCTGAACAAGGCGCTGACCGACGTCAAGACCCGCGTCGGCAACGCCGGTTCGCTCTACGACCAGTACCACGGCGAGCAGGCCGAGGCCCTCGCGAAGACCATGGGCGGCGCAGACTTCGGTGCCGCGAAGTTCAACGCCTGATCCACCCCCGGACACCGGTGCGCCCTCCTGGCGCACACCGGGACCGACCCCCACCAACCTCCCCGGCCGTGCGGCCGGAACTTCCTGAAGGGTGATACCCATGTCACAGATCCAGTCCTACGACGAGTCCGTCGCCCAGAGCGCCCACGCCGAGGTCCAGTCCGTCGTCACCGGCCTCGAGGGCTCGCTCGACGAGCTCGGTGGCTTCGTCAACAGCGTCAAGTCCGCCTGGGACGGCGACGAGATGGACCAGTACGCCTCGGTGCAGGCGAACTGGGACAAGTGCGCCGGCACGGTCAAGCAGATCCTGCAGCAGGTGCACACCGCACTGGGCTCCAACACCGAATCGGTGGGCGCGATGCGCGGCAAGGTCAAGAGCACGCTCAGCACCAGCGCGGGCTGATCCACACCGCGAGCACCATCCGGTCGCACCAGTAGCGGCCGCAGCACCATCTCCGGACCCCGACGCCCTGGCGTGGGGGTCCGGAGGTCGTTCCGGGGCGGAGTGCGAGATCCGGGTCGGCCGCGTGTCGACGGCGATCCGGAGTCATCGACACCGTCGGAGGGAGCACTGCACCACCCGCGCTGCTCAGTTGATCGGTTGACCGGCCGGCCGCAGGTGCATCCACCGGTGTCCGAAGCCCGGCATGCTCAGTCGCACCGCGTCGTCCTCCCCGGCGATGACCTCCTGGGTCAGCGGATCGACCAACTCCAGGCCGTCGCCCTTCCGGGAGATCGGCAGCTCGAGGGTCACCGGATCGGGGCCGAGGTTGTGCACGGCCACCATCGCGGAACCGTCCGCGTCGCAACGATGGGCGAATACCGACGGTTGGTCGTGGTCGATCACCGAGAACGCTCCCCAGCCGAACTCCGGACGACGTCGCCGCACCGCGATCAGCGCCCGGATGAACGACAGCAGGGATTCAGGATCGTGCCTCTGGTCGGCGACGTTGACGTGTTCGGGTGCGTATCCGTCCCCGACAACCGGTTGGACCAGCGCGCGTGGAGCCGCGGCCGAGAAGCCGCCGTTGTGCCCGGACGTCCACTGCATGGGCGTTCTGACCGCCATTCGCCCGTTCGCGGCGAGATCCTCCCCCATCCCGATCTCCTCGCCGTAGTACAGGCACGGGGTGCCTGGCAGCGAGAACAACAGGCTGTAGGCCATCCGTATCCGTCGGGGGTCGCCGGACAGCATCGGAGGCAGTCGTCGCTTCAGTCCTCGATCGAACACCTGCATGGACTCCTCGGGCCCGAAGGCGGCGAAGACCTCCTCCCGTTCGGAGTCGGTGAGCTTGTCGAGGGTGAGCTCGTCGTGATTGCGCAGGAAGGTCGCCCACTGGCAGGTCGGGTGCAGCACCGGACGCGCCTCCAATGCCCGGGCCAGCGGTGCAGCCTGCCCGCGGGCCATGGCCAGGTACGTGGCTTGCATCGTGATGAAGTCGAACATCATCTGCAGCTGGTCGGCGGTCTCGCCGCCGAAGTACTCCAGTTGCTGCTCGTGGGGGAGGTTCACCTCGCCCAGCAGCATCGACGCCCCGTTCCGTCGGCCCAGGAAGGCCCGGAGCTCCCGCAGCAGATCGTGCGGGTCGGCCCGCCCGGACGATCGGGTCTCCACGTCCTCGATCAGGAACGGGACGGCGTCGACACGGAAGCCGTCCACCCCGAGCTGGGTCCAGAACCCGATCACCCGCAGCAGCTCGTCGATCACTGCGGGATTGGCCGTGTTCAGGTCCGGCTGGTACGAGTAGAAGTGGTGCAGATACCACTGATCGGTGCGCTCGTCGTGCTTCCAGATCGAATCCTCGACGTCGGGGAACACCACCTGGTCGGACGTGTCCGGGGGCGCCGTGTCGCGCCAGACGTAATGATCGCGGTAGGGCGAGTTGACGCTGCGCCTGGCCGAGACGAACCAAGGATGTCGATCGGAGGTGTGGTTGACGAGCAGATCGGCGATCACCCTGATCCCCCGATCGTGGGCGGTGCGGATCACTTCGACCAGTTCCCCCAGGTTCCCCAGGCGCGGATCGACGCCGTAGTGGTCGGTCACGTCGTACCCGTCGTCCAGATCCGGGGTCGGATAGAAGGGCATCAACCACAGACAGCTGATGCCCAGGTCAGCAAGATGGTCGATGCTGCGGGTCAGGCCGGCGAGATCGCCGACACCGTCGCCGTTCGCGTCGAAGTACGTCTCGATGTCCAGGCAGTAGATGACGGCGCTCTTCCACCACAGGTCGCTCGTGTCGGTGATCCTCATGCAGACACCCTCCCGCAGCGGTGTCGTCGGCGCCATGGGGGACCCGGGACGGCGACGCGCTGGTGACAGGCGGAGCTGGGGGCCGCGGGTCTCCTCGGTGCGGGCTCACGCAGCGCAGGCGCCGCAGCAGGCAGACTCAGTTGCCCAGTCTCGCGCCCAGAATTCCTCGCCCGACGTCGGGGTTGATCGCGCCGTGCGGGAGATAGCACTGCACGACCAGTCCGTCGAGCAGTGCCACGAACGCCAGCGCTGCGGAGCGGACGTCAGCCGTGCCGGGCAGCGATCCGTCGTCGAGTCCACGCGTGAACGACTCGGCGATCAGAGCATGCAGGTCTGCGTAGATCGCCGACTGTCGCGATCCGTACAGCTCGTCGTGCGCCGACAGGGCCCAGAAGTCGAGCCACAGCTTCCAGTGGTCGCGGGCGGCATCACCGTCCGCGAGCAGCCCGTCGGTGATGATCAGGAGCGCATCCCGGCCGGTGGTCGCCGCACGGGCCTGCTCCATGATGGGCGCCGAGTAGGCACTCATCTCCGCATCGATGACGCCCGCGAGCACCTCGGCGATACCGGCGAAGTGGTAGGTGACAGTGCCGACGGCCACGTCGCCTGCCGCGGCGACGTCACGGATCGTGGTGGCGTGCAGGCCACGTTCGGAGATCACCGACCGAGCGGCCTGCAGCAACAGACGTCGGCGCACCTCGGGGGCGAGACGGTGTCGGGTCCTGCCGGGGGACGGTGGCCGGATCATTCGATCTCCCTCTGGTCGCCGTGGCCGGGCGCTGCTAGTCTGCAGCTAATCGTACAGTCGCACGATTAGCAACGGATGCCAGCAGCCGCTCGCCACAGCCCACCGTGAGGTCCCCCGATGTATCTGCTCCGCAAGCCGATCCTGGCGATCTCCGGCAACAGTGCCGTCCGCAGGATCGTCTCCTCGGCCCCTGTCACGCGCGACGTGGTGAACCGATTCATCGCCGGCGACACGACCACCGAGGCCGTCGCCTCGATCGTCGCCCTGCGCGCCGGCGGACTTCAGGTCACCTGTGACTTCCTCGGCGAGGACACCACGACCGCAGCTCAGGCGGAGCAAACCGTCACCGCGTATCTCGAGCTGATCGCGGCCCTGGACGCTGCCGGCTGTGCCGAAGGCGCCGAGATGAGCGTCAAGCTCTCGGCCGTGGGGCAGTCGCTGCCGGCCACGGCAGACGTACCGGAGGGTGGCAACGCCCTGGCCACCGACGCCGCCCGCCGCATCGTCGACGCTGCGTATGCCGTCGGGGCCAGGGTCACCCTCGACATGGAGGACCACACCACCGTCGATGCGACTCTCGGCACCCTCACCGAGCTGCGGGCGGACCAGCCCGACGTCGGTATCGCGATCCAGGCCATGCTGCTGCGCACCCCGCAGGATCTCGCCGGCCTCATCGGTCCCGGATCCCGGGTGCGGCTCGTCAAGGGCGCCTACAACGAGCCGGAGACCGTGGCACATCCCGACCCGGACCAGGTCGACCTCGCCTACGTGCGCGCGCTCAAGCTGCTGATGGCCGGCCAGGGCTACCCGATGGTCGGCTCGCACGATCCCCGCCTGATAGCGATCGCTTCCCAGCTGGCGAAGGACAACGGCCGTGGCAAGGACTCCTGGGAGTACCAGATGCTCTACGGCATCCGACCGGAGGAACAGACCCGATTGGCCGGCCGCGGCCACACCGTCCGGGTCTATCTCCCCTACGGCGACGACTGGTACGGCTACTTCACCCGTCGGCTGGCGGAGCGGCCGGCGAACCTCGCCTTCTTCCTGCGTTCGTTCCTCACCAAGAAGTAGCGCGGCACCCGGCACGACAGCTCGATCGAAGTTCCTCGGGATCTCGACTCCTTCGTCGCTCGATCACCGAGGCAGCACCGCTCGATCACCGAGGCAGCACCGCTCGATCATCGAGACAGCACATCCGATCACCGAAGCAGCACCGAGGAGTTCTCCATGAGCCTGTTGAGCGATGCCGTCACCCAGCCGCCGTTGCCGATCAACGAGAAGGTCCGCGACTACGCGCCGGGCAGCCCTGAACGCGCGGAGTTGGTGACTGCCTTGGGTGATTTCAGCTCCCCGCTGGAGTTGCCGGCCGTGATCGGCGGGAAGCGCATGCCGCCTGGTGGTGAAACCTTCGACGTCGTCGTCCCGCACGATCACCGGCGGGTGCTCGGCACCTCAGCCCACGCGACCGCTGCAGATGCCGAGAAGGCGATCGCTGCCGCGCTGGCCGCCCAGAACGACTGGCGCGCACTGGATTTCGACTCCCGGGCCGCGATCCTGCTGCGGGCCGCCGATCTGCTCACCGGACCGTGGCGGGCCAGGATCAACGCTGCGACCATGCTGGGGCAGGCGAAGACTGCCTACCAGGCCGAGATCGACGCGGCCTGCGAGCTGGCCGATTTCTGGCGGTTCAACGTCCACTTCGCGCGGCAGATCCTCGCCGAGCAGCCGATGGCGAACTCACCGGGGATCTGGAACCGCACCGACCATCGGCCGCTCGAGGGTTTCGTCTATGCCGTCACCCCGTTCAACTTCACCGCGATCGCCGCGAACCTGCCCACCGCGCCCGCGCTGATGGGCAACGTGGTGGTGTGGAAGCCGTCGATGACGCAGCAGCTCGCCGCCTCGCTGACGATGGACCTGCTGATCGAGGCGGGCATGCCGGCAGGCGTGATCAACATGCTGCCGGGCTACGGCCCGGAGGTGTCCGACGTCGTCCTTGCGCACCCCGACCTGGCCGGTATCCACTTCACCGGTTCCACCCCGACCTTCCAGAAGCTCTGGAGCACAGTCGGTTCCAACATCGCGAACTACCGCACCTACCCGCGGCTCGTCGGTGAGACCGGCGGCAAGGACTTCGTCGTCGCGCACCCCTCAGCCGATGTCGATGTGCTGCGCACCGCGCTGATCCGCGGCGCGTTCGAGTACTCCGGCCAGAAGTGCAGCGCCGCCTCCCGGGCCTACGTCCCGAAGTCGTTGTGGGGCACGCTCAAGGACGACCTGATCGCCCAGACCGAGGCGCTGACCGTCGGTGACGTCGAGGATCTGTCCAACTTCACCTCGGCCGTGATCGACGCGAAGTCGCATCTGCGCCTCAAGAACGCGATCGATCGCGCGCACGCCACCGCTGGGATCGACGTGATCGCGGGCGGCACCTACGACGACTCGACCGGGTACTTCGTCCGGCCGACCCTGCTGCTCGGCGGTGACCCGTCCGACCCGATCTTCTGCGACGAGTACTTCGGGCCGATCCTGTCGGTGCACGTCTACGACGACGCGAACGCCGGCTTCGCCGACATCCTGCAGGTCGTCGACTCCTCAGCGCCGTACGCGCTGACCGGTTCGATCATCTCCCGCGACCGCGCCGCCGTCGAGCAGGCCTCGACCGCGCTGCGCTACGCGGCCGGCAACTTCTACATCAACGACAAGCCGACCGGCGCCGTCGTAGGACAGCAGCCGTTCGGTGGCTCCCGGGCGTCCGGTACCAACGACAAGGCCGGCTCCCCGGCGAACCTGATGCGCTGGACGACGCCACGCTCGATCAAGGAGACGTTCGTGGCGCCGACCTCGGTGGGGTATCCGCACCAGGGCTGATCCCTGCAGGGCGACAAAATGCTGCTCCTGGACATCGAGACGGGGGACATTCCGGCCGAGGTCGCCCGGTTGACGGCTCTCGGCGCCACCGAGGTGGTCCGGCACCGCAGCTGGGTGGTGGTGGCCGACCCGGCCGGAACCCGGGCTCTGCCTGCCGCCCGAGTCCGACGAGTTCGCCGAACGGGCCGCAGTGGTGTCCGGCTGACCCGGGTCGGCGGTGTCCGGTGCACCCTCCGCAGGAGTCGGGGTGCAGCGCAGCCATCAGCCGAGGATGTCCTCCAGTGCGACCAGGTCGTCGTCGGAGGGCGCCCACTGGGCGGCTCGGGTGTTCGCGCGCACCTGCTCGGGGGTGGTGGCCCCGGCGATGACGCTGGCCACGGCAGGCTGTGCCAGTAGCCACCCGAATGCGACGTCGACCATGGCAATGTCGCGCTCGTCGGCGAAGGTCTGCAGGTTCTCCAGCACGTCCCACGGAGCCGATTCGAGCAGTTGCGGCTTGAGCTTGGTGATCCGCCCGTCGTCGGGCTTGCTGTCGCGGGTGTACTTGCCGGTCAGCAGCCCGTTGGCCAACGGGAAGTACGGCAGCACACCGACCCCGAACGCCTCGGCGGCAGGCAGCAGCTCTGCCTCGACCTCGCGCTGCAACATCGAGTACTCGTTCTGCGCCGAGATGAACGGCGTCCGGCCGTTGCTCTGCGCCGTCCAGGCCGCATCGGCGAGCTGCCAACCAGCGAAGTTGGAATGCCCGAGGTAGCGGACCTTCCCGTCCTTCACGAGCTCGTCGAGCGCGGCGAGGGTTTCGTCGATCGGGGTGTCCTGATCGGGTTCGTGCAGCTGGTAGAGGTCGATCCAGTCGGTGCCCAACCGGCGCAGCGAGTGCTCGACGGCAGTCCGGATGTAGCGGCGGGATCCGCGGGCGCCGTAGTCCGGGCCGTTCGCCCCGCGCGCGTCCAGACCGAACTTGGTCGCGATCACCACCCGGTCCCGGTCACGGCCGAGCGCCTTGCCCAGGAACTCCTCGGACCGACCCGCCGGCGCGCCGTACATGTCGGCGACGTCGAACAACGTGATGCCGGCCTCCAGGGCTGCTCGGACCACCGCTGTACTGCCCTCGAGCGATTCGGTGACGGTGCCGGTGCGGCTGAGGTTGTTGCAGCCGAGGCCGGAGGTGGACACGGCGAGACCGGACCCGCCGAGGCGACGGTGCGGAATGTCCGAAGTAGGGGTGCTCACGCGGCCCAGCGTACGATGTCCGGACACCATGGCTTCGGTGAGGCGCCGCTTCCGGTCCTCGCGAGCCCGCCTGGAACCAGGGAGATTCACGCATGTCAGACGGCCGTATCGCAGTGATCGGCACCGGCTACGTCGGTCTCACCTCGGGCACCTGCCTGGCAAGTCTGGGGCACGAGGTGGTCTGCGGGGACGTCGATCCGGAGAAGGTCGCCCGGATGTCCAGGGGCGAGGTGCCCATCTTCGAGGAGGGCCTCGAGGAGCTGATGCGAGCGGGGATCGCCGCCGGCAACCTGACCTTCGTGCACGGCGCCGCCGATGCGGTGCACGGCGCGAAGTACATCTTCCTGTGTCTGCCGACGCCGGACGGCGGCGACGGTCGCGCGGACCTGCGCATCGTCCACCAGGTGGTTGCGGAGATCAGCTCACTGCTCGATCCAGGGGCCATCCTGGTCACCAAGTCCACCGTTCCGGTCGGCACCGCCAAGGACATCCGCACCACCCTCGACCGGGACGACGTCTTCGTGGTGTCGAACCCCGAGTTCCTGCAGGAGGGCACCGCGGTCCGCAACTTCATGAAGCCCGACCGGGTGGTCGTCGGCTCCGACCACCGGCCCGCCGCAGAAGCAGTCGCAGCGCTCTACGAGGCGCTGGACGCTCCCGCGGTGATCACCTCCGCCGAGTCCTCCGAGCTCATCAAGTACGCGTCCAATGCGTTCCTGGCGATGAAGCTGTCGTTCATCAACTCGATCGCCGGGCTCGCCGAGGTGGTCGGCGCCGACGTCACCGAGATCGCCGGCGGGATGGGCTTCGACGACCGCATCGGCAACAAGTTCCTCAAGGCGGGTCCCGGCTGGGGAGGTTCGTGCTTCCCGAAGGACACCAAGGCGCTGGCCACCATCGCCCTCGACAACGGCGTCTCCTTCCCGCTGCTGACGGCCACCGTGCAGTCCAACGAGGAGGCCCAGAGCCGGGTCGCCGACCGGATCCGCGCTGCTGCCGGTGGGGATCTCGCGGGGGTGCCGATCGGGGTCTGGGGGCTCACCTTCAAGGCCGGCACCGATGACCTGCGTGATTCGCCGGCCCTGGAGGTCGTGCTCCGACTGGACACCGAGAACGCCGTCATCACTGCCTATGACCCCACCGTCGAGAAGAACCTGCCGGCGAAGAACGGCTACCCGGACGTCACCGTCGCTGCTGACGTCTACGAAGCCGCCAGGGGTGCCCAGGTCATCGTGCTGCTCACCGAATGGTCCGAGTTCACCGCGATCGACCTCGCCAAGGTCGCCGAGGTGGCACCCCGGGCGACGATCGTCGACTGCCGCAACATCCTCGACCCGGCCGCGGTGGCTGCCGCGGGCCTGAAATTCCAGCAGATCGGCCGCCCGATCTCCTGAGGTGGCGACCCACCCCACCGGTGATCGAGCGACGAAGGAGTCGAGATCCCGTTCATTCGCGACGGGTCTCGACTCACTCCGTTCGCTCGATCGACGATCTTCCCCGGCGGAATCCCGGCGGCGCCCGGCGGACCTGAGGCGAGGTCACAATCGCCGCTGCCACAGCCCTTCCCAGCCGGTCGGACGGAAGCCCATCTCGTCGTTGATGGCGAGCATGTGGCGGTTCTCGCCGGCGTTCCAGGTGTGTATCCGCTGCACGTCGGGACGGAACACCTTGAGCGCCTGCAGGTTCAGGGCCTTGGCGAGCAGACCCAAGCGGCGTCCGCGGTGGTCGCCGTGTACCAGGGTCTCGTTCTGGTACGCGAACCCGGCGGCGTAGATCGGGATCTCCAGGACCGAGAACGCGGCCGGATGTCCGGCACCGTCATGGATCAGGGTGGTGAGCAGGACGTGTCCGCCGGCGGACGCATCGGCGTCCCGCGCCCGGACCCGCTCCGCATCCCACACCTCTTCCTCGTACTCGAGTTCGGCGGTCGGTACGTCGACGCTCATCCGGCGGAACAGCTCGGCCAGATCGTCCTGCAGATGGTCCGGGGTGGCCCCGTGCCAGATCGTGGCGCGGTAGTCCGCGCCCGCCTTCGCGCGTGCGGCGACGATCCACTCCTCGGTCGGGGCATCCTCCGGCACCGTCATCATGGACAGTCGCTCGCACTGCTGCAACTCGAACCCCTTCGACAGCTGAGCGGCGACCGACCGGTCGCGATGCAGGCGGCCGAAGCCGGTCGGGGGCACCAGGTCCGCAGGTTCCTCGAGGCCGTCGAACCGCTGCGACTGGTAGGTGATGACGGTCCTGCGTTCCAGTTCGGCGGCCACCCGCAGGGTCTGCTCCCAGAGCTGCTCGTCGGCTCCGGAATCGACGTGGTCGGGATGGATCGCACCGTCCAGCTCGAGCAGGTGGGTGTTGTCCGATTTCGACGCCATCGCGAGGACGTGGCCCAGCACGGTGACGGGGTCGCCTTCCGGAGCGCCGGGCAGCGCCACCGTCGGGACGAGCGAGAGCCCGAGCGAACTCGTACCGATCGTGGCCGCTGGCGGGGACGACAACGCGACCAGGTACCGCAGGTGTTTGTATTCCTGCAGCGGGAACCGGGCGATGCTGGAGGCCTCGGGGGTGACGAAGTCGGTGTGTCCCAACAGGTTCAGCTGCTCCGCCCGGACTGCTTCCTTGATCCCGCGGAAGACCCACGAGGGATGCAGCGTCCCGGCAGCGTCGGTGGCGTCCAGCAGATCCGCTGCCGAAGGGATGGCCAGTTCGACGATGTGGATTCCACGCCTGCCCGCGAGGTCGCTGCTGAAGTCGCCTGAGACCTCGGAGTTCGTCATCCCTTCACTGTCGCAAGCGGGGCAAGCCGTTTCCGGCCCTGATCAGGTACGGGAGAGCGAGAGCTGCCAGTCGTCGATGTACTCGGAGCGGAATCCGGCTTCGCAGTAGGCCAGGTAGAAGTTCCACATCCGGGCGAAGGTCTCGTCGAAGCCGAGCTCACCGATCTCGTCCAGGTTGCCGTTGAAGCGGTAGCGCCACTGCCGCAGGGTGGTTGCGTAGGACGGCCCGAGTCGGCGGGATTCGTTGACCCGCAACGTCGTTCCGGCGCTGGCGCGATCGATCGCCTCGAGCGAGGGGAGGATGCCGCCCGGGAAGATGTACTTGTGGATCCAGGTGTAGCTGCGCCGGGTGACCAGCAGTCGCTCGTGCGGGATGGTGATGGACTGCAGGCCGAACTTGCCACCCGGCGCCAGCAGCTGGTCGATGGCCGCGAAGTAGTCGGGCCAGTAGCGCTCGCCGACGGCCTCGATCATCTCGACGCTGACCACCGAGTCGTATTCGCCGGCATGGGCGGCCGCGTGTTCGCGATAGTCCTCCAACCGCACCTCGATGCGGTCGGACAGGCCGGCTGCCGCGATCCGCTGCTCGGCCAGAGTCTTCTGTTCGGCCGACAACGTCAGGGTGACGACGCTCGCGCCGCGCTCAGTGGCAGCGCGGATCGCCAGTGCGCCCCAGCCCGAACCGATCTCGAGCAGGCGGGAGCCCTGACGGACTCCTGCCTGGTCGAGGATGCCGTCGATCTTGCGCAACTGCGCCGCTTCCAGATCGTCGGTCGCACGCGATCCGCTGTCGTACCAGGCGGCGCTGTAGGACATCGTCGGATCGAGGAACCGCTCGAAGAGGTCGTTCGACAGGTCGTAGTGCCGATGGATGTTGTCGCGCGCTCCCGTCGGATCGTTCTCCTCCTCGATGGGCTTGTGGCTCTCCCACAGTCGCCGCAGGCGTTGCAGCGGGATCGGCACCAAGGTGTCCATCCGCCGCGCCAGCACGGTCAGGGCCTCGACGAGCGTGTCGGTCGCGGAGTTCGCCAGCGCGCCGGAGCCGGGCTTGATCGCTCCGCCGACCCGGCCCGGATGCCAGTCGTCGGCCGTCAGATCGCCGGCCATCCACGCCTCGCCGAAACCGATCAGGCCGGAGCGACCCAACCGGTGGAAGAACGCCTGGGGGCGTACGACCTGCAGGCGCGGGCCGCTGGTGCCCCAGATGGTGCCGTCGGGGAAAGCGAGCTGCAGCGGCAACTTCTTGAGGGCGCCCCGCAGCACCAGCTCGGCGATCTTCGCGTGGATCGCGCCGCGCGGCGGGATCTCCAGTCCGGGCCAGATACCCGCCGATGGGCTGGGGATGACCCGTCGGGAGGGGCTGAGAAGCGCCATGGTTGAAATTCCTCGCGTTCTGCGTCGATGCCGCGGCCTTCCGGTCGCGACTTCATTCTGTTACCCCGTTGTCGGCGGGATGAGTCTGGGTCGGGGGTGTTGCCGTCCCGATCCCTGCCCTTGTCGTTCGGAGTGGGACGTCCCGGAGATGGCTGGGTGCAGGTTCGGGTCGAGTTGAACGGCCGGGCGCCGGCCCGGATGGGTACCGTCGACGCACTCAGCCTTGATCCTGCGAGCCTTGATCCTGCGAGCCTTGATCCTGCGAGCCTTGATCCTGCGAGCCTGCATCCTGCGAGAACCGGAGAGGACCGACCGCGATGTCACAGAGCCTGCGCGCCGACTGTGCCCGCTGCTTCGGTCTGTGCTGCGTCGTCCCGTTCTTCGGCAAGTCGGCGAACTTCGCCTTCGACAAACCCGCGCGCACCCCCTGCCGCAACCTGCTCGTCGACTCCACCTGCGGGATCCACGCGGAGCTGCGCAGCTCCGGGATGCCCGGCTGCACGGTCTACGACTGTTTCGGTGCCGGTCAGCAGGTGTCCCAAGTGACTTTTCGTGGAACGGACTGGCGCACCGACGGGAAGCTGGCCGAGCAGATGTTCGACGTCTTCCCGATCGTCCGCGAACTGCACGAGCAGCTCTGGTATCTCGAGGAAGCTGCCGCGCATCCGGCCGCCGCCTCGATCCGCGCAGGACTCCAGGATCTGACCGATCACGTCCGGGAGCTCACCGAGCTGGATCCGGTGGGGCTGCAGCAGATCGACCGGGAAGGCCTGCGGGACAGGGTGAATGCGCGGCTGGAGCAGGCCAGTTCGCTGGTGCGCGGTCGGCGCCGCAAGGGGAGCGACCGCCGCGGTGCCCTGCTGCTCGGCGTGTCACTGGTCGGGGCCGATCTGCGCGGGTTCGACTTCCGCGGCGCTTGCCTGATCGCCGCCGACCTGACCGGTGCGGACCTGACCGGCGCCGACCTGGTGGGCGCCGATCTGCGGGACGCCCGTCTGGCCGGGGCGTTGCTGGCCGATGCGCTGTTCGTCACCCAGTTCCAGATCAACGCCGCGCTCGGGGACGCCCACACCACCCTGCCGCCGCGGCTGACGCGCCCCGACCACTGGACCTGAACGGGCAGGCACGGCGATGCGCCGGGTCCCGCCCGGCGGGCTCCGCGAGATCGCAGGCTCACCCGCGGTGTCCCGCCCATGCCCGAGCCAATCCCTGACCCGGCACACCGCCGTCCCTTCGCGAAGATCGACCGTACGGAAGACCGCGACCGACCAGTGCACTGCGCGGCGATCGAGCGGCGAGGAACGAGCATGTCGAGATCCCGTCAGATCTCGACCGGTCCTCCCTGTTGAGGTTTTCGCCGCCGGTGCGTCTGATGGGTGAGGCCGCAGATCGTGGCCGGTTCGGGGGAGCGCAGCGGTGCTGATCGAGGACGTCGGTGCGACCGGGTCGGTCGCCGAGTTGTTCCGGCTGCACTACCTGCCGCTGGTCCGACTGGCGATCCAGCTCGTCGACACCCAGGCAGACGCGGAGGACGTCGTCCAGGACGTCTTCGCGGCCCTCGATCCGGACCGGATCGTCGGGACGGCCGAGCACTACCTGACCAGGGCCGTGCTCAATCGCTGTCGATCAGTGCTGCGCCGCCGCCGCACTGCGCGGCTGTTCCATCGCGCACCGCGGCCATCGGACGTCCCGGCCGCCGACGCCGAGGTGCTGATCCGGGAGCGGGCAAGGACCATCCGGGCCTGCGTCGACGCGCTGCCCACCCGCCAGCGGGAAGTACTGGTGCTGCGCTACTTCGCCGGCCGCTCGGTCGCCGAGACGGCCGAGCTGCTCGGCGTCACCCCGGGAGCCGTGACCTCGTCGGCCTCCCGCGCCCTCACCGCACTCGCCACCACCCTGGAGGACCACGATGTCCGATCGATCATCGGTTGACGATGCCGGCTCCGGCCTCATCGCGCTGGAGACGGAGCTGCGCTCGGCGCTGCACGAGCGCGGCGCCGCGATCACGACGGCGACCTTGCTCCGCCCCGACCCCCCTGGGCTGACCGAGTTCGTGCCGCACCGACCGGTGCCACGCTGGCGGATCGTCAGCGCGGTCGCCGCCGTGAGCGTGGTGATCCTGGCGGTGGTGCTCGGGCGCGCGGTGATGGCGCCACAGCAGGTCGAGCGCAAGCTGGCCGGTACCACGACAACCTCAGTCGCGGAGTCGTCGTTCGATGCCTCGCGAGTGACTGGTCGCTTGTGGGGCGCCACGTCGATCGTGACGGCCGGTGATTCCTTCTCTGTCTCGACCTGGGAGCCGACGGGATCTCGCACCATGACCGTCGAGTTCGCCCCGGACGGCACCGTCGTCTTCCACGACGGCAACCGTGAGTTGCGGGGCCCGTTCACCACCGATGCCCGCGGATTTGCCGTCGCCGAGATATCCGTCCGGGCGACCTCGACGGACGAGAACGACCAGTTCGCCCAGGAGTCGGCAGCGCTGGATGCACTGCTGTTCAGAATGCCGTCGCCGGGTCGCCTGACAGCCGTCCTGGCCGGTGATCAGCTCACTCTGGAGCACGGAGCGACCGCCGTTCACTACCGGTCGGCGGGCGTGACACCGCAGGCAGCCCGGGCTGCGGGCGCGGCGAAGTACCCGGTGGTGGCCGCAATCGGTGGGACGTGGCGCGCGGCCACAGTCCGGATCGGTGGACAGAATCGCGTCGTCTCCACGACCACTTCGGTGTCGTTCGAGCTTGCTTCCAATGGCTCCTTCTCGGCAGACCTCCTCGGAGCAGCGGCCACCGGACGGTGGTGGGCGACCGGACACGGTCTGGTCGTGACCGGCTTCTCGGAGACTTCAGGATCGCTCTCGCCGGGTGCGTCAAGCGGGCTGTACGCCCACGAGGTCGAGGTGCTCAACGGTTTGATGGGGGTCCGTTCGGCCCTCAGCTCGGGGGATGTCTCGGTCTCCTTCGCTGCGGAGGGGGCTCAGCTGATCGTCACGCCGACGGCCGGGTTCGGGCCCCCCGTGACCTTCGTACAGGGCTGATCTCGGCGCCTGCCGTAGCGTGACGTGACCGAGTAGCGGAGGGACCATCATGACAAACACGGCGTTGGTGACGGGTGCGACTGCAGGGATCGGCGAGGCGTTCTGCCGGGCGCTCGCCCAACAGGGCTGGCGGCTGGTCGCCGTCGCGCGGGACGAGGCCCGGCTGCACGAACGACGCGCCAGCTGGCTGAGCCTCGGGGCGCCGGAGGTCGAGGTGCTGTCGGCCGATCTGAGCACGCCGGGTGGTCGCGCCGAGGTCACCGAACGGCTTGCAGCACAACATGATCCGGTCGCTCTGCTGGTCAACAACGCCGGCTTCGCGGTCGGCTCGGCGTTCGAGGTGGCGCCGCTGCAGGAGCTGCAGGACCAGCTGGCGGTCAACGTCACCGCCGTGCTGGAGCTGACCCACGCGGTGCTGCCGGGGATGCGAGCTCGCGGTTTCGGCGGCGTCATCAACGTGGCCTCCGTCGCCGGGATGATCCCGGGACGCGGGTCCACCTACAGCGCGTCCAAGGCCTGGGTGATCTCGTTCTCCGAGGGCATGTCGGTCGCGCTGAGGGGCACCGGGGTCCGCATGCTCGCCCTGTGTCCGGGGTTCGTCCGCACCGAGTTCCACCAGCGGGCCGGGATCGACATGAGCACCAAGAAGTCGTGGATGTACTACGACGTCGACGCCCTGGTGGCGGAGGCGCTCGGTGCGATCCGTGAGGACGCCGTGATCCACATCGCCGGTGGCCTGCAGAAGGCGATCACGACCGCGGCGCGGTTGCTGCCCCGAGGTCTGATCCGGGCCGCTGCCAACAAGGTGGACAGCAAGCCGCGGACCTGAGCGGCTGCGGCCCATCCCACTCCCGCGACGGCGCGGTGGCCGCCTACGCTGGACTGGTGAGTATCGACAGCGCGCCAGGTCCCGCAACCCCCAGCCAGCCACCCCAGCCCGACGGCGCGGCCAAGGCCAGGCTCGCCCAGCTGGTCGCCGACCTGGCCGTGGTGCACGGCAAGGTGATCCTGTCGTCGGGCAAGGAAGCCGACTACTACGTCGACGGTCGGCTGCCCACCCTCCACCACGAGGCGGCCCCACTGATCGGTCAGCTGATGCGCCAGCTCACCGCCGACTGGGACTACGCCGCGATCGGCGGCCTGACGCTCGGCGCAGATCCGGTGGCGCTCGCGGTGATGCACGCGCCCGGTCGTCCGATCAACGCGTTCGTCGTCCGCAAGGAGACCAAGCAGCACGGGATGGGCAAGCAGATCGAAGGACCGTCGGTCGCCGGGGTGAAGGTGCTGGCCGTGGAAGACACCTCGACCACGGGCCAGTCGGTACTGAAAGCTGTTGATGCACTGCAGGAAGCGGGCGCGGAGGTGGTCGGGGTCGCGACCGTCATCGACCGCGGAACCGGAGCCGCCGAGGCGATCGAAGCCCGTGGCCTGCCCTACCGCTACCTGCTCGACCTGCACGATCTCGGGCTTGCCTGATACCGACGGGGCTGCGTCTGCGGACACCGCTTCGAACGGCACCGCGCAGGGCGCTCCGGACGACGAGACGGGACCGACGGAGTGGGTGGTCGGTGCGGTGATCGGGGTCGGCCCGTGGGCCGAGTCCCATCCGGGTGAGTCCGCTGACGATCCCCGCTACGACCCCGAGCTGCTCGCAGAGGGTGATCGCCGGAACGTGGTGGACGGCTACCGCTACTGGCGGCGCGAAGCGATCGTCGCCGACATCGACGCTCGACGGCACCCGCTGCACGTCGGGATCGAGAACCTGGGCTACGACTACAACATCGGCACCGTCGTCCGCACGGCCAACGCCTTCGCGGTCGCTGCCGTGCACATCGTCGGGCGGCGGCGCTGGAACCGTCGCGGGGCGATGGTCACCGATCGGTACCAGCACCTGCACCACCACCCGGAGGTCTCCGACCTGGTCGCGTTCGCGAACGACGCCGGCTTGAGCATCGTCGGGGTCGACAACACACCCGGTTCGGTACCGCTGGAGACTGCCGCCCTACCGCGAGATGCGTTGCTGCTCTTCGGGTCCGAGTCGGAGGGTCTGTCGCCGGCCGCGCTGGACGCCGCAGCGATGACGGTCTCGATCGCCCAGTTCGGCTCCACCCGCTCGATCAACGCCGGGGTGGCCGCCGGGATTGCGATGCACACCTGGATCCGGCAGCACGCGGACCTCGACCAGGCCTGGTGATCCCTGCCGCGGCGCGACGCGGCGCATGATGGTGGCACGCGCCGACGCGGTTCGGCGCCGTCCTGTTCGCCGACGAAAGGCTCATCGATGAGCTCGCTGCACGTGGTCGCCACCATTCCCGTCAAGCCGGAGTCAGCGGAGCTGGCCTCGGCTGGTCTGTCCCAGCTCGCGCAGGCCACCCGCGAGGAGGAGGGCTGCATCAGCTACGTGCTCTACGAGTCCGCCGCCGCGCCCGGCACCTTCGTCACCGTCGAGGAGTGGCGCTCACAGGACGACCTCGACGCCCACCTCGCATCGCCCCATGTCGCGCAGGCGTTCAGCGATTTCGGCGCGCACCTGACCGGTGAGGTCGCCGTGCACCCGCTCCGACTGGTCTGAGTTCTGCTCGCAGAAGTGGGCGCCAGTGCGCGAGATCAAGCGCTCCAGCCAGATTTCTGATCCCTTGAGACCACTTCTGTGAGAGCCCGTCGCGTCGCGTCGGGATCTCGACTCCTTCGTCGCTCGATCGGCGGAGCGTCAGATGTGCAGGCCGACGAAGGTCAGGACGTCGGCGAGCACCTCGTCCTTGTTGGTCTCGTTGAAGATCTCGTGCCGCGCGCCTGGGTACGACTTCGAGGCCGCTCCCTTCGGGGCGATCTCGGCGAAGCCGGCCCTGGACGGCCCGATGGGGACGAGCTGGTCGTCCTCGCCGTGCAACCACAGCAGCGGCGGCTCGGCGATGATGCCGGCCTCGCCGATGGTGGCCATCGAGTGCTGCAGCGCCAGCAACGTCGGTCGCTTGAACGGGCCGTGCCAGACCAGCGGATCGGCGACGTAGGCGGCGCCCACCGCCTCGTCCCTGGACAGCGTGCTGGGATCGATCGGGACGTCCGGGATCTCCTCCAGCGCCAGCAAGTCGTCCACCGCCGCCCACGATCCGAGCACCGGCCCGGACAACACCACAGCGGCCAGCTCGGCACCGTGACGCTGGGCGTAGCGAGCGGCGATCATGCCGCCCATCGAGTGGCCGATCAGCACCACCGGCAGGCCCGGCCGCGACCGGGCGACCGTGTCGGCCAGCAGGTGGAAATCGTCCACCACCTTCTCGAAGTCCTCGATCAGCACCGGCTCGCCGTCGCTGGTGCCGTGGCCGCGGTGGTCGAGCCCGTAGACGACGGCGCCTGCCCTGGTCAGCACGTCGGCCACCCAGTCGTAGCGCAGCACGTGCTCTCCGTAGCCGTGACACAGCAGCGCCACCCACGTCGGCTCGTCCTCACCGGACCAGCGCACGGTGTGCAGGGCGCCGGCGTGGCCGTCGAGTCGGAAATCGGTACTGGCAGCGGACGAGGGCATCCGCACATCCCACCACGTCCGGGCGGGTCCACCGCGGGCGAAGTCGATCAGGGTGAACCCTGATGTTCTGCTGATTCCGCCCCGAGCGGGGGTGATCCCGACGCGCCCACCGGTACCGTTGGCGCGTGGATCTCGAGAACGTGAAGACCATCGCCGTCTGGGCGACCGTGGCATTCGTGGTGATCGGTCTGCTGGCCGCGATCATCATCAAGAAGGTGATCGGCAAGATCATCTCGCTCGTGCTCGCCGCGGTGATCGTGTTCTTCCTGTGGCAGCAGCGCGGCAAGGTGGAGTCGTTCGCCAACGACGTGCACGGCGACATCTGCTCCTCGCAGCCGTCGTTCTTCGGCATCTCCGTCGACCTGCCCACCGGCTGGTGCACGGGTGCCTGACCCGGCCACCGGTTGGGCGCCTCGCCCGACCCGCAACCGGATCGTCGTTGCCCTGGGCTTCGTCCTGATCATCGGTGGCTGGCTCGCCGTCAGCGGGATCGGCGGACCGAAGATCGGCCAGCTGTCGCAGGTCCAGTCCAACAATTCGACGAGTTTCCTGCCCGCGAGTGCCGAATCGGTGCGGGCCGCGACGCAGGCCGCCGAGTTCTCACCGGCGAAGACCATCCCGGCGTTCGTGCTGTTCAGCTCGGACGGCGTCGCCTCCGCCGAGCAGCTCACCGCCTGGAACGCAGCGGCCGCAGCGCTCGGCGCAGCGCCCGTCACCGCAGACGGAGCCACCCTCGGAACGATCACGGACTACCTGCCCGACGGCGCGAAGATCGTGCCGATCCCATCCCAGGACGGCGCCGCGATCCTCGCGGTCGTACCCCTCGCCGAGGCGAAGCTGGTCCGTACCGCAGAGGGCCAGGATCCACCGCTGACGTTGGTCGTCGACAGCCTTCGCGCGGCGGCGGCACCCTCGGCAGCCGGCGGGAACACGCACGTCACCGGGCCCGCGGGCCTCGTCCGCGACCTGGGTGGGGCGTTCGCCGGCATCGACGGCATCCTGCTGCTGGTTGCGCTGGGCGTCGTGCTGCTCATCCTGCTGCTGGTGTACCGGGCGCTGGCGCTGCCGGTGTTCGTGCTGTTCTCCTCGGTCTGCTGTCTCGCGCTGGCCGGCTGGATCGTCTATCTGCTGGCCGACGCGGACGTCATCACCCTCAACGGCCAGAGCCAGGGGATCCTGTTCATCCTGGTGATCGGCGCCGCCACCGACTACGGACTGCTGCTCACCGCGCGCTACCGGGAGGAGCTGACCCGCATCCAGCGGCCGATCGACGCGATGAAGGTGGCCTGGCGGGCCTGCCTGGAGCCGATCGCTGCCAGTGCCGCAACCGTCATCATCGGCTTGCTCTGCCTGTTGTTGTCGGATCTGAACTCCAATCGGTCGCTCGGACCGGTCGCCGCGATCGGCATCGCCTGCGCCTTCCTCGGAACGATCACCCTGCTGCCTACGCTGCTGGCCACCGGTCGGTGGGTGTTCTGGCCCCGAGTGCCGGCCCTGCCGGCCGCTGCATCGGCCGCGGCTCCCGCTGCACACCGTGCCGCGCATGCCGCGGAACCCGAGGAGGACGGTCCGCTGCAGGGCACCGGCCTGTGGGTGCGCATCGCCCGCACGATCGGCGCCCATCCCCGACGGGTGTGGGTGGTGACCGGCATCGTCCTGCTGGCGATGTGTGCGGCGCTGCCGACGTTCAAGGGGTCTGGGGTGCAGCAGTCCGAAGTGTTCCTCGGCAACCCGGATTCGGTTGTCGGACAACAAGATCTGGAGAAGCACTTCCCCGGCGGCACCGGCAACCCGGTGGTGATCGTCGTCCCGGAGGCGTTGGCCGGCCAGGTGATCGCTGCCGCTCAGCAGGTGCCAGGGCTCACCGGCGCCCCCGTTGCCCAGGGTGCAGCGCAGGGGAGTGCCGCGACAGTCGTCGACGGCCGGGTGCTGCTGGACGCAACGCTCTCGGCGGGCGCGGACACCACCGACGCCAAGGACACCATCCGCGCGCTGCGGGCCGCGCTGCACCCGTTGGGCGCCGTGCTCGTCGGCGGGCAGACCGCCCAGCAACTGGACACGTCCGACACCGCCGCCCGGGATCTGCGGGTGATCATCCCGGCCGTGCTGCTCGCGGTGCTGCTGGTGCTGATGTTGCTGCTGCGGTCGTTGGTCGCGCCGCTGGTGCTGGTGGTGGCGACCGTCATCAGCTTCGGAAGTGCCCTCGGCGTCTCGGCCCTGGTCTTCAACCACGTGCTCGACTTCCCGGGCGCCGACCCCGCCGTGCCGCTGTTCGGGTTCGTCTTCCTGGTCGCCCTCGGCGTCGACTACTCGATCTTCCTGATGTCCCGTGCGCGGGAGGAGTCGCTGCTGCTCGGACCGCGGGCCGGCATCCTCGCCGCTCTGGTGACGACCGGTGGGGTGATCACCAGCGCCGGAGTGGTGCTCGCGGCGACGTTCGCCGCGCTGGGCATCATCCCGATCCTGTTCCTGGCGCAGATCGCGTTCATCGTCTGCTTCGGGGTTTTGCTGGACACGCTTGTGGTGCGCAGCCTGCTGGTGTCGGCGATCGCCACCGACCTCGGGCGGCTGATCTGGTGGCCATCGAAGCTGGGTCGCCGCGCCACCGGTGGGAGGCATGAGACCGGCGGAAAGCACGAGGCATCCGCGGATCCTGGCCGCGTCAGGACATCCTGACCCGGTGGACAGGTCCGACCGGTCCCCACACCGCTGGTGAACCGGTGTCCGGCGGGGAACAGTGGAGCCATGGGAATCGAGCACCGCGAAGTCGTCGACGCCTCCACCGACACCGTCTGGCAGTGGATGGCACGCTCCGGGGCCTTCCACCGGCTGGTCCCGCCGTGGCAACCGATGACTCTGGTGCAGGAGACGAGCTCGCTGCGTGACGGTACTGCCAAGCTGAAGATCGGCGGCCTGCCGTGGACGGCGCAGCACCAGCCGGACGGCTATGTGGAGGGCGAGCAGTTCGTCGACCAGCTGACCTCGTTCCCACTGCGACTGGTCTCACCGTGGAAACACACCCACCGCTTCGAGGCGGTCGGTGCCGGCTGCGCGGTGCTCGACCACGTGCAGACCCCAGCCCCGGAAGCGTTCTTGCGCAGCAACTTCCGCTACCGTGGCGCCCAGCTCCGGGGCGACCTCGCCGCTCATGCCCGGTGGTCGCAGAAGGCGTTGACGGTCGCGGTCACCGGCTCCTCAGGACTGATCGGGACCCAGCTGTGCGCACTGCTGTCGACCGGTGGGCACCGGGTGATCAAGCTGGTCCGCGGCGAGCCGTCGGGCGACGGCGAGCGGCGGTGGAATCCGGACGCACCTGCTGTCGATCTGCTCGCCGGGGTGGACGCGGTGGTCCACCTGGCAGGAGCGTCGATCGCCGGTCGGTTCACCGACGCGCACAAGAAGGCGGTCCTGGACTCCCGGGTCGGACCGACGAAGAAGCTCGCCGAACGCGCTGCGCAGCAGGGGGTTTCGGCTTTCGTCAGCTCCTCGGCGATCGGGTACTACGGTGCGGACCGGGGCGACGAAGTGCTGTCCGAGTCGTCGGCACCCGGCGACGACTTCCTGGCCGAGGTGGTGACGCAGTGGGAACAGGAAGCGGAAGCGGCCGGCACCGAGTGCACCCGGGTGGTGCAGGTGCGCACGGGCATCGTCGTCACACCGGACGGTGGATTCCTCAAGCAACTGCGGCCGCTGTTCGCCCTCGGTGTGGGTGGACGTCTGGGCTCCGGCGAGCAGTGGCTGAGCTGGATCGGCATCGACGACATGCTGGACATCTACCTGCGGGCGATCGTCGACGACGCGGTCGAGGGTCCGGTCAACGCGGTTGCCCCGAACCCGGTGCGCAACAGCGAGTTCACGAAGGTGCTGGGATCGGTCATGCACCGTCCGACGCTGGTTCCGACCCCGGCGTTCGGACCCCGGCTGTTGCTCGGCGAGGAGGGCTCGAAGGCCCTCGCCGAGGCGTCTCAGCGGGTCGATGCGGGGCGGCTGACGGAGCTGGCGCACCCGTTCCGTCACACCGAACTGGATGCGACGCTGCGACACGTGCTGGGCAAGGGCTGAGTTCGCAGGTAGGGGTTCTTGACGCTGGTCGAGTCTGCGCACGCTGGCGATGTTGATCCCGCGTTTGTCGATGTTGCCAGCGTTGTAGGAAGGCAACTCGGCGGCAGAACGCTCTTCAGCGCTCAGGAGCCCGGCGTGCGGTCGCTGGGATTCTTGACGGGTCGGAAGCTCGCGCTCACGAGGCCCTTCTCGCTCGCCCTGCGCCCCTGGTCGAGAGCGTCGCGCAGCAGGGCGGCGAACGTGGTGCGTGACCGGAGATCCGACCAGGTCCACCGCGCCATCACAGCGCCGGTGCGACGGATCGCATCTTCACGTCTCTTCTCACGGATCAATTCCTCGCGGCCCTTCGAACCGTCCGGGATGCTGCCGTACTTCATCAGGCCGTCGAACTCACCCACCGTCGCTGTGCCTTCGAACCAGAAGTCGCTGCGTCCGAGGAAGACTCCCGCGCGATCGAAGATCTCGACCTGATTGACCGGAAGGTCCACGCCGATCTCGTGCATCACCACGCGCGACGCAGACTCCCCGGGGCTCTCGCACCGAGCCTCCGCCAGCGAGAGAGCGAGACGCGCGCGATTGACCCCCCGCTGTCGACCCGCGTTCCGTAGTTCGGCCGTGAGCTGGGTCATTGACACGCCCGCCCGGTGCAGGACTGCGTCGAGGATCGGAACGGAGGTGATCAGAGCCTCGGTACGGGCGACGTCGATGAGTGTTCGGTGCAGGCTCGTGACGCGGAGTCCGTTCAGCTCGACGACCCTGTCCGGCCGATGGGCGACATGTCGGTGCACTCCTGCGCGGCGCTGTCCTCCGTGCCGCCGGTTCGTCGTGGTGTGGACGACGCTGCGATCGCCCCCGACGACGGGAAGATCGTGGACCGCTGCTGCCGAGAGATGACTGATGAGCGGGTCGCCGGCCTGGACTCCCACGGCCAACACGAGTTGGCGGTACCGGTCGGACGGGGTGCGCTCCTGTGCAGCGGGCGCATCGAAGACACCCCTGCGCAGCCGGGTCAGTTCTCCGTGGGTGACGGCGCGTTCGATCGACTGCTGCGGTGTGCCGGTGCGCAGCAACTGCTGCAATGCTCTTGTCTCGGCGTGCGGAGCCATGCCGGACACGATCCGGACGAACTGCGGCTCGCGTGCGATCCGCCGTGGTCCCTGTGCATGGCTGACCCGTCTGTGGACAACTTGCCCCGATGTCAGCGCTCACCGACCGCCAGCCGAGGGCTGGCGAAATCGAGGTGAAGGCTGGCGGACGCGACTGACGCTGGCGAAGTTTCGCCAGCCTTCGCCGGTTTCGCCAGCGTTCAGTGTGCGCCCGCCGGTTTCGCCAGCCCACGGTGGGTGCAGCGGGGCAGCGAGCTCCGAATCGCTGGGATCAGAGAGCCGGCGGGGCCTGCCGACCGGCCTGCTTGGCCTTGCGCTTCTGCAGCCAGTGGATCAGCGCGGGAGCGGCGGTGGCGAGCACCACGGCGACCACGGCGAGCAGCACGAGCAGGTCGACATGGTCGCGGACGAACTGGATCTTGCCGAGGTAGAACCCGGCGACGGCCACCGAGCCGCACCACAGCACGCCACCGATGAAGGAGTAGAGCGTGTAGAGCTTGGCGTCCATCTTCGAGGCACCGGCCATCACCGTGGCGACGGTGCGCACCACCGGCACGAATCGCGCCAGCACGACGGCGATCTTGCCGTGCTTCTCGAAGAACTGGTTCGACTTCTCGATGTACTCGGGCTTGAGGAACTTCGCGTCGGGTCGCTTGAAGACCGCGGGTCCTACCTTGCGACCGATTCCGTAGCCCACCATGTTGCCGACGAATGCGGCAATCACCATGAGGACGATCAGCAACCAGAGATCCGTGCGGATCAGGCCGGTGGACACCGACAGTCCCGCGATGAACAGCAGCGTGTCGCCCGGCAGGAAGAATCCGATCAGCAGCCCGCACTCGGCGAACAGGATGAGCATGATGCCCACCACCGCCCACGAGCCGAGGCCGGAGATGATGTTGGTGGCGTCGAGCCAGCCGGGCAGGAGGGCGAGGTCGGTCGTCACGATTCCCGAGCCTACCGGGAGTGATCGGCCACCCGGCCGGATCGAGGCCGATCGGGGCGAGCCTCACAGCACGTCAGGGGCGGTCGCACGGCTCGCACACAGGGCCAACGCTGGTCAGCCGGCCAGCTGCAGGAGGGCGATCCCGGCGCCGATCAGCAGCCCGATGATGGCTGCGATCAGCAGCACCTGGACGGTGGTGAGGCCGGCGTTGGCGTGCTGCGTGGTCGAGCCGGTGGCGGTGGGAGCCCGACCACCAACCTTCGCCCGCAGCGCCTGAGCCAGGACGATCTCCGGGTCCGCCGCGCCGCTCGTGCGCCGATCCGGCCCGGTGCCGCCGCTGGGCCCGTTCATTCCATCGCCGAGCGCATCAGCTCGCCCAGTTTGCCGACGGCCCGGCTCGCCGTCGACTTCACGGTGCCCTTCGACAGGCCCGTCGCCTCGGCGATCTCGGCCTCGGACAGACCGCCGTAGTAGCGCAGCACCAGCACCTCCCGCTGGCGGGGGGCGAGCCCGGACAGGGCTTCGACCACAGCACGGTGCTCATGCGACATGATCGCGAGCGACTCGGCCGAGCGGGCCGTCCCCGGATCCGGCGGAACGTAGGCGCGGGCCGTCCGTCGCCGGCGCAGCATCGACCGGCAGCTGTTCACCACCGCGGTGCGCAGGTATCCGACGGCTGCGCCCGTGTCGCGCAACGATCCCCACTGCTTGTAGAGCCCGGCGAACGCTTCCTGGACGGCGTCCTCGGCGCTGGAGATGTCGTCCACCAGCAGGATCGCCAGCCGCACCATCCCCATCCGATGGCTGCGGTAGAGATCGTCGATGGTCAGCGGGCCGGCGTCCGCCGCGTCGGGAACGGTGACTAGCGGATTGAGCGAGCGCAGGGTGCCGAGCGTCCGCTCGACGTCGCCGTGCCCTGTCTGATCTGCTGTCGAGGAGTCCGCGCCCGTTCCGATCACTGCGCTCTGCTCCCCTGGTCCGCCCCCGTTGGTCACGGTGCCCATCCTGCCAGTGCACACGGGCATCCGCTGGCCCCGGCATCGATCGGGATCTGGACTCGCGGGCTCGCTCGATCAGCAAACTTCCGGTGATCGAGCGAGCGAGGGACGAGCGCGTCGAGATCCGGTCCTGACCCAGCTGGTTCGATCGGGATCTCGCCCCCTGCGTCCGTCGGTCAGCGATCGGGGAGGGGCCGGATCGGCGGTGCACGGTCCGGGGGATACTGGTCAGACCATCTGAACCAATCCAGAAACAGGTCGCGCCCCGGCCCGACCTGAATCCCCCCTCGGAGGTCGCTCACCATGCCCATCGCCAACCCGGAGACCTACGCCGCGATGCTGTCGAAGGCGCGCGAAGGCGGCTTCGCCTATCCGGCCATCAACATCACCTCGTCCGAGACGATCAACGCCGCGATCATGGGCTTCGCCGAGGCCGGCAGCGACGGGATCATCCAGGTCTCCACCGGCGGTGCCGAGTTCGCCTCCGGCCAGCCGGTGAAGGACATGGTGGTCGGCGCCCGGGCGCTGGCCGAGTTCGCGCACGTCGTCGCCGAGAAGTACGACGTCACCATCGCGCTGCACACCGACCACTGCCCGAAGGACAAGCTCGACGGATTCGTCCGGCCGCTGCTCGCGATCTCCGCCGAGCGCGTCAAGAACGGTGGTCAGCCGCTGTTCCACTCGCACATGTGGGACGGCTCGGCGATCGACCTCGACGAGAACCTGTCCATCGCGCAGGAGCTGCTGCCGCTGTGCAAGGCCGCCAACATCATCCTCGAGATCGAGATCGGTGTCGTCGGTGGCGAAGAGGACGGGGTGGTCGGTGAGTCGAGCGACAAGATGTACACCGCCCCCGGTGACTTCGTGAAGACGGTCGAGGCTCTGGGCGCACCCGACGGCAGCTACATCGTCGCCGCAACCTTCGGCAACGTGCACGGCGTCTACAAGCCGGGCAACGTCAAGCTGCGTCCGCCGGTGCTGCGCGCGGGCCAGGACGCACTGGTCGAGCATCTCGGTCTGAACGCCGGTGACAAGCCGTTCGAGCTGGTCTTCCACGGCGGCTCCGGGTCCACCGCCGAGGAGATCGCCGAAGCCGTCTCCTACGGCGTCGTCAAGATGAACATCGACACCGACACCCAGTACGCGTTCACTCGCCCACTGGTCGGCCACTTCTTCAGCAATTACGACGGCGTGCTCAAGATCGACGGCGAGGTCGGCAACAAGAAGGCCTACGACCCGCGGGCGTACCTCAAGCTCGGCGAGAAGGGCATGGCCGCGCGCATCGTCGAGGCCTGCCAGCAGCTCGGATCGGCCGGTACCTCGAGCAGGTGATCATCCTGCACTCGTGACCGAGTGGGCCGGACGCACTGCGTCCGGCCCACCTGCGAATCCGGCCGGGTTTCCTGCCCTGTGGGTGTGGAATCTGCGTCGGGCGGGAATCGAACCGACATGGTCACCCCACGGAACACGGACGAGGATGTCTACACCGGTGCAGGACCCTGGCCGGTCCGGGCAGTGCGCCGGCTGGAGGGCGCCACCGGCCTGGACGGCGTGGTGCGGCTGCTGGGACCGGCGGCCACGGCACTCGCGGGATCCCGCCGGCTGGGCCCGCTGCTGCGCGGCGACTGGATGGGGCATGCCGTACACCCGGTGGCCGTGATGGCGCCCCTGGGGCTGTTCGGCTCCGCAACCGTCGTGGACGTCGTCGGGGGTGACGGGTCCGAGTCGGTGGCGCGCACGCTCACCCTGGCGGGGCTGCTCACTCTGTCGCCGGCGGTGCTGACCGGCCTCACCGAATGGGCTGCCACCGAGCCACGGGAGAGCCGTGTAGGTGTCGTCCACGCCGCCACCAACACGCTGGCTGCGAGTCTGTTCCTGGCCTCGTACCTGGCGCGACGGCGGCACCATGGGGTCGGCGTGGGGCTCGGCGTGGTCGGCAACCTGGTCGCCGGGGTCGGCGGACACCTCGGCGGTCACCTGGCGGCGGTGCGACACGTGGACAGCAGGCATCCGTCGTTCGACGAGGAGGATCGCCCTCGGGTCTGAGATCGGTCTGCCTGGGAAACGGCAGGGCACGGAACAACAGTGCGCGTCAGAGCCTCCTGCGGACCGGAGGGGTCTCAGTCCGCAGCGGCCGCCGGGCTCACCGCCGCGAGCACAGCCGCGAGCGCATCGCGTCGTCCGGCTGGGATCTCGTACCGCCCGCGACTGCTGGTCTGCAACCAGCCCGCGGCGACCAGTTGGTTGAGGTGGTGGTACAGCTGGCCGGTCGATCCGGTGCCCAGCTCCGCGGCGAGTTCGGTGGTGCTCGTGGCGCCTCGGACCACCCCCATGAGCAGCTCGAGCCGGCTGGGATGGCCCAGCGCTGCGAGCTGGGTCGCGACGACGCCTCGAGTGCTCCGGGCGGATCGCAGGTCGGTGACGACGCCGGCTTCGGTGGCCCAGGTCCGGGAGGTGGGCACAACGCCCTGCGCAGCCGACTCCAGCAGGCGGACCCGCTCCTCGAGCGCGCCCAGACGGATCGAGGTGGCGTTCTGGACACGGCGTTCCCGTTTGATCGGTGGCTCTCCCGCACGGTCGGTGGCCGAACGGTCGACGGGGAGCGGTTCGTCCATCTGCTCAGCGTATTCCAGTAGTCCGTAATTACGGAGTTGTCGAATTGATGAATCAGCGGTCTTCCGCGCCCGAGGTCGCTGATCTGCGGAACGACATGGGTGTGATTTGTAGCCCACATCCTGCGGCGTGTCGGAGACCGCAAGTAGATGTTCACGGGGCAGGATGAGTCTGCTGGGACGCTTGTGACTTGTGGGACTGCTGACTTACAGTCCACCCGTCCCCGACCCGGGGATGCTGCGGCACCCGGACACCCCCACTTCCGCGTGCCGAGTCACATCCCGGACTCCGCGTTTTTCGCGATGTCCCGGAAGCCGAAGCAGAGCGGTCCAGTGGGGGTGGTAGGTGTCGGTGCCCCCGGGGAAGGTGCACCGCCGCTCGCAGTCGCCCGGCTCCGGCCGCCGACGGCTCGCCGGCGACCGCGGGAGGAACGACAGTGCGTCGTGCGATCGGATTTTTCAGCGCGGCTGCGCTGGCCGCGGGCTTGGTGGTGCTCGGACAGGGAACGGCCTCCGCCGACCCGTCCTCCAATGACTGGAAGCAGCTGCGGCTGTGCGAGTCCAGCGACGACTACTCCGCCGACACCGGCAACGGCTACTACGGCGCGTACCAGTTCGATCTGTCCACCTGGCGCTCCGTCGGCGGCTCCGGTCGTCCCGACCAGGCCTCTCGCGCCGAGCAGGACCTGCGGGCGTTGACGCTGTACCGCATGCGCGGCTGGTCGCCGTGGATCTGTGCGGCTCTCGTCGGCCTCAAGGAGGACGCGGACGGCGGTAGCGGCGTCAAGCCCGGCGGGGTCACCACGCCGCGGCCGACGCCCACACCGGCGCCTACACCGGCGCCTACACCGACACCGACGCCGACACCGACGCCGACACCGTCCGGCAGGCCCGCCTATCCCGGTCTGATCAAGCCCGGCGCGTACAACGCCTCGCTCAAGGCATTCCAGAACCGCCTCGAGACGATGGGCTACGGCAAGTTCGACGGCACCGGCTGGCTGGGTGCGAAGACGATCGCCGGCATCAAGAAGCTGCAGCAGAAGATGAACCGTACTCAGGACGGTGTCCTCGGCTCGGCCGTCTGGGCCGGCGCCTGGAACAACGCCTACAACCTCAAGAAGCCGACCGTCGCGATCCCGAAGTTCCCGGGCGTGGTCAAGTTCGGCACCTACAGCGCCGCGTACAGGACATTCCAGAAGCGCTTGGAGACGATGGGCTACGGCACCTTCGACGGCACCGGCTGGTACGGCGAGAAGACCCGTGTGGCGGTGAAGAAGCTGCAGACGAAGATGGGCAGGTCGGCCAATGGCGTGGTCACGGCCGAGGTCTGGGCGGGCGCGTGGAACACCCGGTACAAGGCGAGCGCCGCCGGCTCGAAGCCGAGTACCCCCAGCAAGTACGTGCCGGCCACCGATGCCACCTGCCACGTGAGCTCGCGCACCCCGCTCGCCTGGGGCGGCGTCACGATGGTCAAGGGCAAGACCTACCGCGACCTGCAGTGCTTCCAGCGCGCGTTGGGCTCCTCCTACGGGCTGACCGGCACCGGCTACTTCGGGGCTTCCACTGCTGCAGCGGTCTCCAAGCTGCAGGCCATGGCCGACCTGCCGCGGACCGGCAAGGTCGACAAGGCCACCTGGAACGCGGCCTGGACCCGCGGCTGAGCATCACCTGAGAACACGCCACGACCCTCCACCGGCTGCGGGTGGAGGGTCGTGGCGTGTTCGGGGTGCGAGGCCTTGGATCAACAGCGACGCGGAACCCGGGCCGGGTTCCGGGGTGCCGGGATCAGACCATGCTCATGCCGGGTTCTGCGGTAGCGGCCTCGGTCTTGTCGGCATTGATCAGCAGGACTGATGCGATGGCCGCGACGAAGAAGAACACCGCACCCCAGACGAAGGCGACGCCGTACCCGTGCACCTGGGCGGCTGCCTTCTCCAGCGGAGTCGGTTCGCCGCCGGAGGAGTGGCCGATCAGATAGGTCGTCGCCGCACTGACCGCGAAGGTGCTGAGCAGGGCGGTGCCGAGGGCGCCGCCGATCTGCTGGGTGGTGTTGACCATTGCGCTGGCCACGCCGGCGTCCTCCGTCGCCACTCCGTGCAGGGCGACGTTCGTGGTCGACATGAAGATGAAACCCATGCCGATGGAGATCAGCAGGATGGCCGGCAGGATGGTGCCCAGGTAGCCGGTGTCCAGGGAGAGTCGGGACAGCCAGAGCAGACCGGCGACGCCCAGCAGCAGACCGGCCGGCACCACGATCTTCGCGCCCACCTTGAGGACCAACTGCGAACCGACGCCGGCGCCGATGATCACCCCGGCGCTGAACGGCAGGAAGGCGACACCGGACTTCACCGGCGACCACAGCAGCACCGTCTGCAGGTACAGGGTCAGGAACAGGAAGACCGCGAACAGGCCGGTACCGACCAGCAGGCCGACCACGTAGGCCCCGGCGCGGTTGCGGTCCCTGAGGATGCGCATCGGCAGGATGGCGTGCTCGTTGCGGCTCTCCAGCCACACGAACAGGACCAGGATCGCGATCGCGCCGACCAACCAGCCCCAGGTGGCGAACGAGGCCCACGGGTGCGAGGACGCCTGGTTGAAGCCCCAGACCAGCATGGCGAGCCCGGCGGTGCCCAGCAGGGCGCCGAGGACGTCGTAGCTTCCGGACCGGTCGGCCTTCGACTCGTGCAGGTAGAACCAGGTGCCGATGATCGCGACGACAGCGATCGGGATGTTCACCAACAGGCACCAGCGCCATGAGGTGTACTCGGTGAGCAGACCACCGAGCACCAGGCCGATTGCGGCACCGCCGCCGGCGATAGCGCCGAAGACGGCGAACGCCTTCGCGCGCTCCTTCGGGTCGCGGAAGGTGACGGTCAGCATGGCCAGGGTTGCGGGGGCGAGCATCGCGCCGAAGACGCCCTGCAGGGCCCGGGCGCCGAACAGCATCGCTTGGTTCTGGGCGATGCCACCGAGCGCCGAGGCCACCGCGAAGCCGCCGAGCGCGAACATCAGGACCTTCTTGCGACCGAGGTAATCGCCGATGCGTCCACCCAGCAGCAACAGCGCTCCGAACGGCAACGCGTACGCCGTCACCATCCACTGCCGGTTGGCGTCGGAGATGCCGAGGGCGGTGGCGGCGTCGGGGAGGGCGATGTTCACGATGGTGGCGTCGAGGATCACCATCAGCTGGGCGATGCCGATCACGAGCAGCGCGATCCAGCGTTTGGGATCGAGGGCTTCGGTTGATCCTGGCTTGTGCAGGTCTGTCTGAGGACTGGTCATCGGTTCTCCTGGAGAGGGGGACGCGAACCGCGCTGGTGTGCCGGTTCGGGAATCGTCAGGTCGTCGTCACTGACGACCGGGCATGCGGGTGGAACGGACCCCGACGATGGGGAGACCGCTGGGGGTGGTGTTGCCGCCAACCTCGGTGTTGGAGACTGCTGGTGGAACGCTGGGTGGTGTGCCGCTCGATCAACCGCCGGTCGGGACGAGCCCCCCAGCTCGGCGGCCTTCAGGGCAAGAATCTTTGTGGCACAACGGTTCCGGCCTCATCGAACGCGGCCGGCGTGAGTGATGACGGGAATGAGGATGTCGTCGATCACGTGCTCGATGTAGGCCGCGTCGATCGGTCCGGGCTGGACGCCGGTCCGCGCGCAGAACTGCGCCTGGGCGACCTTCCAGACCACTCGGGCCGGCACCGGCGTGGGGAAGTCGCCGCGGGCATGGGCCCGGCCCAGGAGCAACTGCCACGCCTGCAGCTGGGCATCCTCCAGGGTGGTCCGGATCTCGGCGGCGAACCGCGGCTGCGCGTCGGCCGCGAATGCCAGTGCCTTGATCGCCGCGATGTTCGTCATGACCATCACGGGATCGTCCGCCTGCGATGCGGACACGGACATCAAGTCACCGCGCAGGCTGCCGGTGTCCGGCACCACCGCGTCGCGGCCGGCGAACACCCGCCGTAGCGCATCGATCAGCAGCTGGTCCTTGTTGGACCAGCGGCGGTAGATGGTGGCCTTGGAGGCCTTGGCCCTGGCAGCGACGGCGTCCATGGTCACCGACTCGTAGCTGGCCTCGTTGATCAGTTCGAGCGCCGCCTGACAGATCGCAGCCTCCCGCCGGGCACCCCGTCCGGCGTCCGCGGGGCAGCCGAAGACGGCAGCGAAGCGCGAGTGTGCCACTTTCACCACTGACTGTCCCGCCTGCTCCCGCATGAACGAAACCGTACCGTACATTTGTTGCGGGATCCAGGCGGGTCGGTCGATGGTCCACCGGCCCGGGGCGGTCCTGGTGGTGGGTCCTGCCGATCCCGACGGTGACGAGGTCGACCTGCTGCCGGGCGAGGCGCTCGGCGAGAGCGCCGGACGGCCGATCGGCAGGCTGCGTCGAACGCCCGGGAAGGGACCTTCGACCCTTCCCCGGGGCGGCAAGCACCGTCATCGTGATGGAGGGTAGCCACCGACCGAACCGCGGAGATCCTTTGTGTGCACCGATGAACGGACCTGCGCACAGTGAGCACCCGAACTCCCACTCCCTCCTCGTCGCCCCGGCCCGACGATCGCATCGGACCTCACGCCGGCGAGGTACCGGACCGCGCCGGGGTTGACGCCGAATACCGGTTGCAGCTGTCCGCCGGTGAGGACAAGGTCGATCCGAGCACCTGGGCCGGTGCGGTCCCGCCGGATCACGGCATCGCGCCACGGGTGCGGATCGGGCACAACCGTTGGTTCAATCTGTTGTGGCTGATCCCGATCGGGTTCGTCGTGCTGATCGTCGCGGTCGCGGCCGCGAAGGGTCTGCGCAACGTCAACGCCGTCGAACAATTCATCACTGCCCACCCGGGGACGGTCGCCGACGGCGCCGGGCCGACGTCAGCCGCATTGCCGATCTGGGTCGGCGTCCAACACTTCTTCAACCTGTTCCTGCTGATCTTCATCATCCGGTCGGGTCTGCAGATCCTCACCGATCATCCGCGGCTCTACTGGACGCGGCACAGCACTCCCGGACGGGAGTGGTTCCGCATCCAGAAGCCCGTTCCGTCCGATCCGCTGTGGACGGCGAAGAAGGACTCGATCGACCTGCCCGGCCAGGTGGGATTGCCCGGCATCCGGCACTCCATCGGGCTGGCCCGGTGGTGGCACCTGGGTGTCGACGTGCTGTGGCTGGTCAATGGGATCGTGTTCTACGTGCTGATGTTCACGACCGGTGAGTGGCGACGGGTGGTGCCCACCAGCTGGGAGGTGTTCCCCAATGCGGCCTCGACGCTCGTGCAGTACCTGTCGCTGAACTGGCCGGCCGAAACCGATGTCGGGGGCTACAACAGCCTGCAGCTGCTGGCCTACTTCATCACGATCTTCATCGCCGCACCGTTGGCGTTCATCACAGGGCTGGGGATGTCGCCGGCGCTCTCGACCCGGTTCCGGCGGATCAGCTCGGTGCTGAGCATCCAGGCGGCACGGTCACTGCATTTCCTGGTACTGGTCTGGTTCCTGCTGTTCATCGTGGTCCACGTCGCGTTGGTGTTCATGACCGGGCTGTTGCGCAATCTCAACCACTTGTACGCCAACAACAATGGCGGCGGCTGGGTCGGGTTCTGGGTGTTCGCCGCGTCGATGGTGCTGGTGGTCGTCGGCTGGGTCGCTGCGACCCCGTTCACCTTCCGGCACCCCAGAGTGGTACAGCGCGTCGGGTACGCGCTGATCGGGCCGGCACAACGGTTGTTCGAACACCTCGACGCGAAACCAGGTCAGTACAGCGAGGCCGACATCTCGCCGTACTTCTGGCACAACGGCGTCTACCCCGATTCAGCGGAGTACACCGCGCTGCAGGACGGCGGGTTCGTCGACTACCGCCTGCGGATCAACGGTCTCGTCGCTCAGCCGGTCGAGCTCGACCTCACGCAGCTGCGCGCACTGCCACACCAGGAGCAGATCACCCAGCACTTCTGCATCCAGGGCTGGTCGGGTATCGCCAAGTGGGGCGGGGTGTCGCTGCAGACCCTCATCGATCTCGTCAAGCCCGCACCGGAGGCGGCCTGGGTGGTCTTCTACTCCCTCGGTGACGGTTCGGATGGCGGGATCTACTACGACGCCCACCCGATCGAGCAGATGTCGTACCACCTGACCATGCTCGCCTACGACATGAACGACGAGCCGTTGTCGTTCGGGCACGGTGCGCCGCTGCGACTGCGCAACGAGATCCAACTCGGCTTCAAACAGGTCAAGTGGGTTAAGGGCATCGAGTTCGTTGCGAGCATGGCCGATGTCGGTGGCGGCTACGGCGGCTACAACGAGGATCACGAGTTCTTCGGCTACCGCCAGACGATCTGACACCCGCGCCGCCACGCGCGAGCCGCACCTGGACCACCCTCACCGGAAGGATCACCCGATGGAGAAATGCTCGCTCACCGCGCAGGCCCGACAGTGTCTTGCGGCGGCGAAGGCTGCCTCCAGCGGGCGCAGTGCCCACACCGTGTACGGCGGCCACGAGCACACCCTGCGGCAGACCATGATCGCCCTCGGCGCCGGCCGCAGTCTCGACGAACACGAGAATCCTGGAGAAGCGACGGTGCACGTGCTGCACGGACGTATTCGTCTGGTCGCCGGCACCATCAGCTGGGACGGCACCCCGGGCGATCTACTGACCGTTCCCGACCGCCGGCACAGCCTCGAGGCAATAGAGGACTCCGTGGTGCTGCTCACCGTCGCCAAATCTCTGACGCCACCGAATCGAGCTCAGTGACATGCCTCGCGTGCTGGCCGCCCGATCGAGTCGGTGGCCGGCCGCGGGAGGTGACGCTGACCCATCAGTTCACGGGGTGAGCGCCCCGAGGATCTGTCCCTGAACAGGCCACCACCCTCCACTTCGTGTGCGGTGGAGGGTCGTGGTCCGTCCGGTTCAGCGGGCTGTACAGCTCAGCGGCGGATGCGACCCGGCGCGAAGCATGCCGCGACGACGGCCACCGCGACCGCGGCAGCTCCGGTGAGCAGGGCCGGTCCGATGGCTCCGGTGTAGCCGGTGGGGGTGAGCGCGCCGCCGTTGCCGAGGAAGACCGCCGTCAGCAGGGCGATCCCGAGGGCCACGCCGAACTCGCGGATCGTCGAGTTGGCCGAACTGGCGATGGCGAAATCGGCGTCGGGCAGTCCCTCCAGGACGGCCGTCGCGCTCGGCGCGAAGGTCAGGCCCATCCCGATGCCGGCCAGCACCAGCGGCAGCACGAACGACGAGTAACCCGAACCGTTCTCCGTGAGGACGGCGAACCACACCAGCGACGCTGTCTGCAGCGACAGGCCGGACACCAGCAGTGAGCGGAGGCCCACCCGGGCAGCCAGGGCGCCGGCGATCGGGGCGACGATCATCGGGGCAGCGGTCCACGGCAGCGTTCGCAGGCCGGCTTCCAGCGGGGTGTAGCCCTGCACGATCTGCAGGTACTGCGACAGCAGGAACACCGTGCCGAACATGCCGATGGTGAAGGTCAGGCCGACGACGTTGGCCACGGAGAAACCGCGGGAGCGGAAGAGCCGCAGCGGCAGCACTGCCTGGTCGCGACCGCGAGCCCGCAGTACGTAGGCCGGGATCAGGAGGGCGGCGATCACCAAGGGTCCCAACACTATCGGGTCGGACCAGCCGTCGTCGTTGCCGTGCACGATGCTCCAGATGCCGAGGGAGACCGTGCCGCCGAGCATCGCCGTGCCAACCAGGTCGAGGCGGGACCAGGTGCCCCTGGACTCCGGGACTGCGACCAGCAGCAGCGGCAGCGCCACCAGGGCCACCGGGATGTTGAGCCAGAAGGTGGCCTGCCAGTTGATGCCCTCGACCACGGCGCCGCCGACGACGGGACCGAGCGCAACACCCAACCCGGACACCCCACCCCAGATGCCGATGGCGATCGCCCGCTTGGCCGGCGGAACGGCCGCCGCGAGCAGGGTCAGCGACAGCGGCATGATGGCCGCCGCGCCCAGACCCTGCACGGCCCTGGCCGCGATCAGCATCTCCGAGGTGGTGCTCAGCGCCGAGGCGATCGAGGCGAGGGTGAACACGCCCACGCCGATCGACATCACCCGGCGCCGACCGAGCCGGTCGCCCAGCGTCGCCGCGGGGAGCATGAACGTCGCGAAGGTCAGTGTGTAGGCGTTCAGGAACCAGGACAGCTGAGCGACACTCGAGCTCAGATCCTCCCGGATCACCGGCAGGGCGGTCGTCATCACCAGGTTGTCCAGGGTGGCCATGAACATCGGCAGCGACACCGCGACCAGGGCGATCCAGATCGGGATCCGGCGTCGTTCCGAGGTCGGTGGTGGGGATGCTGCGGCCGGTGCGGCGGCGTCAAGAGTGGTCATGAGGATCTCCGTCGAGAAGGCATCGATTGATTACTTACAGCTGAACCGTAAGTAATCAAGTGATAATCTGTCAACCATGAGTTCCAGGAACACGTCCCACGAGCCCGCCGCGCCGACCGCTGTCACCCGGCGGATGTCGGCAGAACAGCGCCGGGAGCTCGTCCTGGAGGCTGCCACCCGAGCCTTCGCCCGCGGTGGCTACGCCGGGACGAGTACCGACGTGGTGGCCAAGGAGGCAGGCGTCTCACAGCCCTACGTGGTGCGGATCTTCGGCACCAAGCTGGAGCTGTTCCTGTTGGTGCTGAAGCGCTCCGTCGATCGCATCCGGCAGTCGTTCGAGGCGGTGATCGCTGCGTCCCCGTTCGATGCCGAGAGTGACGGCGACTGGGAGCGGCTGAGCCTCGCCTACTTCGAGCTGCTCAAGGATCGCGATTTCCTGCAGGTGATGATGCACGGTTTCGTGGCGAGCTCCATCGAGGAGATCGGCGAGGTCAGCCGCCGCTGCATGGGCGACGTGTTCGAAGCCCTCCGCGCCACCGGTGCGGACGACGACCGGATCCGGGACTTCATCGCCTACGGGATGCTGCTCAACATCATGGCGCTCATCGGCGCACCGGAACACGCCGCAGGATCTGATTCCCTGGCCGCGCTGACCCGATGCTCCTTCGGTGAAGGTCTGCCAGAACTGGTTGCGCACCTGGGCGTCTGATCTTCGCCGGCGGGGTGGACCGTGGTGACGGGGTGTGCCCGAGGGTGACAACTGCTCGACAGCGCTGCGCCACACAGAGTTCCGTCATCCCACCAGGCTCGAGGGGGCGCAGGGTGGTGCTGCCGAGACGGCTCCGCTCGCGCCGCGGGGCCCGAGAGCCTGAGTGCAATTCGGGTCCGAGGTGGTCTTGACATCAAGGGACGGGCGGACTACTTTCTGCTCAAACGTTACAGCAGATGCCTGCCGACCGGCAAGTCTGCTGAAACGATTGAGCAAAAGAGGCGGGTATGGCACGCAACGATGGGTCCGTGACTCTGCGTCACATCGCGGAACGGGCGAACCTGTCCGTCAGCGCCGTGTCGATGGCGTTGCAGCAGCACCCTCGAATCAGCGCGGACGCCAGGGCCCGGGTGCAGGCACTGGCCCGTGAGCTCGGCTACGTACCGAACACGGCCGGTCGTGCGCTCCGGTCGCAGCGATCGAACGCGTTGGCCCTGATCGTTCCCAACACCAATCAGCACGTCTTCGGACATGCGTACTTCATGCACGTGCTCAGTGGCGTGACGGACGTGGCCAACGAACGCGACTATCAGCTGCTCGTGTCGACCAACCCGGACGAGAAGCACGGCAAGGTGGCCTATGAGCGGGTGATGCGGGCCGGCACCGTCGACGGCGTCATCGTCACCAGTGCTCCGGTCGCGGACCCGAACATCGCTCGCCTGGTCGACAGTGGCCTGCCGGTGGTGCTGCTCGGTCGCTACGACCACCTTCCGCTGGCGGTCAGTGTCGGAGTCGACGACATCGCCGCCGCCGTCACGATGACCGAGCACCTGATCGTGGAGCACAGACGGAAATCCCTGGTGCACATCAGCGGTCCGCTCGAGCACCAAAGCGCAATCGACCGCCGCGACGGATTCCTGGCCGCATGCGCGGCGCACGGGGTCCGCGGCGAGGTCGTCGAGGGCGACTACAGCGAAGGTTCGGGAGCGGCGGCAGGGCACGTCATTGCGGTCGAATTCCCTGACACCGACGGGGTTTTCGCTGCCAACGACGAGATGGCGCTGTCCGCCATGCGCCGCGTGGCACTGACGGGTCGGAGCGTCTCCGGCGACGTCTCGGTCGTCGGATTCGACGATTTCGGTCTGAGCAGAGTCACCACCCCGTCCATCACCACCATGCACGCGCCGGTCGAGGAGATGGCCAGGCTGGCCACCCGGCGCCTGCTGGACATCCTGCGCGGAACCCCCATTGCCGAAGCCGACACCCATGCCGTGCTCGGCGCCGATCTCGTCCGCCGGGAGTCCTGCGGGTGCCCGCCACCACTCTGACCGTCCCGTTCGGCCCCATCTGCCGTACCCGTCTCGTCCCATCCTCGGTTGTCGCCCAAAGGAGAGCTGCACATGAGAAGAACCAGCATCAGCACCCTGATCGCGTCCATCGCGATCGCTGCCCTGACCGTCAGCGGGTGCGGAAGCTCCGCCGGGTCCGGTACCGGCTCCGGACCCGCGACCGCAGGCCCCGTCGAACTCGCGATGTGGACCGGCTTCACCGGCGGTGACCGGGCGGCCTACGAATCGCTGGTCACCCAGTTCAACAGTTCGCACCCGAACATCAAGGTCACGATGGAAGTCCAGCCGTGGGACACCATCGCGCAGAAGCTACCCTCTGCCTGGGCGACCGGCCAGGGACCCGACCTGGCCACGCCCAACTTCGACCCGAACGTGCTCGGGGAGTATCTCAAGTCCAATTCGCTGCTCGCGCTGGATGCGACGGGCGACGGCGACATGAAGATCAACGCGGACAAGCTGGCGCCGTCCGCCATCAAGGCCTTCACCGTGGACGGCAAGCTGTACGCAGTCCCGGCCAACATCGCCACGCTGCAGCTCTACTACAACAAGAAACTGCTCAGCGCCGCCGGACTGACGAATCCCCCTGCGACAGTGGATGAGCTGCGAACCGACGCACAGAAGCTGACCGGCAACGGCGTGTTCGGGCTGTCCCTCGCCGACCACGAGACCATCCAGATGTGGCCCGTACTCCAGTGGCTCGACGGCGGCGACATCGTCGGGACCGACGGGTGCTCCCAGCTCGACACGCAGGCCAACATCGACAGCCTCACCCGCTGGGCTGCGCTCGTCAGGGCCAAGGCTGCGCCGGTGGGTCTGACCGGCGCGGAGTCGGACGCACTGTTCAGCGCGGGGAAGGCGGCAATGCAACTGAACGGCCCGTGGGCGGCCGCCGGGTACACCCAGGCCGGTATCGATCTCGGCGTCGCCCCGGTGCCGACCGGGGTCAACGGCAAGGTGACGCTCGCATCCACCGTCCCGCTCGCGGTGTCGGCCAAGACCGCGCATCCGGCGGAGGCGCAGCAGTTCCTGGCCTGGTGGACGGGTAAGGACGCCCAGCGGACTTTCGCACTCGCCAGCGGATTTCCCCCGGTACGCACCGACATGGGTGACGACTCGAAGCTCGCCGCGAACGCAGTGGTGGCCAAGTTCGCTGCTGCACTGCCCGAAGCTCGGCTCTACCTGCCGGGCGTCATCGGCGCCCCGAAGGTCGATTCGGAGGCCTACATCCCGCTGATCGGTGCGATCACTCGCGGCAAGGACGTCGCGACCGAGGTCAAGACCGCCTCTGCCGCCATCAATTCCATCACCGGGTGCAGCGGCACATGACCTTGACTGCCACCCCGCCGGTGGTCGGCGCACTGGACGCCGACCACCGCGCGGCACCGACACCTCGCAGGGGCAGGACCCGATGGCAACCCGCCTGGCTGTTCGCCGCGCCGAGTCTGCTGATCCTCGGAGTCTTCATCGTGTATCCGCTGACCCAGTCGTTCTGGTACAGCCTGCACGACTGGCGCATCGGAGCGACCGACCAGATCTGGCTGGGAGCCGGCAACTATCGCCGGCTGCTGACGGACGATCGGTTCTGGAACGCGTTGCGCGTCACCGCGATCTTCTCGGTCGTCTGCCTGGCGGTCCAGCTGGTGCTCGGCTACTGCGCAGCCGCAGCGTTGCTCCGGGACACCTGGTTCAACCGGCTGGTCCGGTCGGCATTCTTCTTCCCCACCATCGTCTCACTCGCCAGTATCGGGATGGTGTGGCGATTCCTGCTGGATCCGAGCATCGGTCTGGTCGCCGGGTTGACCTCGGCCCTGGGGGCAGAACCGGTGTCCTGGCTGCAGGATCCCGACCTCGCACTGCCCACCGTGATCTTCGTCAACGTCTGGAAGAACCTCGGATTCACGATGATCATCCTGCTGGCCGGACTCAAGGGTGTTCCCGAGCACCTGTACGAGGCCGCAACCCTCGACGGTGCGAACCCGCGTCAACGCACCTGGCACGTCACGCTGCCCAGCATCCGGCCCACGCTGCTGTTCACGTCGATGATCCTGATGATCAACTCTCTGCAGGTGTTCGACCTGGTCTACGTGATGACCGACGGTGGTCCACTGTTCGCCACCGACACCATGGTGACGATGATGTACCGCGAGGGCTTCGAGAACTTCGACATCGGTTACGCCTCGGCGCTGGCCTGGGTGCTGTTCGCACTGATCCTGCTGCTGTCGGCGCTGCAGCTGCGACTGTTCAGGTACAACGATGTCGACTGACCTCCGCACGGGAGCAACCGGGTCGATCAGCCTGCGTGCCGTCGTGCGCTGGCCCGTCCTCGCCGTTGGCGTGCTGCTGGCCGTCGTCCCGTTCCTGTGGATGATCTTCGGCTCCTTCCGCAGTGAGGCAGACCTCTTCGAGAACCCCGCCGGGCTGCTGCCAACACACTGGACGTTGCACGGCTACACCGCCATCTGGCAAGAACTGCCGTTCCTGCGCCTGCTGTTCAACACCTTCGCGTTCGCCGGCGTCACCACTCTGCTCTGCCTGCTGTTCGACTCGATGTGCGCCTATGCATTGGCGCGCATCAAGTTCCGTGGATCGACCGTCGCATTCTGGCTGGTGATCGCCACCCTGATGATCCCGTTCCAGGTGACCCTGATCCCGGTCTTCATCGAACTGTTCCACCTCGGCTGGCTCGACACCTACCAGGGTCTGATCCTTCCGCGAGCGACCAGTGCGTTCGGCATCTTCATGCTGCGGCAGTTCTTCCTGTCCATTCCCCGCGAGCTGGACGAGGCGGCGCGGATGGACGGTGCGGGTCACTTCCGCATCTACTGGCGGATCATCCTGCCGCTGGCGAAACCGGCCCTTGCCACCCTGGCGGTATTGCACTTCATGAACCTCTGGAACGACCTGCTGTGGCCCCTGGTCGTGACCAGCTCGACGGACATGCGAACCCTCCCAGCCGGTCTCACCTTGTTCGGCGGTCAGCATGTCACCGATCACGCAGTGCTGTTGGCGGGTGCGACAATCTCGCTGCTGCCGCTGGCTGCGGCCTTCTTCCTGGCGCAGCGGTACTTCGTTGCAGGGATCGCCACGACGGGACTCAAATGACCAGCCGCGCACTCTTCGCCGTTGATTCGTTCAGCTGGCTGCTGGGTATCGAGGACACCTGCGTCTACCCGGCCGACGGTGGCGCTCCGCTGGACGAGCATGTCCTCACCGGACACTCGGCCCGCTGGCGTGCCGATCTGTCGGCGGCTCGCGACATGGGCGCCACCGCGGTGCGGTACGGCATGAGCTGGCCACTCGTCCACACCGCCCCGGGCACCTTCGACTGGGCGACGCTGGACGAGATCGTGACGTTCGCCGTCGACGAACTCGGATTGGATCTGGTCGCAGACCTCGTGCACTACGGCACGCCGACCTGGCTGGAACACTCGTTCGCCGATCCCGGCTACCCGGCGGCGATCGAGGAGTTCGCCGGCGCGCTGGCGACTCGCTATCGGGGTCGGCTGCGCGCCTACACCCCGCTCAACGAACCGGTGACGACAGCGTCGTTCTGTGGACTTCGCGGGGTCTGGCCGCCCCGACTCTCCGGCTGGCACGGTTGGACGACGGTCGTCCTGCCCCTCGCCGAGGGCATCGTCAGGGCCAATCGGGCCATCCGTCGCGCTGATCCCGATGCGGTGATCGTGCACGTCGAGGCCGCCACCCGGGTGCACACCACCGACGACGAGCAGGTCGAGCACACCGCGCTGCTCCGTGAGATCGGTTGGCTGCCCACCGATCTCGTCCTCGGAACGGTGGACAGCAGCCACTCGATGTACGGCTGGTTGCTCGAACACGGAGCCACGGTCGACCAGCTCGAACGGCTGCTGCGGCACCCGGCCCCACCGGATCTCATCGGGGTGAACTACTACCCCGATCTCACCCCCCGACGCATCGTCGCGGTGGAGGGAGCACCCGTCCAGGTCGCCTACAACGCGGGACCGGCCGGGCTGCGATCCGTCCTCGCGGGCTTCTCCACCCGGTACTCCTTGCCGCTCGCTGTGACCGAGACGAGCATCGAGGGTGACGACGACACCCGTTCGACCTGGCTACGTGACTCTGCAGCCGCCGTCCTGGACCTGCGCGAGCGCGGAGCGGACATCCGCGGCTACACCTGGTGGCCTTTGATGGATTTCATCGACTGGTCCTACGCCGCCGGCGGAGCCAACGTCGAGGAGTTCGCGGTCGAACTTGTCGCGCACGACGCCGCCTCCGTCGGGCCGGCGCCCTCCCTGGGCGCACCGGACGACGGCAAGACGCCGTTCCTGCGACGCATGGGGTTGCTGCGCCTCGAGGAGCAGGCGGACGGCACTCTCGACCGGGTGGCCACACCGACCGTCGCCACGTATCGACAGATTGTGACGGCCCGGACCTCGCTGGCGGTGACCCCGTGAATCCGTCCTACCCCGGGTATTTCGCCGACCCCTTCGTGACCAGGGACGCTGACGGCACCTACTACGCGTACGGAACCGCGCCGGCTGCACACCAGCCGCGCGTGTTCCCCGTGCTCTCGTCCGTCGACCTGCGCAGCTGGCAGCCGCACGACAACGCGCTCGTCCGACCGGACGACGACCTCGGAGACGCTTTCTGGGCACCGGAAGTCGTCTGGGCACAGGGGCTCTGGTGGATGTACTACTCGGTGGGGCGCGACATCGTCGGTCACCATCTCCGGGTGGCGTCCGCGGTCGGTCCGCTCGGGCCGTTCACCGATCTCGGGATCAACCTGACCCCGGACGAGCTGTTCGCGATCGACGGGCATCCGTTCCGGGACCGGGACGGCCGACGGTACCTGTACTACGCCCGCGATGTGCTCGAGGATGCACGGCCGGGCACGCATCTCGCCGTTGCTCCACTGCGAGCCGACATGACCGGGCTCGACGGGCCTGCCGTCCCCGTCCTGCAGCCGTCGGCGGACTGGCAGATCTACCAGCGTGATCGGTTGATGTACGGACGCACCCTCGACTGGCACACCCTGGAAGGTCCATCGGTCGTGTGGAGTTCCGGTCGGTACTGGCTCACCTACTCCGCCGGCAACTGGACCAACGAGAGCTACCGCGTCTCCTGGGCCGTCGCCGACCACCCGCTCGGCCCATGGACAGCGGCCCCCGACACCGCTCCGCCGTTGCTCGCCACCACCGACGATCTCATCGGGCCCGGTCACAACAGCATCGTGGCCGCCCCGGACGGACACCACGAGATCGTCTTCCACGCGTGGGACCACGGCCGGACCCGCCGACAGATGCACACCCGGCCCATCCGGTTCTCACCAACCTCCCCGTTCGTCGACCACCACGACACCCGGCCGATCCTGGAAGGATCCGCATGACCACCCACCCTCGCATTCCAGGATGGCGCAACCGTTCGCATCGCAACGTCGGGCGCCGAACCACCGGGCGAACAGCACGTCTGGGCCGATTGGTCGCGGTGGCAGCCCTGGTGGCTTCCGGACTGTTCGGAACGGCACCGGCGGTCAGCATCGCCGGCACCGGGGCACTGCCGTGCGACGCCTTCGCTGCCGGCGGAACGTCGTGCGTGGCGTCCTTCAGCACCGTTCGCGCGCTGTACGCCTCCTACAGCGGACCGCTGTACCGGGTGAGCCGCAGCTTTGACGCTGCGACCAGCAACATCGGTTTGCTCACCACCGGCGGCTACGCCAATGCCGCTGCCCAGGACAGCTTCTGCGCCGGCACCGTCTGCACCATCACGACGCTGTACGACCAGAGCCCGAACCACAATGACCTGACCGTCGCCGGGGTCGGTGCCGCCGGATCCAGTGACCGCGGTGCGCGTGCCGACGACCTGCCCGTCACCGTCGAGGGACACAAGGCGTACGGAGTCCTGGTGACTCCCCGGGTGGGATATCGGCGGGCATCCGGCACCGGGATGGCGACGGGTGCGCAACCCGAGTCCATCTACGCGGTGATGAGCGGCACGCTCGCGAGCAACGCCTGCTGCTTCGACTTCGGCAACGTCGAGACCGTCCCCGTCGACCACGGTCCCGGAACCATGGACGCGCTGATCGTGTCGACCTTCTGCGGATCCCCGCCCTGCGCGGGATCGGGCCCCTGGATCCAGGCGGACCTGGAGGACGGGGTTTTCATGGGCAACGGATCCAGCAACCCCAACGCCGCCAGCCAGACGAGCCCCTTCATCACCGCTGTACTGCGCAACAACGGGCAGAACACGTATGCCCTCAAGGGCAGCAACGCCACCGCGCCGACCCTCACCTCGCTCTACAGCGGAGCCCTCCCGGCGGGTTACGGACCGATGAATCTGGAAGGGGGCATCACCCTGGGGGCCGGGGGAGACAACAGCAACGCCGCACCCGGAGCGTTCTTCGAGGGTGCCATCACCTCCGGTTACGCGTCCGAGACCGCCATCACGAACATGCAGACCAACATCGCCTCGATGACCTACACCGGTACCTCTGGCGGCGGCGCGGGTGTCGGGGTCACGGGTCCCGGCGGCAAGTGCCTCGACGTGGTCGGCAACGACACCGGCAACGCCGGAAGCAATGTCGTGCTGTTCAGCTGCCAACACGATGCCGCCGATCAGCACTGGCAGTACATCCGCACCACCCCGACGGTGTTCGCGGGATCCGGCGCAGGGGAGTACGTGAACACGCTCAAGACTCTGGGCCGCTGTCTGGACATCAAGGGCAACAGCACGGCCGTCAATACCGAGGTCGAACTGTGGACCTGCAGCGACATCGGCGGCCAGAAATGGGTGCAGCAGGCCAACGGGTCACTCCTCAATCCGCAGTCGGGGCTCTGCCTGGCCAGCCCTGGCGGGAGCACCATCGACGGCGTCGTACTCCGGATCGAGACCTGCACCGGCGGCGCCTCCCAGCGCTTCGTCGTCACCCTCGGCCTGCTGATCCAGGGACAGACGATCGCCGCACCCGCCGGCAGATGTGTCGACGTCTCGGGCACCAACACCGGAGCGAACAACACCGACGTCGTGATGTACGACTGCCTGCGCGAGGCCACCGACCAGCAGTGGTGGCTGGACGCCGACCGATCCATCACCACCCTCGGCCGGTGCCTGGATGTCAAGGGAAATGCGACCGCAGTCGGGACCCAGGTGGGTCTGTACGACTGCAACGGTGTCGGTGGCCAGAAATGGGTGCAGCAGCCCAACGGCACGCTGCTCAACCCGCAGTCCGGTCTCTGCCTCACCGATCCGGCCGGGAACACCGCGAACGGGACGGTGCTGGACCTCGAGAACTGCCGGAACGCCGCGTCCCAGAAATTCTTCGTGAACAGCGGCCACCCTGTCACTACGCTCGGTGGCAAGTGCATGGACATCGGCGGGAACGACCTCTACGGCAACTGGCAGGTGCCCCCGGTGCAGATCTGGGACTGCATTCCCACTGCAGCGGACCAACATTGGGTACTCACGGTCGGTAACACCGTCGAGACGATGACGCGCTGCCTCGATGTTGCCGGCAACAGCACCGCTGCCGGAGCCAAGGTCGACCTGTTCAACTGCAACGGAGTCGGCGGTCAACAGTGGGCGCAGCGCGCGGACGGGACGTTGCTCAATCCGCCGTCCGGCCTGTGTCTGACCACCCCGGGCGGGAGCACCACCAACGGCACGCAGTTGACCATTGACGTCTGCACCGGCGGGGCGAGTCAGCAGTTCGGTGTCGTGGCAGCCACCGCACTGTCGCCGGGCGGCGCGATCTCACTGCGGTCGACCACTGCCTGCTGTGCCACCTCTTACCTGCGGCACCAGAACGGGGCGGCAGTATTGAGCGGCATCGCAGCGGGGAACTCGGTCGCCGACCGGCAGGATGCAACCTGGGTCGTACGGAACGGGCTGTCCAACAGTTCGTGCATCTCATTCGAGTCGAAGAACTTTCCCAACGGTTACCTGCGTCAGCAGAACAGATCCGTTCTGCAGCAACAGAATGATGGCACTCCGACCTTCGCCTCGGACGCGACCTTCTGCCCGCAACCGGGAAAGAACGGTCAAGGAGTCTCGCTGTCCTGGGTGGGGAACGCGGCCCTGTTCGTGCGCCACTACAACGGCCAGATCTACCTGGCGAGCAATGGCGGCGGCAACCCCTGGGACTCGGCGATCTCCTGGACGGCGGATGTCAGTTGGCTGCCGACGCCGGGGTGGGCGCCCTGACAACCAGCTCGGACTCCCTCACCCACGAGCACCCGTCATCATCTCCGGAGGCGGGCCACCGTGGCTCGGCTCCCGAACTTCTGCCCTCTCGCAGAAAGATCCTCCGCCCGCTACGGGGCGCAGGGTCGGTCTGCGTTCGGGGCGAATCGAGCAGGACCTCACCCGGGACGGAGGTTGTCACTCCTCGCGTTTGCGCAGCCGCAGCGCGACGAGCAGTCGGTGCCAGAGGCTTTTCAGCACGATCGGCACCAGCGCCAGGCCGTTGAGCGCATTGTCATCCATCACGGCTTGCTTGGTCGGCGTGGAATGAGCGGCCGCCGCCGGCTTCGGGGGCGCCGCAGGTCTCTCGGTAGCAGCTGCTGCCGGAATGGCTGCCGCCGGAGTTTCGGCCACCGTCTCCGGACCAACTCCTTCGGGGGTGGTAGCTGAGATGGCGGCGTCACCGTCCGTTGACGTCGAGACCGGCTCTGTTGCAACGGGTTTCGCAGGAGCAACCGCAGCAGCGGGCTGAGCCGGAGCATCTCCCAGCTTGCCCTCGATGCAGCTGACGAACTGGCCGAGCAGCTTGTCCGAGACGTCCTGCATGACGCCGCGCCCGAACTGGGCCGGCTTACCGGTGATGGCCAGATCCGTTGCGACGTCGACGTGGGTGACACCGTCGACCTCCGAGAGCTGGATCTTCACCGTGGCGCCGGCAGTTCCGTTGCCGCGCTTGTCCTTCCCGTTCGCCTTGATCACCGCGAGATGGGTCGCCTCGTCCTTCTCGACGAAGCTGCCCACCCCGGTGTAGACCAGCGCGATCGGACCGAGCTTCACCTTCACCGATCCGGCGAAACCGTCGTCACTCGCCTCGGTGACGGTGGCGCCGGGGAAGCAGCTCCCGACCAGGTCGAGGTCCATGAAGGTGTCCCAGGTCTGCTGCACCGAGGCCGGGACGGTGAAGGAGTGGTTGAGCTGCACCGGATCTAGCCCGCCGCAGCCGCGAGCACCGCGCGACGGGTGAGCACCGTGGCGAGGTGCTTGCGGTAGTCGGCGTCGCCGTTGAGATCCGACGGCGGGTTGGTCCCGTCCGCGGCCGCGGCGCAGGCTTCCCGCACGGCCTCGTCGGTTGCCGGCTTGCCGATGAGGGCCCGCTCCACCGCGGTCGCCCGCAGCGGGGTCGACCCCATGTTCGTCAGCCCGATCTTCGCCTCGGCGATCGTCCCGCCCTCGACCCTGACCGTCGCACCTACGGCCACGATCGACCACTGGTGCTTGACCCGCACGAACTTCTCGTAGTGGGCGCCCCAGCCGGTGTGCTTGGGGATCCGGATCTGGACGAGCAGCTCGTCCTCACCGACGGCAGTCTCGAACAGGTCGGTGAAGAAGTCCGTGGCAGCAACGGTCCGCCGAGTTCCGTCCTGGCTCGCGATGACGAACTCGCAGTCCAGCGCGAGCGCCGGCGCACCGACGTCACCCGCCGGATCGGCGTGCGCGAGTGCTCCGCCGAGGGTGCCGCGATGCCGGATCTGCGGGTCCGCGACCTCCCGGATCGCCTGAACCAACAGCGCAGCATGCTGCTGGATGAGCGCGCTGCTCACCACATCGGAGTGGGTGGTCATCGCCCCGACGACGACGTGGTCGCCGTCCTCGCTGATGCCGCGCAACTCCTCGATCCTGCTGAGGTCGATCACGGTGGACGGGGCGTTGAGCCGCATCCGCAGGATCGGCAGCAGGCTCTGGCCGCCGGCCATGATCTTGGCCTCATCGCCGCCCTCGGCGAGTGCCGACAGCGCCTCGGACAGGGTGGTGGGTGCGGCGTAGGCGAACGATGCGGGGATCACAGCGCTGCTCCGTTCTGGGTCTCGGACTCGTCGAAGTGCGGCTGGGCCGCGCCCACGGTCGGCGCCGACTGGTTCGCTCCGGCCGACCGGATGGCCTTCCAGACCCGCTCAGGTGTGCACGGCATGACGATGTCGTCGACGCCCAGGTGCCGGATGGCATCGATGACGGCGTTGACCACCGCCGGCGTCGAGGCGATCGTCCCCGCCTCGCCGACCCCCTTGGTGCCCAACGTGTTCGTCAGCGACGGGGTCGAGCGGTGGTGGACGTCGAAGCTGATGGTGTCGGCCGCCGTCGGCAGGGTGTAGTCGACGAACGAGCCCGACACGAGGGTGCCGGCATCGTCGAACACCGCGTCCTCCCAGAGCGCCTGGGCGATCCCCTGGACGAGTCCGCCGTGCACCTGGCCGGCCACGATCAGCGGATTGATGACGGTGCCGATGTCGTCCACGCAGGTGTACTTGCGCATCTTGATCTCGCCGGTCTCGGTGTCCACCTCGACCGCACACAGGTGGGTGCCGTGCGGGAAGGAGAAGTTGACCGGGTCGTAGACCGCGTCGGCGTCCAGCGTCGGCTCCATCCCGTCGGGGAGGTTGTGCGCCGAGAAGACGGCCATCGCCACCTCCTGGATCGCGAGGCCCTGATCGGTGCCGCGCACCCCGAAGCGCCCGGCGGAGAACTCGATGTCCTCCAGCGACGCCTCGAGCAGATGTGCCGCAACGGGTTTGGCCTTCGCGATCACCTTCTCGCTCGCCTTGACCAGTGCCTCACCGCCGACCACCAGCGACCGGGAACCGTAGGTGTCCAGTCCCTTCGGCGAGATCTGGGTGTCGCCGTGCAGGATCTCGACGTCGTCGAACGGCACCCCGAGCTGGTCGGCGACGATCTGGCTGAACGCCGTTTCGTGACCCTGCCCGTGGGCGCTGGCCCCGGTGACGACCTCGACCTTGCCGGTGGCCAACATGCGCACGCTGGCCGCTTCCCAGCCGCCGGCGCCGTAGTTGAGCGAGCCGAGCACCCGGGACGGGGCCAGGCCGCACATCTCGGTGAACGTCGAGATGCCGATGCCCAGCTGGACCGGATCCCCCGCGTCGCGCCGTTTCTTCTGTTCGGCCCGCAGCTCGTCGTAGCCGAAGCTCGCGGTGGCCTCGTCGGTCGCCGCCTCGTAATTGCCCGAGTCGTACTCCATCCCGCAGACCGTGGTGAAGGGGAACTCGTCGTTGCGGATCCAGTTCTGCTTCCGCAGCTCCAGCGGTTCCCTGCCGAGCTCGGCAGCGAGCTCGTCCATCATGCGCTCGATGCCGAAGGTCGCCTCGGGCCGACCGGCACCGCGGTAGGCGTCCGTCCAGGTCTTGTTGGTCAGCACCGTCTGGCAGGCGAAGTGGTAGGCCGGGAACTTGTAGATCGAGTTGAACATGAACGCCCCGAGCACCGGGACGCCGCCGCCGACGACGGCGACATAGGCGCCGAGATCCGCGGTCAGCTCGACCTTGAAGCCGGTGACGGTGCCGTCCTTCTCGGCGGAGAGGGTGAGCTTCTGCCACTGGTCCCGGCCGTGGTGCGCCGCAACCAGTGACTCGGAGCGGGTCTCGGTGTACTTCACCGGCTTGCCCAGCTTCCGGGCGACGCACCAGGTGATCCACTCCTCGGGGGTCACCTGGAGTTTGCCGCCGAAGCCGCCGCCGACGTCCGGGGCGATGACCCGGATCTTGGATTCGGGAACACCGGTGGTCGCAGCCAGCGCGAACCGCACGATGTGCGGCACCTGGGTGGCACTCCACATGACGTTCTGCTCGCCGGTCGGGTCGACGACGACGGAGCGCGGCTCCATGAATGCCGGGATCAGCCGGTTCTGCCGGAACTCCCGTTCGATGACGACGCCGTCGGTGCGGGCCTTGGTGATCGCGGCCTCGACATCGCCGCCGGTGCCGGCTGCCGCCGAGTCGAAGACCCAGTAGGCGGATTTGTTGGTGCCGAGCTCGGGGTGGGCGAGCACCCGGTCACTGAGCGCGTCCTTGAGCTCCAGTGCTGCCGGCAGTTCCTCGTAGTCCACGTCGACGAGCTCGGCGGCGTCGCGGGCCGCGGCGGCACTGCGGGCGACGACGCAGGCGACGATCTCGCCGGCGAAGGCGACCCGTTCGCTGGGCATCGGCAGATGGGTCGGGGTCTTCTGCTCGGGTGTGATCGGCCAGGCGTTGATCAGCACGCCCTGACCCTCACCCAGATCAGCACCGGTGTACACGGCGGCGACGTTGGGTGCGGCTGCGGCTGCGCTGGTGTCGATCGCGGTGATCTTCGCGTGGGCGAACGGGCTGCGCACCATGGCCATGTGCAACATGCCGGTGAGCTGGATGTTGTCGGTCCACTTGGTGCGGCCGGTGATCAACCGCTGGTCCTCCTTGCGGAGGCGGGCGGTGCCGACCTCGGTGGTCGGCCGGTCGTCGGTGACGGTCATGCCTGCGCCCCCGTCGAGCTCGCGACCTGCTGCACGGCCTTGACGATATTGTGATATCCCGTGCAGCGACACAGGTTTCCTTCGAGTCCCTCGCGGATCTGTTGCTCGCTCGGGGCGGGGTTCTCGTTCAGGAGGTCGATCGACTGCATGATCATCCCGGGGGTGCAGTAGCCGCACTGCAGGGCGTGGCACTCGTGGAAGGCCTTCTGCATGGGGTGCAACTCGCCGTCCTGGGCGAGACCTTCGATGGTGGTGACGTCATGCCCGTCGACCTGCACGGCCAGTACGTTGCAGGATTTCACGCTGCGTCCGTCGAGGTGGACCGTGCAGGCGCCGCAGTTGCTGGTGTCGCACCCCACGACCGTCCCGGTCTTCCCGAGCTGTTCCCGCAGGTAGTGCACGAGCAGGGTTCGAGGCTCCACGTCGTCGGTGTACGAGGCACCGTCGACGGACACGGAGATGCGGGTCATGAATCACTCCCTTGTGACAGCGCGGCCAGGTGTGCTCCCGGTCACTAGTTCGCAGTGTGCCCGGACCTACCGTGCGAGGCAACCGGCCGGACGACCAGGTAATAGCCCACCCCCGAGTGACGTAATGCAGATGCGGAGCCGGACCCGCTCTTCACTCCGCACCTGCGGAGTGGAAGCTCCCGGAGTGGTGGATCGGTCCACTCTCGGCGGCCAGACGGCTGCCCCTTCCGCCCCACCGCAGCGCAATGATCTCGGCTGCGATGCTCACCGCAGTCTCCTCGGGGGTGCGGGCTCCGAGATCCAGTCCGATCGGGCTCGACAACCTGTCCAGCTCGGCGGCCGTCAGGCCGGCCTCCCGGAGCCTTGCCAGCCGGTCCTCGTGGGTGCGACGGGAGCCCATCGCTCCGACGAAGGCGACCTCGGGCAGGCGCAGCGCCACCTCCAGCAGGGGGACGTCGAACTTGGGGTCGTGGGTCAACACGCACAGCACCGTTCGGTCGTCGATGCGGCCCGCCTCCGCCTGCGCCCGCAGATAACGATGTGGCCAGTCGACAACGACCTCGTCGGCTGCCGGGAAGCGACTCGCGGTGGCGAAGACCCCCCGCGCATCGCAGACGGTCACGTGGTATCCGATGAACGTTCCCTGCCGGGCCACGGCGGCGGCGAAGTCGATGGCCCCGAACACGATCATCCGCGGCTTCGGCGCGAACGTGGAGACGAAGACCCGCATTCCCTCGCCGCGCCGTTCGCCGTCCGGCCCGTAGGTGAGGGTGGCGCTGCGGCCTGCAGCGAGCAGCCCGCGGACGTCGTCCGCGACCGCGTCGTCGGCTCGGTCCCCACCCAGACTGCCGGTGCGTGGGGTGACAGCGTCCTCCGGGCGGACGATGATCCGGTTGCCGACCCGCATCGCTTCGGGATGCTCGATGACGGTCGCCACCGCCACCGGACGGGCCGCGTCGATGTCGTCGGCCAGCTCGCCGAATTCGGGGAACGTCGTGCGGCTGACGGTCTCGACGAAGACGTCCAGGATCCCGCCGCAGGTCAGCCCCACCGCGAAGGCGTCGGTATCGCTGACGCCATAGCGTTGCAGCACAGGGGATCCCGAGGCGACGACCTGCTGGGCCAGCTCGTAGACCGCACCCTCGACGCACCCACCGGAGACCGACCCGACCGCTTCTCCACCGGGTCCGACGAGCATCGACGCACCGGGCGGGCGGGGGGCCGACCGGAACGTCGCCACCACGGTGCCGACACCGACGTCGACCCCGGCCCGCCACCACTGCAGGAGTTCGGGAAGCACCTCACGCATGGGCCACCATTCCGATCAAATCCTCGAACGCCGCCATCGAATGGCCCGAGACGAAGTCGTCGACGAACGGCAGGGCGGCGACGATGCCCTGCTGTACCGGAAGATAGCCGTCCTTGCCGCGATGCGGGTTGGACCAGATCACCCGGTGCGCCAGCAGCTGCAGCCGGCGGACCTGCTCCCCCAGGGCCTGCGGATCGTCGCGTTCCCACCCGTCGCTGAAGAGCACGACGACAGCGCCCCGCGCCAGGCCGCGTCGCCCCCAGCGCTGCAGGAAGATCGCCAGCCCCTGTGCCAACCGGGTCCCGCCCGACCAGTCCGGCACCATCGACCCGGCAGCCACCAGCGCTCGTTCCGGATCCATCTGTCGCAGGGCGCGGGTGACATGGGTGAGCCGGGTGCCCACCGTGAAGACCTCCACCGGTGCTCCGCCGGCGACGTAGCGGTGGGCCAGCCGTAGCAGCGAGTCCGCGTAGGACGTCATCGAGCCGGACACGTCGATCAGCAGCACGATGCGGCGCGGCCGCAGACCCCGCCGCCGCCGACGGATGCTCCCTGGCTCGCCCATCCGGCGCAGCTCCTCGCGGAGCGTCGCGCGGGCGTCCACCCGGCCCCGGTGTGCCGGAGTGTGCCGGTGAGCTCGGCGTTGCGGCGCTCGTGGGACGAGCTTCGCGAACAGGCCGGCCAGCGCTGTGCGTTCGGCGAGGCTCATCGTGGCGACATCCCGGTGGCGCAGCACCTCCGTTGCGCTGGCGATCGCGTGGATGCTCTCGCCGGTCGCCTCGCCGTCACCCCCGCCGTCGTCCAGCGGTGCGACCTGCACCGAGGTCGCCGGCGGGGGCTTCGCCGAGTGCCCGGCACGGACTCCGCCGAACCAGGCGACGAACACCTGGTCGTAGCGTTCGAGGTCGGCCGGCGATCCGCAGAGGGTGGCGCGCGCTGCCAGATAGGTTGCTGTCATGTGGCCGAACCCCACTGCCGCAACAGCTTCCAGCATGGTCCGCTCGCGATCAGCGGTCACCGGGACCCCTGCGGCACGCAGCGCACGGGCGAACCCGAGCAGCAGCTCATCGGCCTCGTGCACGACCGGTCGCTGCGGCAGCAGTGCCGCAGGTCCAGGGGGTGATGAGCTCATCGGGACACGGCCTCAGCGGGCGAGGATGTGGTCGAGGGCGGCCCGCACCCGATCGGCATCCTCGCGGTACTTCACCGCAGCCCCCAGGCTCGCGGCGGCGGTCTGCACATCCAGGGTCGAGATGCCGAGTTCGTGCAGCGCGCGGGCCCAGTCGAGGGTCTCGGCCACGCCGGGGGGCTTGATGAGCTGGTGATCGTTACGCATCCGCTGGATCGCGGCGACCACCTGGGCGGCCAGTGCGGCACTGACCTGTGGTGCGCGGCTCCGGACGATCGCGAGCTCGCGCGCCAGATCCGGATGCTCGATCCAGTGGTAGAGGCAGCGACGCTTCAGTGCGTCGTGCAGCTCCCGGGTCCGGTTGGAGGTCAGCACCACGATCGGCGGCGTCGGCGCGGTGATGGTCCCGAGCTCGGGGATGGTCACCTGCCAGGTCGAGAGCACCTCCAGCAGGAAGGCCTCGAACTCGTCGTCGGCACGGTCGATCTCGTCGATGAGCAGCACGACCGGCGACTCGCGCAGCGCCCGCAACACCGGGCGCGCCAGCAGGAACCGGTCGTCGAACAGCTGGTCCTCCACTTCCTCCAGGTTGCCGGTGTCGCCGCCGCCGGTGGCCTGCAAGGCCCGCAGGTGCAGGATCTGGCGCGGGAAGTCCCAGTCGTACAGCGCCTGGGTGGCGTCGATCCCCTCGTAGCACTGCAGCCGCACCAGTGGGATGTCCAGCGTCTGCGCGATGGCCTCCGCGAGCGCCGTCTTGCCGGTTCCCGGCTCGCCCTCCAGCAGCAACGGGCGCTGCAGTCGCAGCGCCAACCACCCGACCGTCGCCAGGGCATCGTCGGCGAGGTAGCCGGTCTCGCCCAGCCGACCGGCAAGGTCGGCCGCATCGTGAAACGCTTCGCTGGGCTCCATGCAGCCAGCATGCACTGTGGCCGTCGCGCGCGGGAACGCCCCCGTTTGACCGACGCCCCGACGCCGACAGACCTGCTGTGTCATGTCGGGGTCTCGACGCGCTCGTCCCTCACGTGCTCCCTGTCCTGAGCGACGGAGCAGTCGAAGGGGACCAGCGAGGTTTTCGATGATCGGGCGAACGGAGTGAGTCGAGACCCGTCCCCGTTCGGTCAGCTCACAGAACCGGTCGCCAGTGAGCGGGAATCCAGCCCCGGCTCCGCTTTTCGGCCACTCGAGTCGACTTCTGTGAGCGGACGGCGGCAGCTACACCGGATAGTGGGAGATCTCGATCAGGCTGCCGACGGGATCACGGCAGTAGAGCGACGTCATCTCGCCCTGGGTGCCCGCCCGCTGGATCGGTCCCAGCTCGACCGGCACGTCGTGGTCGGCGAGGTGTCGCTGGATCTCCTCGACCCGTGGCGAAGGAGGGAGACGAGATCCCGTCATGACGTGCTCGGTCGTCGATGTGTCGGGTCTCGACGCGGTCGTTCCTCCCTTGCTCGACCACCGTAGTTCGCGCTGATCGAGCGACCGACGAAGCAGGGAGAGGAGATCCCGTCAGGTCAGAGTTGGTGGCCCAGCTTGTATTCGGGCATCGACTCGGTGTCGTCCTTGCGGGTGTAGGAGAAGCCGTCGGCGCCGATCGTCACCGCCATCTCGCTGGCACCGGTGCGGCTGGTCAGGGGCTGCAGCTCGCCGTCCAGGTCGAGCACCCTGGACGCCTCGGTGTACCAGGACGGCACCACCGGGTTGCCCCACCAGTCGCGGCGCTGGTTGTCGTGCACATCCCAGGTGACGACGGGATTGTCGGGGTCACCGGTCCAGTAGTCCTGGGTGTAGATCTCCACCCGGTGCCCATCAGGATCGCGGAGGTAGAGGTAGAACGCGTTGGACACCCCGTGTCGGCCGGGACCGCGTTCGATGGCATCGGACCGGCGCAGCGCACCGAGTCGATCGCAGATCGACAGGATGTTGTGCTTCTCGTGGGTGGCGAAGGCGATGTGGTGCATCCGCGGCCCGTCGCCACCGGTCATCGCCGTGTCATGGACGGTCGGCTTACGGCGCAACCACGCGGCGTACTGGACGCCATCGGAATCCTGGATGTCCTCGGTGACGCGGAAGCCCAGCGACTCCAGGTGCGCGACCGCGCGCGGGACGTCCGGGGTGACCTGGTTGAAGTGGTCCAATCGGACGAGCGCGCCCGGCACGTGCAGGTCGTAGCGCCAGGCCAGCCGCTCGACGTGCTCGACGTGGTGGAAGAACTCGTACGGGAAACCGAGCGGATCCTGCACCCGCACGGAGTCGCCCAGGCCGGCCCGGAACCCGTCGGCCCGACGCTCGACGCGGCATCCCAGCGCACGGTAGAACGCCTCGGCCCGGTCGACGTCCGCCGGCGTGCGTACCCGATAGGAGAAGGCCGCCACTGCCGCGACAGGACCCTGCCGGAGCACCAGGTTGTGGTGGATGAACTCATCGAAGCAGCGCAGGTAGATGCACCGCTGGTCCTCCTGCGTCACGACCAGCCCGAGCACGTCGACGTAGAACTCGCGGGAGCGCGCCAGATCGGTGACGACGATCTCCATCGCGGCGCAGCGGACGATGTCCGGCGGCTCGACGTCGGGGATCGGGATCGGCGTGCTCAGCTGTGTGTTCAAGGCTGATCTCCTCGGGGTGCAACGGCTTTGCCGAAGGTGGGCTGGTGGGCAGTACCCAGGCTGATGTGCACGGCCTGCTGGTCGGTGTAGAAGTCGATCGAGCGGTAGCCGCCCTCGTGCCCCAGGCCGGAGGCCTTGACGCCGCCGAACGGCGTCCGCAGATCCCGCACGTTGTTGGAGTTGAGCCAGACCATCCCGGCTTCGACGGCCTGCGAGAAGGTGTGTGCCCTGGTCAGGTCGTTCGTCCAGACGTAGGCGGCCAGGCCGTACCGGGTGCCGTTCGCGAGCGCGAGCGCCTCCTCCTCGGTGTCGAACGGGGTGATCGCGACGACCGGCCCGAAGATCTCCTCGGTGAAGATCCGGGCATCCGACGGCACATCGGCGAAGACGGTGGGGGCGACGTAGTTCCCGGTGGGGAATCCTTCCGGCCGGCCACCGCCGGCCACCAGGCGTCCCTCCCGCTTGCCGATCTCGATGTACGACATCACCTTCGCGTAGTGCTCCGGATGGACCAGCGCACCCACCTCGGTGGCCGGATCGCTCGGATCGCCGACGACCACCCGTTTCGCCTGTGCCGCATAGCGTTCGACGAACTCGTCGTAGACGGACCGCTCGACGAGGATCCGGCTGCCGGCAGTGCACCGTTCACCGTTGAGGGAGAACACGCCGAAGATCGTCGCGTCGATCGCGGCGTCCAGATCGGCGTCAGCGAAGACGATCGCGGGCGACTTCCCGCCGAGCTCCATCGACAGTCCCTTGAGGTGGGGGGCGGCGTTCGCGAAGATGAGCCGCCCGGTCGCACTCTCTCCGGTGAAGGAGATCAGCGGCACGTCGGGATGCTTGACCAGTGCGTCACCAGCAGCCTCCCCGATCCCGTTGACCAGGTTGAAGACCCCCGGCGGCAGACCGGCCTCTTCGAAGATCCCCGCCCACAACGACGCCGACAGTGGGGTGAACTCCGCCGGCTTCAACACGACGGTGTTGCCGGTGGCCAAGGCCGGCGCCAACTTCCAGGACTCCAACATGAACGGGGTGTTCCACGGTGTGATCAATCCGGCGACACCGATCGGTTTGCGGTTCACATAGTTGATCTGCCGCCCGGGGACCTTGTAGGTGTCGTCGGACTGCGCGACCACCAGATCGGCGAAGAATCGGAAGTTCTCTGCGGCGCGCTGGGCCTGCCCGAGGGCCTGCGAGATCGGCAGACCGGAGTCGAAGGACTCCCACTGCGCCAGGACCTCGTTGCGATCGGCGACGATGTCCGCGATCCGGTGCAGTATCCGGGATCTCGCCCGCGGCAGCATTCCTGGCCAAGGGCCGTCGGTGAATGCTCGGCGGGCCGCCGCGACGGCCAGATCGATGTCGGCCTGCTGACCGGCAGCGGCGGTGAGGTAGGTCTGATTCGTCACCGGGTCGAGGACGTCGAACGTGCGGCCGTCGACGGAATCCACTGCGACGCCGTCGATGTGGTGCTGCAGATGACCGGGGAGACCGGCGGGAACGGCGCGTTCGGTCTGCGGGGGAGTGGTCACGGTGCCTGCGGCCCTTCGTCGTGAGAGCTCTCGGATGCGAGCTGATGGTCCGGGTGTCGAGCGGCGAGGAATGCGTCCAGGGTCCGCCACCGGTGCCGGCGGGCCGCAAGCTCGATCTCCAGCGAATCGGCGCCGGTGCGGATCAGCCGGAGGATGTCCGTGTGCTCTCCGACGGAGTGGCCGGCCCGCTCGGGCACAGAGGCGAACGTGGAGTCACGGATGCCCGCGAGCCTGCCCCAACCGCGCTGCACCAGATCGAGGATGTGCGGGTTGGGGCACGGCGCGAACAGCACCGCGTGGAAGTCCTGGTTGAGCCGGGTGAAAGTGAGCGCGTCGAAGTCGTCCAGGAGCTGCTCGAGCTGGTGGTTGATGCGCTCCGCACGGGCCAGTTCGGCCCCGGTGAGCAACGGTGCCGACAGCGCGGTGGCCACCCCCTCGACGACGCCGAGCGTCTGCATCGTGAACTGGTACTCGCTCTCATCGACCATGGCGACCCGCGCTCCGACGTTGCGTTCGAAGCTGACCAACCCCTCGGCTTCCAGCCGCCGGATGGCCTCGCGGACGGGGACGACGCTCATGTCCAGTGTGTCGGCGATCGTGCTGAGTACCAACCGGTGGCCGGGGATGTATTCGTGCCGCGCGATCCGCCGGCGCAGCCAGTCGTGGGCGAGGGCGGACTTGCTCACACCGCCTGCGGTGGTTGTGGTCATGGCTGCTCGCGCTGGTCGAAACGGGCGCGCCACAGCGTGTTCATCGGGAACAGACCGTCCACCGCGTTGCCCTCGCGGACCCGATCGGCGATCCAGGCATCCTCGACCTCCTGGGCAGCCGCGGCGGCGGCCACTTCGGCCACCAGCGACGGCGGAATGATGATCACTCCGTCGGCGTCACCTACCAGGACGTCTCCGGGGAGCACTGTCGTTCCGCCGCACCCGATCGCGACATCGACGTCCCACGGCACATGTTTGCGGCCGAGCACCGCCGGGTGCGCACCGGCGCTCCAGACCGGGATGCCCACCGCGGCAACGGCATCGAGGTCTCGTACACCGCCGTCGGTGACGATCCCCGCGGCGCCCCGGGCGTGGGCGCGGAGGGCGAGGATGTCACCCAGGGTTCCCGAGCCGGTTTCGCCGCGGGCCTCGATGACGATCACCTCGCCCTCCTCGACCGAGTCGAACGCTCGCTTCTGTGCGTTGTAGCCCCCGCCGTGGGCGGTGAACAGATCCTCCCGGGCGGGCACGAAACGCAGGGTGCGTGCCGTCCCGACGAGCTTCGCGTCCGGATGCAGCGGGCGCACGCCGTCGATGGTGACGTCGTTCAGACCGCGCTTGCGGAGCTGGCCGGACAGCGCAGCGACCGGGATCTGCATCAGCTGCGCGCGCAGCTCCGGGGTCAGCACCGGCTGCGCCGCACCGGGTTCGGGTGCCTCCGGGTCGGGGGAGGCGGGCAGCCCGGCAGCCTTCCGCGATCCCCAGGCCTCGATCCGTTGGGTGTCGTCGACCTGCGGCAGCGATCCGAGCTCGGGGTCGAAGGGAACCTCGCCCTGGATGACCGTCGTGCGCAGCACGCCGGTGCTCGTACCCGAAAGGAGGTTCAGCACCTCGACCTCGACGACGTCGCCCGGGACGATGACCGACGATCCGGCGGGGGTGCCGGTGAGGATCAGGTCGCCCGGCTCCAGCGTGAGGTGCTGCGAGAGATCGGCGACCAGCTGCGGCAGCGAGAACAGCAGTCCTTCGGTGGTGTCGTCCTGCGCGAGCGCCCCGTTCACGCGGGTGGTGATGCGCAACCGGGCCGGATCGAGTCCGGCCGCGTCGAGCACCCTCGGCCCGACCGGGGTGAACCCGTCCCGACCCTTGGAGCGCAGGTTCGAGCCCTTGTCTGCGGCGCGCAGGTCGTAGACCCCGAGATCGTTCGCGGCGGTGACGCCGGAGACGTGGCGCCAGGCGTCCTGCGCGGAGACATTCCGGGCGACCGTGCCGATCACCAGCGCGATCTCGCCCTCGAACGCCAGCAGTTCAGTACCAGCAGGGCGTTCCACGGTGCCGTCGTTCGCGGCCAGCGAGCTCGTCGGCTTGAGGAAGTAGGAGGGCTGCTCCGGGCGGCGCCCGCGTTGCTCGGCTCGCGAGGAGTAGCTGAGGTGGACGGCGATGATCTTGCCCGGGTGGGTCGGCAGGACGCCCTCAGGAGCTCCATCGCCGCTCTGCGACATCATCAGCAGAACGTATATGATCTGCCGGAGTAGCGCCACGATCACTCGGAATCTCAACGCGGAGGTCCCATGCAGTTCCACCACCACGGCTATGTCTCTGGTGACCCCCGGGTTCGGCCGGCGGACGGCGCAGGTGTCGACAGACCGGATGAACTGCCGGACGAGATGGACGTGCTGATCGTCGGCAGCGGTCCGGCCGGAATGCTCCTCGCGGCGCAGTTGGCGCAGTTCCCGACGATCCACACCCGACTCGTCGAGCGACGGGACGGACGACTGGCCATCGGTCAGGCCGACGGCATCCAGGCGCGCAGCGTCGAGACGTTCCAGGCGTTCGGCTTCGCGGAGCGGATCATCGCCGAGGCCTACCGGATCACCGAGATGAACTTCTGGACGCCCGATCCGGACGCGTCCGAAAACATCCTCCGCAGCTCCCGCACCGTCGACGACGAGTTCGGCATCAGCGAGTTCCCGCACCTGATCGTCAACCAGGCCAGGGTGCTCGACCACTTCGCCGAGGTGGCCGCGATCGCCCCAGCGAGGGTGACCCCCGACTACGGCTGGGAGTTCGTCGGTCTCGAGGTGCCCGAGGAGAACGACGCCCCGGTGGAGGTGCGGTTGCGGCGGGCGGCCGGCCCCGACAAGAGCGCCGAGCGCACGGTCCGAGCGAAGTACGTGATCGGCTGCGACGGGGCGCGGAGCCGGGTGCGCGACGCCATCGGCCGCAAACATGTCGGCGCCCATGCGAACCACGCGTGGGCGGTGCTGGATGCGTTGGCCGTCACCGACTTCCCGGACATCCGCACCAAGTGCGCGATCCAGTCCAACGCCGGCAGCATCCTGCTCATCCCGCGCGAGGGCGGATTCCTGTTCAGGATGTACGTCGACCTCGGCGAGGTCGCTCCCGATGACGCGGGTGCCGTCCGCCGGACAACAGCCGAGGAGGCGACCGCCAAGGCGAACGCGATCCTGCACCCGTACACCCTCGAGGTGCGGGATGTCGCCTGGTACAGCGTCTACGAGGTCGGCCACCGCGTGACCGACAAGTTCGACGACGTGCCGGTGGAGCTCACCGATCAACGCACGCCGCGGGTGTTCATCGCCGGCGACGCCTGCCACACGCACAGCGCCAAGGCCGGGCAGGGGATGAACGTCTCCATGCAGGACGGGTTCAACCTGGGGTGGAAGCTGGCGCACGTATTGACGGGTCTGAGCCCGGCGGCGCTGCTGGCCACGTATTCGGCGGAACGGCAGGAGATCGCCCAGAACCTCATCGACTTCGACCGCGAGTGGTCCTCCATGATGTCTCGCAAGCCGGACTACTTCGCGAGCCCCGCGGAGCTCGGCGAGTTCTACGTGGCCACCGCCGAGTTCCCGGCCGGCTTCATGACGCAGTACCGACCGTCGATGATCGTCGGCGGAGGGAACCAGGCCGAGCTCGCCGCCGGGTTCCCGATCGGCAAGCGCTTCAAGTCGGCGCCCGTGGTGCGGGTGGCCGATGGCAATCCGGTGCAGCTGGGCCACCATGCCCGCGCCGACGGTCGGTGGCGGCTGTACGCCTTCGCCGACCGGGCCGCCCCGGCTGACCGCGACTCTGCGCTGTCCGCTTGGGCTGCTTGGGTTCTGACCGACCCGTCGTCACCCCTACTCGTCCACACCCCGGCCGACGCCGATCCGGACGCCGTTTTCGACGTCAAGGTGATCCACCAGCAGCTGCACACCGCGTTCGACACGTCGATGGTGTCGTCGGTGTTCCTGCCCAGGGTCGGACCCTTCGGCCTGATCGACTACGAGCACGTCTACGCCGCGGACCCGGCTGCGGACATCTTCGACCTCCGGGAGATCGACCGGGACGGCGCGCTGGTGATCGTCCGCCCCGACCAGTACGTCGCGCACGTGCTGCCGCTGCAGGCGACGGACGAGCTGGCTGCGTTCTTCGCAGACGTCATGGAGCGCCGGAACTCCCGCTGACCTGTGCAGAGGTGAACCGGTCCGCACGCCGCCGATGTCCCGGCGCATTCCTGGTGTTCGACTACGCCGGTGGCGGGAAGCCTTGCGACGAACGGTTCGGCCCGGCCGGGGGATCAACGAGTCGCGCCGCCTCCCAGGCGTCCCGGGTGATCGCGTACTCGACCCCGCCCTCCTCGGCGCCGGCGAGGTCGGCGAGTCCGTGGTCGTCGGCGAACGTCCGTTCGTACTGCAGGCCGACGGATGCCATCGTGGCGCGAGAGCCTGCGTTGACCGTCATCGTCAGGGCGAACACGCGGTGCATCCCCAGATCCTGGAAGGCGTGGCGCAGCAACTCCCGGGAACCCTCGCTCGCCAGGCCCTGCCGCCAATGCCGCCGCAACAGGCGGTAGCCGAGTTCGGCCTGCCCCTCGATCAGCTCGCCGTCGGCCCAGCCGGCCGGCTCCAGGAGCCACCAACCGACGAACTCCTCCTCCACGAACCCCATCCAGAACCCAAGTCCTGGCACCGGTTCTGCGGTCGAGAGCCGCATCCGGTGAGCTCTGATCACCTGCTCGCGGGTCCGCCCGGCGCCCGTGAGGTAGCGCATGACCTCGGGGTCGGAGTCCAGTTCGACCTCGAGCTCGAGGTGCTCGTCGCCGAGGGGTAGGAGCGTCATGCGGTCCGTGAACAGCGTCGTCTGGGGCACCCGATCATCTTCGCGATGCGCGTCAACCGCATTTCGGCGCAGCGGGACTCGGGCATCGACGTCGGCTGACGGGCTTGCCTGCCCCGTCGGTGGACGCCGAGCAGGGCGCCGGGCCCGGGCGCACGCTCCTCACGGTCGGTGCCGTGCGAGCAGATAGCCGGCCGGCGGTTTGTCGGCGGAGGACCCCTCCATCCGCAGGCGCACGAGTTCTGCGAATCCGCTCCGGCGCAGGCGTGCCGACAAGGCGTCGAGGTTCCAGCGGTAGGCAGCCGAGACCGGGTGGCCGTAGCGCACCCAGCCGTCGGGATGCGCATCGTCGGTGATCTGTACGCCGACGAGCAGCGGGGCTCCCGGCTCTGCGACACGGGCGAACTCGGCCAGGGCGGCGTCCACCAGCGGCGGCGGGAGGTGGATCAGGGAGAAGTGGGCCAGGATCCCACCGACCGATGAGTCCGCATCGCTGAGCTCGAGCACGGACCCGATCTCGAACCGGACGTCAGGCCTCCGGCCCCGGGCGATGGCCACCATCGCCGGTGACAGATCCATGCCGTAGGCAGGTGTCCCCAGCTCGACGAGCAAGGCCGTCCAGTGCCCGGGGCCGCACCCGGCGTCCAGCACCGGTGACAGGGATCCGTTGGCGCGCACCAGTTCAGCCAGGGCGGTGACCATCGCGGTCCCGATGGTGCGCGCATGGCTGACGTCATTCCGGATGAATGCGTCGTACGCCAGCGCGAAGGTGTCGTAGTCCTGCCGCGTGCGCTCGAGTGCACCCTCGCCGTCCATCGGAACAGGGTATGCCGGGGCCCGGGATCAACCCCGCTGCGAGGGTGCGTCCGCAGACCAACCGGCGAGGATCGGCAGCACAGCGGCCGTGGTGGAGTGTGGCTCGACGGTGTAGACGACCAACCGCTGGTCCGGATCATGGGGACCGACAACACTTTCGATGCCGAAGGTGAGTGGCCCGGCAACCGGGTGGGTGATGTTCTTGGTCAGTGAGGTGCGGAAGGTGACCCCCTGGTCGTCCCACCAGCGCGCGACGTCCTCGTCCCGCTTGCGGAGTTCGTCGACCATCGCGGTGAGTCGGCGGTCCTGCGGGCGCTGACCGACCTCGTAGCGCAGCGCCCCCACGGAAGCGGCAGCGAAATCGGCCCAGTTGCTGATGCGTGTCCTCGCCTCCGGATCGACGAAGAGCCACCGGACGAACGACGATCCCGGTTCCATCGGGTTGCCCAGGACCGTGGTCAGCAAGCTGTTGCGGGCCAACACCTCAGATCGGCGCCCCAGCAGCAGTACCGGAACGTGATCAAGCACGTTCATCAGCCGGAGCATGCCCGGTTCGGCGCGCTGGGACGTTTCGTGCACCTCGCGACGGCGCGAGGTGGGAGCGGCCAGGTCGCGGAGATGGGCCTGTTCCACCCCGTCGAGCTGCAGCGCTCGCGAGAGCGCCCGTAGAACCTCATCGGTGATGGTGTGTTGCCGGCCCTGTTCCAGGCGGCTGTAGTGATCGGAGCTCAAGCCGGCTAGCATCGCCAGCTCCTCCTTGCGGAGGCCCGGAACCCGCCTGGGACCGGGGAAGGCCGTCATGCCCGCGCGCGCAGGAGTGAGGCCGTCCCGACGGGAACGCAGGAACGCCCCCAGCGCAGTGCGGTCGGCGGTCATTCCTCCAGCGTAGGAGGAAGGGGGTGGTGCAGCCTGGGCATCCGGTGACCAGGCACCGCCCGGCCTGGTGCGCCGTCGACGGGTGGGCTGCACTGGTGGGCATGACCTCCATCGACACCGCGCCCGCCCCTTCGACCGTCCTGATCACCGGATCCACCAGTGGGATCGGCGCCGCCACCGCCCGCGCCCTGGCCGCCGAGGGATGGCGTGTCGTCGTCACCGGTCGGGACAGCGGGCGCGGCCGGGTGGTGGTGGACGAGATCGAGGCGGACGGCGGTCGAGCCGTGTTCCTGCCGTCCGACCTCACCGGGTCGCCGGCCGAATTGCGCGCGTTCGCTGCGGCCGCGGTCGACGCGGCCGGCGGCAACCTGGACGCGGTCGTCCACAACGCTGCGCTGTGTCCCGCGGTCGACAGCCTCACCCTGACCGACGACGATCTCGATGCGACGCTCGCGGTGAACATCCGCGCACCGCACGTGCTCACCGCAGCGCTCGTGCCGGCGATGATCGATCGCGGCCGCGGCGCGATCGTCGTCATCGGGTCCTGGATGGCGCACGTCGGGCACCCGTTCGTCGGCCTGTACTCGGCCACCAAGGCCGCCGAGATCCAGTTTGGCCGGAGCTGGGCCGCGGAGTTCGGACCGCGGGGGATCAGGGTCAACACCGTTTCACCCGGGGCCACCCGTACCCCGATCAACGCGGAAGACGGCGACATCATCGCCACCATGACCGGCGGCATCCCAGCCGGTCGGCCGGGCACCCCCGAGGAGATCGCCGCGGCGGTGGTCTGGCTGTTGTCGGACGGATCGACCTATCTGCACGGCGCCGAGCTGGCCGTCGACGGCGGGATCACCAGCACACGGTCCGCCTGACGGATGCGGTAGGTCCCCGGGTCAGCTGTCGTGGTGTGGGTGTGCACGACCGGGCCAGTCGGCGTCCGCCCACTCCGGCCAGGTGTCGTCGGACGCGGTGGGATCGGTGCCCGCCAGGCGGATGTGGGTGACGTCATCGCCGGAACCGGTCACCGCCCACAGGCTGGCCGGCCGGCCGTCGGCTTGCTCGTGCACCCAGGCGACCACATGGTCGATGTCGGCGCCGGTGAGCTCCCACTCGTCCGACAGCCACATCCGGTCCGGACCAACCCCTCGGGGCCGTGACCAGAAGAAGACGCGGTAGGCAGGCGCGCCTGACTCCCACCGCTGATCACGGGTGTCGACAGGCTGGGCACGCATCACCGGCCGATCATGTCACCGCAGGCATGCGCCGGGCACGGAGTTGCCGAAGCGCAGCGGCCGACGTGCATCGCGCCGGGAGAGTCCTAGAGTCGCAGGATGACCGCCGCCGCCTCTGCCGCCATCGTCGACGACCCGACCCTGGGGCTGCGGCAGTATCTCGACGCGTCGCCGACGCCGTTCCATGCCGGTGCCAGTGCTGCGGAGTTGTTGCAGCGCAGCGGGTATGTGGAGATCGACGAGGCGCGGCGGTTTCCGCGGGAGCCGGGCCGGTATCTGCTGCGGCGAGATGGTTCGTTGATTGCCTGGGACTCCCGCGGAGGTGCTGGTTCGTTCCGGGTGATCGGCGCGCACACCGACAGCCCGAACCTGCGGATCAAGCCGCAGCCCGAGGTGAGCCGTGCCGGGTGGGAGATGCTCGGTGTCGAGGTCTACGGCGGTCCGCTGCTCAATTCGTGGCTGGATCGTGATCTGGGGTTGGCCGGTCGGGTCAGCGTGCGGGACGGATCCGGCGTGCGTACCGAGTTGTTGCACTGCGCCGAGCCGCTACTGCGGGTCTCGCAGCTGGCCGTGCACCTGGATCGCGGGGTCAACGACCGCGGGCTGGTGCTCAATCCGCAGCAGCACCTGACGCCGCACTGGGGGAGCAGCTCGGCGCCGGTCGCGTTCGACGGTTGGCTGGGGGAGCAGCTGGGCGTCGACGCCGCAGACGTGCTCGCGTGGGAGCTGATGACCTTCGATCTGACGCCGGCGCGGCTGATCGGTCGGGACCAGGATCTGCTGGCCTCCGGGCGGCTCGACAACCTCGCCACCAGCCACGCCGCGGTGCAGGCGCTGTGCTCACTCGCCGACGACGAGACGGCGGACGGTACCCGGGTGATCGTGCTGTTCGACCACGAAGAGGTCGGCAGCACGTCGGCAACCGGCGCCGGATCGACCCTGCTGCCCGCGGTGCTCGAGCGCATCGTGCTGGCCGCCGGCGGCGATCGGGAAGACCTGCTCACGGCCCTGGCGCGGAGCGTCGTGGCGTCCGGCGACATGGCTCACGCCACGCATCCGAACTATTCGGAGCGACACGAGCCCGAGCATCGCATCGCCATCAACGGTGGGCCGGTGTTGAAGATCAACACCAATCTCCGCTACGCCACCGACGCTCCTGGCGCTGCGACCTTCGCGCTGGCGTGCGAGCAGGCGGGGGTGCCGATGCAGCGCTTCGTCACCCGCTCCGACCTGCCGTGCGGCTCGACGATCGGCCCGACCACCGGCGCGCTGACCGGCATCACCACCGTCGACTTCGGTGCCCCGATGCTCTCCATGCACTCGGCTCGCGAGGTCTGCGGAGCACTGGATCAGCCGCAGTACGTCGCAGCGTTGGCTGCCTTCCTCGCCCCGGCCTGAGCGGGCGCCGTTTCGCCGTTGTGTAGCCGCGGCGAGTTGTCCACAGGCCCGGAGCTGTCCACATCCCGGAATGCTGTCCTCGACCGGCGCGGCGGCACGGGCGAAGCTTCTCGGACGAGCGGGAACCGATCCCGCTGTACCGAGGGGGCACAGGGATGAACGGGTTCGTGGTCGAGACGCAGCGGGTGGCCGCCGCAGGGTCGGAGGTCGGTCGGGGAGCGGCCGCGCTCGGGGCCGAGATCCAGGCCATGCATCGCACGCTGGAGCAGATCCAGGCGGGCTGGCGGTCCACCGAGGCGGCGCCACGGTTCGCCGCCGCCATGCTCGCCCACCTCGAGCAGGTCGCGGCGATGAAGGATGCGCTGCTCGGTCAGAGCACGGCACTCACCGGAAGCGCACAGCGGATGGCAGCGGCCGAGGCCGCGCTGGCCGGCGCGATGGGTGGTGCACACCGATGACGGCGATCTCGGTGAACTACGCCGCGATGGCCGGCGGCGCGGATGCGCTGGTGGCCAGTTGGCGCCGTATCGAACAACACCTGGCCGAGTTGCAGAAGGTCGTCGGGAGCACTGCAGACATGGATGCAGAGACCCTGGTGCGCTATCGGGCACTGTTCACCCGGTGGAACGCCGCCGCGGACGACAGGCAGCGGACCCTGCAATCCCTTGCCCAGGCGGTGCGGTCGGCCGGCGAGCACTACCGCAGCCTGGACGCCGCGCTCGCCGCGCAGTTCGGATGACGCCCACCCGGCGGCGGCGGAGCTGCAGGCAGCACCTGATGATGATCGGGGCCCGGGGCCCGGGGCCCGGGGCCCGGGTCCCGGTGACCGTGGCGCGGGGTGGGCCGAGCAGGATGGACGGATGATGCACAACCTGCTGGGCCCCGATCCGATCCGTCTGCCCGAGGACCCGGCGGCCGCAGCGCTGGCGGCCGGCGAGAACCCGGCAGATGTCGCCCGCGCGAACCCCACGTCCAGCCTGGTCTGGGCCGTCCTCGCCGAGACGGCCCTCGACGCAGGTGACGACGTTGCCGGCTACGCCTACGCCCGCACCGGCTACCACCGCGGCCTGGACTCGTTGCGGCGCAACGGCTGGAAGGGTGCAGGCCTGGTGCCGTGGAGCCACGAACCGAACCGCGGCATCCTGCGGGCGATCTCGGCGCTCGGCCAGGCTGCCACGTTGTTCGAGGAGGACGCCGAGGTGACCCGGATCCGCGCACTGCTGCTGGACGCGGACCCGGAGATCCCCACCGACCTGCTGCCCTGACCGGTCGCACTGTCGGTCCTCGGTCCTAGATTGAGCGCACGCGACCACGCTCACCTTTGGAGGACCGATGTCGGATTCAGCGGGCACCGAACACACCAGTGCAACGTTCGGGGGCGCGTCGCCCGAGCAGGATCGGGCGGATCTGCTCGACATCCTGGGGTTCCAGCGGTGGCTGCTGTTGAGCACCGTTGAGGGCATCAGCGACGAGCAGGCGCGGCATCGCAGCACCGTCAGCGAGTTGACCCTCGGCGGGGTGATCAAGCACCTCATCGACACCGAGAACAGCTGGATGGACTTCGTCGAGGGAACGGCGGGCTCGATGTCCCGTGGCTTCGACGAGATGACCGAGGCCGACTGGGCCGCCAGGTCCGACAGTTTCACCCTGCTCGAGAACGAGTCAGTGGCCGGAACTGTCGCCGCCTACCAGGCGGTCGCCGAGCGCACCGATGCGCTGGTCCGCACCGTCGACCTGGACGAGGCACACCCGCTGCCTGCGGCGCCGTGGTTCCCGCCCGGCGCCGTGCGGAGCACCGTCGGGTGTTCATGGGCATGGTCTCGGAGCTCGCCCAGCACTCGGGTCACGCCGACATCATCCGCGAGGCCATCGACGGTAAGAAGTCGATGGGCTGAGGCGCGGGCTCCGGACAGGTCGGAACGCAGCGATCAGTCGACCGCGCCGCGGATCAGTCGCAGGGGCGACGTGTGGGCGTAGTAGGTCCACCGCTCCACCGGCCGGCCCCGGCTCCAGCCGTCGGCGACCAGCTGTGCTGCGGCGGTACCGATCTGGATGGCGCGGCCCTCGCGGATCACGGGACGGCGCCCGATCAGGCCGAACTTCTTGTACAGCACCGTCACTCGCAGGCCCTGGGCGGCGTCGGGCTCGATGACCAGCGCCCGACACCCTCCGGCGACCAGCTTGTGCTCGTCCAGGTAGACCGTGCCCAGGATCGGGCCCAGTGAGGCCTCGCCGATCAGCACCCCGCCGGCATCGTCGCGCACCAGCGGGGTCAGATCGGGATCGCCGAGGCGGGCGAGACGGATCGCGCGTGGACCGACCGGCAGCGACCACCGCTGCGCCACCACGCTCGGCCCGACGGTGGCGTACGCCACCTCCACGGCGCCGAGCAGCTCCTTGCGGATCAACCGCACGACCACTGCCGCCAGGTCGGCGTCGTCACCGATCACCAGCACCCGGCCGACCAGCAGCGCATCGATCTCCCGGCCCGGCCGCGGCCCGACATCGTGCACGGTGTCCGCGGCGACGAGTTCGGCCAGCAGCGGCGCGATCGGCGCCATCGCACCTTCGGGCACGCAGCACAGAACCGTCAGTGCAGTGGCCTCGTCCCAGTGGCTCATCGGTGCGCGGCTACCCTTCTACCGGTCGAGAAATCCCGACCGCTCGCGAGGAATCGATTCCCGGAAGGGGAGTGTGCCATGAGTGTCGTCGTCCTCATCGGCGCCCAGTGGGGCGACGAGGGCAAGGGCAAGGCCACCGACCTGTACGGGGAGCGGGTGAAGTGGGTCGTCCGCTACCAGGGCGGCAACAACGCCGGCCACACCGTCGTGCTGCCCGACGGGCAGAAGTTCGCCATCCGGCTCATCCCTTCGGGCATCCTGACACCCGGCATCACGAACGTGATCGGCAACGGCGTGGTGATCAACCCCGAGGCGCTGTTGTCCGAACTGGGCGAACTCGAGTCCCGCGGCGTCGACACCAGCGGCCTGGTGATCAGCGCCGACGCCCACCTCGTGATGCCGTACCACATTGCGATGGATCGGGTCACCGAGCGCTACCTCGGCAAGGCCAAGATCGGCACCACCGGGCGGGGGATCGGACCCGCCTACCAGGACAAGGTCGCCCGGATGGGCGTCCGGGTGCAGGACCTGCTGGATCCCTCGATCCTGCAGCAGAAGGTCGAATCGGCGCTCGAGCTGAAGAACCAGATCCTGGTCAAGGTCTACAACCGCAAGGCCCTGGATCCACAGAAGGTGGTCGACGAGGTGCTTGCCCAGGGCGAGCAGTTCGCGCATCGGATCGCCGACACCCGCCTGCTGCTCGACCAGGCGATCACCCGCGGCGAGCACGTCCTGATGGAGGGCAGCCAGGGCACGCTGCTGGACGTCGACCACGGCACGTATCCGTTCGTCACATCCTCCAACCCGACCTCCGGCGGCGCGGCTGTCGGCGCCGGACTGGGCGCCACCCGGATCACCGCGGTGATGGGCATCCTGAAGGCGTACACCACCCGGGTCGGCTCCGGCCCGTTCCCGACCGAGTTGCACGACCAGTGGGGCGAGTACCTCCGCAAGACCGGCGGTGAGGTCGGCGTCAACACCGGCCGCGATCGCCGGTGCGGCTGGTTCGACGCCGTCATCGCCCGCTACGCCGCCAGGGTCAACGGGATCACCGACTACTTCCTGACCAAGCTCGACGTGCTCTCATCGCTGGAGCAGGTGCCGATCTGCATCGGGTACGACGTCGACGGCGAACGGGTCGAGGAGATGCCGCTCACCCAGACCGGTTTCCACCACGCCCAGCCCGTGTACGAGTACCACCCAGGATGGTTCGAGGACATCACTGCCTGCCGCTCCTTCGACGAGCTGCCGGCGAACGCGCAGTCGTACGTCAAGCGCGTGGAGGAGCTGTCCGGATCGCGGATCTCGGCGATCGGCGTCGGCCCCGGTCGCGACCAGACGATCGTCCTCAACGACCTGCTGGCGTGAGCCCGGCCGGATTCGGGCACCGGCAGGACAGCCGACGCCCATCACTGATCACGGAGGATCTGACATGCCCACTTTTCCGAATGCCCTGACCGACCGCTTCACCCTGTCGAACGGGGTGGAGATCCCGCAGGTCGGCTTCGGTACCTGGCAGATCCCGGACGGTCCCGAGACGTACGACTCGGTGGCCGCCGCGCTCGCGGCCGGCTACCGGCACATCGACACCGCGCAGGCCTACGGCAACGAGGAGAGCGTCGGGCGAGCGGTCCGTGACAGTGGCATCCCGCGCGACGAGATCTTCGTGACCACCAAACTGCCGGCCGAGATCAAGGACGCCGACGAGGCCCGCGCGCGGTTCGCCAGGACCACGGGTGACCTGGATCTGGGTGCGATCGACCTGTACCTGATCCACGCGCCGTGGCCGTGGACGGAGATCGGCAAGGACTGCCGCGAGGGCAACATCGCCGTCTGGAAGGTCTTCGAGGAGCTCTACGGCTCCGGCGCCGTGCGGTCGATCGGCGTCTCGAACTTTCAAGTTCCCGACCTGGAGTCGCTGATCGAGGCCACTGACGTGGTCCCGCACGCCAACCAGATCCGTTACTTCATCGGCCACACCCAGCCCGAGGTCACCGCGTTCTGCGCCGAGCACGAGATCCTAGTCGAGGCGTACTCGCCGCTGGCCACCGGCGGTCTGCTGGAGAACGCGGAGCTGCAGGCGCTCGCCCGGAAGTACGGCAGGAGCGTCGCGCAGTTGTCGATCCGGTACGTGCTCGACAAGGGTCTGCTGCCGCTGCCGAAGACGACCACCCCGTCCCGGATCGTCGAGAACGCCGACGTCGACTTCGAGATCTCGGTGGACGACATCGCCACGCTCGACGCGATGGACGACCCGACTGCCTGATCGGCCCGACCGGTCCGGTGCGTCGGCGACTGCGGCGAGATTCCTCCGTGCGGGATGTCGGATCCGGAGATCCTCGTTCGTGGTACTGGTGAGTGGCGGCCCAGCGGGGCGGCCCCGACCGCGAGGAGATGCGCCATGCACTACCTGTTCAGCGTGATCGACGACCGAGCCAACTCGGGGACCCCCGAGGAGATGGCTGCGATCGATGTCTTCAACGAGCGGCTGCAGGCGCAGGGCCACTGGGTGTTCGCCGCCGGTCTGGGCGGACCCGACACCGCCACCACGATCGACAACCGGGACTCCGCCGGGCTCGTGACGGACGGACCGTTCGTGGAGACCAAGGAGCTCATGGCCGGTTTCTGGATCATCCAGGCGCCGGACCTCGATGTGGCGCTCGCGCTGGCCACCGAGGCATCCCTGCACTGCAATCGCAAGGTGGAAGTGCGTCCGTTGCTGGGTGAGTGACGGATGACGGACGTGCAGCAGGTGATCGCCCGGGTCCACCGGCAGGAGTGGGCGCGGGTGGTTGCTGCGCTCGCTCGGCGCTTCGGTGACCTGCACATCGCCGAGGAGGCGGCCGCCGAGGCGTTCGCGGTTGCCCTCGCCCGCTGGCCTGAGGATGGTGTGCCACCCAGCCCCGGTGCCTGGTTGACGACCACCGGCGCTCATAGTGCCATCGATCGAATCCGGCGCGACAGTGCGCGCCCGGCCAAGGAGAGGCAGGCGCGGGAGGTGAATGACACCGGACATCCCGAGCCGGCCGGCGTCGTCGACGACGACCGGCTGCGGCTGATCTTCACCTGCTGTCATCCGGCGCTGGCGCCGCAGACGCGCGTCGCCCTGACGCTGCGGATGGTCGGTGGCCTCACGGTGCCCGAGATAGCCCGCGCCTTCCTGGTTCAGGAGGATGCCATGGGCCGCAGGATCACCCGCGCCAAGGTCAAGATCAGGGCGGCCGGCATTCCGTACCGGGTGCCGGGCGCCGAGGATCTCCCGGAGCGGGTGGCCGGCGTGCTGTCCGTGCTGTACCTGGTGTTCAACGAGGGATATCTGGCCAGCGGTGCCGGTACTGATCCGATCCGCCGCGAGCTGACCGCCGAGGCCGTCCGGCTCGTCCGGCTGGTTCGCTCGCTGCTGCCGACGGACGGCGAGGTCGCCGGGCTGCTGGCGCTGATGCTCCTGACGGACTCCCGGCGCACCGCGCGGCTGACTGCCGACGGCGCGCTGGTCACCCTGGCACACCAGGACAGGAGCTCGTGGGACGCCGAACTGATCGCCGAAGGTCACCGGTTGGTCCGGGAACGGTTGGCCACCGGAGAGGCGCCCGGGCGGTACCAGGTGCTGGCCGCGATCAACGCCGTGCACACCTCCGCTGGGACCTTCCAGGACACCGACTGGTCCCAGATCGTGGCGCTGTACGACCAGCTGGTACGGCTCGAGAAGTCCCCGATCGTCGAGCTCAACCGGGCGGTCGCGGTCGCCGAGAGGGACGGTCCCCAGGTGGCGCTGGCCGTCGTCGACCGGCTCGAGCCGGTGCTCGCCGCCTATCACCCCTTCCACGCCACCCGCGCGGATCTGTTGCGTCGGCTGGGTCACCAGGAGCTGTCGCGGGTTGCCTACGACCGCGCCATCGAGCTGTCGGACAACCCGACCCAGATCGCACACCTGTCCGGCCGGCGGAACGAACTCGGACGCTGACCGCCGGCGGCAGAATCGAACGTGTGTGCTAGAAAGATCTCATGGCGGGCGGTGACGATCAGCGAGGTCATCCCCCGTCGCACTACCGCCGTGGCCGGCGCGGCGAGTTGATAGAGCTGACTCCGCTGCGGTGCCCGAACGGCCACGGCCTCGGCGCCGGGCGCTGCCTGGTCGGCTCCGAACCGTGCATCCGGTGCACCGGCCACCCGCACCGCACCTGGACGTGCCGGGCCTGCGGTGCGACGTGGATCTGGCCGTGGTGCGCCGACCGCGCGGACCTACCGGCGTGGGGTGGTCGCTGACGACCATCGACCCCGACTGAGCTCCGCCTGCAGCTCGTCGATCTGGCGGGCCGGTCCGGGGATGTCGCCGATGTCGGTTGTCGCGATGCGCGATTGCAGATCCCGGGCCCGGCGCGCCCACTCGGCGGCGGGTGCGCCCGAGCGTCGTGTTCGAGCCGGTTCTCCTGAGCTTGACCGTGGCCGGTTCCGCACGGTTGCGGAGGACAGGGGTGACGGGACCGTCGCGCAGTGCCACAGTGGACGCATGTGTCGAAACATTCGCCCCTTGCACAACTTCGAGCCGCACGCCACATCGGACGAGGTCCAGGCTGCCGCGCTGCAGTACGTCCGCAAGATCAGCGGCATGAACAAGCCGTCGGCCGCGAACCAGGAGGCCTTCGACCACGCGGTGTCCGAGATCGCCCACCTCACCGGGCATCTGCTCGAGGACCTGGTCACCTCCACCCCGCCGAAGGACCGCGAGGTGGAAGCGACCAAGGCCAAGGAGCGCTCGATCAAGCGGTTCGGCGAGCGGCCCGCAACGGTTGCCGGCTGACTCCGACGCCGTTCAGGCGTCGGAGCGCGGGAGCCGGAGCGCGGTGACGGTGAAGACGATCGAACCCAGCGCCTGGATCCCGAGGCAGACCGCGAACGCAACGGTGAAGTGCGATGGTTGCACCGCACCGGACCCGGGCTGCGCGACGGCGACGAACACCGCGCCGAGTGCGGCGACGCCCAGGGCCAGTGAACCCTGTTGGACGGTGGTGAACACCCCCGACCCGGCCCCGGCGGACGACGCGGGCACCTGCGCCAGGATGACGCCGACCAGTGGGCCGAGCATCATCGCCTGTCCGATCCCCATCACGAACATGGTGGCGCCCAACGAGATCGAGCCCAGACCGCCCGCCTCGATGAGCGACACGAGTGCTATCGCGACCAGCCCGACGAGCTGCACCAGACCACCGATAGCGAGGATGCGCCGACCGCCGAACCGCGGCACCAACCGCCCGGAAGCGATCGAGACTGTCAGGAACACCAGCGCGAAGGGGAGCGTCACCAGGGCGGCATGCAGCGGCAGCCAGCCCAACCCGGTCTGGGTGACGAGGGTGTACTCGTAGGTGAAGGCGCCGTAGCCGGACATCAGGATCAGCGCGAGCACCAGCCCCAGCCGGTAGCTTCGCAGCCGCAGCAGCGGCGGTGGTACCAGCGGCGGGGTGCCGGCGCGGTGCAGTCGCTGCTGGGTCCGCCAGAATTCCCAGCCGAACACTCCTGATGCGGCCAGGCTCACCCAGCACCACCACGGCCAGCCGAGCGCGCTGCCTTCGGCGAGCGGCAGCATCAGCGTCACCAGCGAGATGCCGAGCAGTGCGGTGCCGACCAGGTCCAGATGACGGTGACCCGGCTGCCGGGTTTCCGGCATCCAGCGCAGTGCGGCCAGGGTGGCGACCACCCCGAACGGGATCGCGAAGGCGAACACCGCGCGCCAGCCGAGGCCGAAGACGTTGCCCGACAACAGCAACCCGCCCAGGACCTGACCGAGCGCCGTGCCGCCGCCGGCCGTCGCGCCGAAGAGGGCGACGGCCCGCGACCTGGCCGTACCGGAGGTGGCGGCAGTGATGGTGGCCAGCACCTGCGGCACCATCATGGCGGCCGAGAGGCCCATGGCGGCCCGGGCGGCGATGAGCACACCGACGTCCGGCGACATGGTGGCCAGCACCGAGGTCAGGGTGAAGGCGATCATCCCGATCAGGAACAGCAACCGTCGACCGTAGAGATCCCCCAGCCGTCCGCCGACGACCATGAGGGTGGCGAACCCGACGGAGTAGGCGGCCATCACCAGCGACTGGGAGGCCGGGCTGGCGCCGAGCGCCAGGCCGATGTCATGCAGACCGACGCTGGTTGCCGAGAACGACAACACCGACATGAGCAATGCCGAGAGAGCTGTCAGCAGGCCAGCGGTGCTCAAGGTCGGTGGCGTGCCGGACGGGGTCACAGGAGTGGCGGTCCCGTCGCGCGGGGTCAGGAGTGCGGTCATGCAACCACTCTGACCGGTGCCGGATCCTGGTGGTGAGAGCCTGGTTATCCTGGTATCACCTGTACCCGGCTGGCGGGTGGGTACGCGCCAGGGAATGGGGGAGGGTGGAGTCATGGACGCACGACGTGAACTCGGCGACTTCCTGCGCAGCCGTCGCGAGCGGGTCACTCCCGAGCAGGCGGGGCTGCCGCTCAGCGGCCGCCGCCGCACACCGGGCCTGCGGCGCGAAGAGGTTGCGACGCTGGCCGGGGTGGGTGTCACCTGGTACACCTGGCTCGAGCAGGGCCGGTCGATCAACGCCAGCGCGCAGGTGCTGCAGTCGATCTGCCGGACACTGCAACTCACCGAGGCCGAGTACGCCCACGTCTGGGACCTGGCCGGATTGCCGTCGCGGGGCGCTGTTGACCCGACGGCCGCGGACGTCGCCGATCTGCGGACTGCCTTCCAACCGGTACTCGACAAGCTGGATCCCTATCCGGCAGTGATCCAGGACCACGCGTACTCGGTACTCGCCTACAACCGGGCCTATCGATTCCTGATCGACGACTTCGACGCCCATCCGGTCGGGGATCGCAACTGCATGAAGCTGTTCTTCCTGAACGACGCCTGGCGTGCCGGATACCTGGATCCGGACATCGTCGCCGGCCGGATGGTGGCCAAGTTCCGCGCGACCGCTGCCCGGCGGCTCAACGATCCGGGCATCGTCGCGTTGGTCGACGAACTCTGCTCCCGCTCGGCGCAGTTCGCCGATCTGTGGAGCCGCCACGATGTGCTGGTGCACAACTACGAGGTGAAGCGGCTGCAGTCGACGCGGGTGGGACTGCTGCAGCTCAACTTCGTCTGGACCTACGTCGACCAGCAGTCCGGCACTCGGATGACGACCATGACGCCGACCGACGAGGTGACGGCCCAGCGGCTCCAGCAGCTCGCCGAGCGGACCGCCGACATCCCGGACTCTGCAGTGGCCCTCGCCGGTTAGTGCCTGGGAGTTGGGGGCCGCGGATGAGGGCGCCGCTCCGCAGGCTTCGCTGGACGCGCCGGTTCGCAGGCTCACCGGCGCGTCTGGCGCTGCAGAGGGCTGCGCATCGCCCTCATCCGCGGCCCCCAGCTGCTGATCGTCATCCGACCCCCTGCGCCACCGTTCGTCGGTCGAGCGAAGAGGGAGTGAAGACCCGTCAGGTCAGAGGCCGCGGATCTCGATCCCGGCCAGGGGGCTCGCCTCGGCGACGCCGGAGCGATCGACGCGGACGGACCAGGGTTGGCCGGCGATCTCCAGCCCATCGACGGAGAATCCACCGATGAGCGGCGCCGGAGTGAGCGTGACGGTGCCCGCCGGGACATCCGCGGTGAGCCCGAGGAACGCCTGCAGCAGCACCACCGAGGCGGCAGCCGCCCAAGCCTGCGGCCGGCACGAGGCCGGGTAGGGCACCGGGGCAGGGGTGTCGTCGATCCCGAAGCCGCCGAACAGTTCGGGGAGCCGACCGTCGAAGGCGTCCGCGGCGGTCAGCAGTCCGCGGGCGAGCTCGGCGGCCTGTTCGGTGCAGCCTTCGCGCACCAGGCCGAGGATGGCGATCGCGGTGTCGTGCGGCCACACCGTCCCGCAGTGGTACGACAGCGGTGAGTACCCGCCCGCGGTGGTGGACATGGTGCGCAGTCCGAAGCCGCTGTTCATCGACGGATGCACCAGCCGGGCGGCGATCACGGCGGCCTCGTCGGGATCCAGGATGCCGGTACCCAGCAGATGACCCATGTTGGAAGCCGGGGAGTCGACCTTTCGTTTGGCGCCGTCCAGCGCGAGGACAGGGAACGGTCCGAGCTCGTCCTCGGTCCAGAAGTGAGCCCGGAAGTTCGCGCGCAGGTCCGCAGCCCGGCGGCGCCACTCGACCGCACCTGGTCGGCCGAAGGCCGCCAGCAGCTCGGCGCCGGCGAGCATCGCCTCGTACGAGTAACCCTGGACCTCGGCGAGCGCGACCGGGCCGGTGGCGATCGTCCCGTCGGCGAACCGCACCGAGTCGCCGGAATCCTTCCAGCCCTGGTTGGTGAGCCCGCCTGCTTCGTCGACGTACTCGAGGAATCCGTCGCCGTCGGCGTCCCCGTGGTCGCGGATCCAGCCCAGCGCGCGCTCGAGCGGGTCGAGCAGTGGCCTCACCTCGGCGGAGGTCAGCCCCCACTTCCAGGCATCCCGGAGCAGGCAGATCCACAGCGGGGTCGCATCCACCGTCCCGTAGTAGACCGGCGGCAGGAACGCGTCGACGGCCTGGAAGGCGGAGCGGCGCAGCTCGTGCAGGATCTTGCCGGGCTGCTCTGCCGTCCGCGGATCGACCCGTGTGCCCTGACGAGCGGCCAGCGTGCGCAAAGTTCCTCGGGCCGGACCGAGGCCCAGCGGCAATGTCATCCGCGCCGACCACAGCGAGTCGCGCCCGAAAAGGGTGAGATACCAAGGAGAACCGGCGGTCAGTACGGTGTCGGCCGGCGCTTCGACGGTCGCAGCGGCCAGCGCGGTGAGATCGGCGACGGACCGGGCGACGATGCGCCCGAGCCGTGCGTCGTCCGCGACGACGACGGGATTCTGCAGGCCGAGCCGGGTGGCCGGCCCCATCACCGCCCCCGGATCCTGCACGGTCAACGTCCATCCGACCGAAGCTGTTGCCCTGGAGGGGATCTGCAGGCTCCACCGCAGCATGTCGGCGGTGGCTTCGGCGTTGCCCTCAGCGCGGATCCGGATCCGGACATCCGCCAGCTCGGCGACCGCGATGCCGGCGTCGACCCGAAACCCGGTCTCGTGCTCGCCGGCCGGGCCAGCTCCCCCCAGCTTCACGGTCTCGATCGGTGCCAGATCGGCGGCGAACTCGAGTTCCAACAGGATCTCGAGCATCCCAGCTCCGACGTTCTCGACGAGGATCTCCTCCCGGAGTCCGTCCCGCAGGGCCGTGCGTCGCCGGCGCAGCCACACGGTCGGGTCCGGCCCCGGATCACCGAGACCGCGGCACACCCCGAGGAACTCGACGCAGTGCGCACCGTCGAGGTGGTGGGCCACCGGTTCGGGCGACCGTCCGTCCACTGTCAACAGGGATCGCGACAACACCCGCAGGTCCGCGGCGAACACGCCGGTTGCACCCTCGCCGGTGATGTCCCCCGAGGTCGCGGAGAGCGCCGTGACGGGAGCAGCGAGCACGGTCACCAACTCGTGCAGGGCCGGCTGCAGGTTGACGACGCGGGTCGCAGCGCTGTGTTCCACCATGGGTCCCCATCGTCGTCGGCGTGATCGCTGGAAGAGACCGGGGTCCCGGCTTGACAGCGACGTGTGACGCCGCTGACACTAGGCCCTCCCTTTTGATCGATCCAAACGCCAGCGGGGCTGAATTGGATCGTTACAAGCCA